>JALOOQ010000066.1 GCA_025454305.1 Cyanobium sp. Prado107
CTGATCGGGATCCACCTGCCGGTCCACGTAGAGGTGGCAGACGCCATCGGCGTGGCCGAGCACCGGGATGCGGGTGTTGTCCTGGATGAAGCGCACCAGGGCGTTGGAGCCGCGCGGGATGATCAGATCCACCAGCCCGTCCAGGCGCAGCAGGGCCAGGCTCTCCTGGCGGCTGGTGAGCAGCTCCAGGGCGGCGGGGTCCACGGCGCCGCCGGCCAGGCCCGCCCGCAGGGCCGCCAGGATCGCGGCGCAGCTGCGGGCCGCCTCCCGGCCCCCCTTGAGCAGGGCGCCGTTCCCGGAGCGGATGGCCAGTGAGGCGATCTGCATCACCGCGTCGGGCCGCGCCTCGAAGATCACCCCCAGCACCCCCAGGGGCACGGTGACGCGATCCAGCACCAGTCCCTGATCGAGCTCGGTGTGCAGCTGGCGCCGCCCCAGCGGGTCGGGCAGGGCCGCCACCTGGCGTACCCCTTGGATCGCGGCATCCAGCTTGGCGGCATCCAGCTTCAGCCGGGCCACCAGCGCCGGCGCCAGGCCATCGGCGGCGGCGGCCTCCAGATCGGCGCGGTTGGCCGCCAGGATCGGCTCGCGCTCACGATCGAGGGCCTCGGCCATGGCCTCCACCGCCGCCCGCCGCTCGGCATCGCTGAGCTGGCCCAGGGCGCTGGCGCTGCGGCGTACGGCGGCGGCGCGCTGCAGCAGCTCGGGACTGGGGTCGGGAACCGTGGTGGGGCTCAGCGCGGAGGTGCTCATGGGGCCATCATCCCAAGACACCGGCAGCGCCTTCGGCCAGCCGGTCGAGGGCCAGGCGGGCGGCCCCCAGCCTGCCGGCGCCGTTGCCGAGGGCACAGCGCTCGATGCGCAACCCCTCGCGGCTCACGGCCAGCACCCGTTCCCGCACCTGCCGCCAGGCCGCCGGCAGGAAGTGGGGGCAGGCGGCGCTCAGACCGCCCCCCAGCAGCACCAGTTCGGGGGTGAACAGGTAGATCAGGGAGCTCAGCCCCACCCCCAGCCGCTCGCCGTAGGAATCCCACGCAGCCAGGGCTTCGGCGTCGCCGGCATCGGCGCGGCGGCAGAGCTCCCGCGGCTCCAGGGCACTGAGGCGGGCGAGGCCGGCGATGCTGCAGTAGCTCTCCAGGGAGCCCCGGTTGCCGCTGTTGCAGGGAGGACCATCGGGCTGGATGCCGATCAGCCCCGGCTCGGCCGCGGCGCCGCGGTGGCCGGTGAACAGCCGGCCGCCCAGGAGCACGGCACCTCCCACGCCGGTGCCGAGCGTGAGCAGCACCACATCGCCGGCGCCGCGGGCCGCGCCGTGCCAGAGCTCGCCGATGGCGGCGCAGTTGGCGTCGTTGGCGCAGGTGACGCGGCGCAGCAGCAAGGCCTCCAGCCAGTCGGCCAGGGGCACGTCCCGCCAGCCGGGCAGGTTGATGGCGATGCGGGCGACGCGGCCGGCGCGGTCGGTGGGGCCCGGATGGCCCACGCCCACCAGCGACACCTGGCGATCCGGATCGAGCCGGTCGATCGCCTCGGCGATCGTCACCGTCACCGCCCCCGGCATGGCGGGCCGGGGGGTGGCCACGTCCAGGGCCTCCAGCAGGGTGCCGTGGTGGTCGAAGCGGCCGAGCTTGATCGCCGTGCCGCCCAGATCCACGCCGATCGCCTCACCCGCCACGCCGGCCACCGTCATCGCCGCCGTCATCGCCGCCGCCATTTCAGAACCGGAAGAACACCTGCAGCTGGGTCTGCCAGGCGCCTTCGGTGTCCACCGCACCCTGGAGATTCACCAGATCCGAGGCCCGCCAGGTGAGGGTGAGCTGGGGGGGAATGTCGGTGCGGTTGGGGGCCGCGAGCACCGAGAAATTGAACCGCTCGCTCACATCCACGCCCACCTCGGTCGCCAGCACCAGCTGCGGCGGCACTCTGCCCGAGCGCTGTTCCGAACCCCGGCGCACGGCGGGGTTCACATAGGTGGGGTAGAGAGCGAAGCTGAGACGCTGGCCGAAGGCCTCGCCCAGGGTGCCGAGCACCGGCGAGAGCAGGGTCTGCCCCAGCACGGTGGCCAGAGCGGCCCCCGCGCCGGGACCGGTGAGGCCGGCCAGGGAATTGCCGCCGATCAGCGCCAGCAGACGATCCTCCGGCAAGGCCGGGGTGCTGCGCAGGGAGAGGCCGTCGGCCAGGCGGTCGGCTGGTCCGCTCACCGACAGGAACACCTGCACCAGGTTGAGCTGATTGAGGGAACTGAAGCCGTTCTCCAGCTGGGCCAGGGAGGGGGCGTAGCTGGAAGTGGCCTGGCTGCCGCTCACCACCCCGCCGGCACTGATGGTGTCGGACACCCGGCTGCGCAGGGTGATGTCCAGGTAGGGCACCAGCCCCAGCGACGGGGTGAACACCGCCACGTTGGGGGTGTTGCGATCGAGCACGAAATTGGTGGTGAACAGGCTCAGCCGCCCCCCCTCCAGGCGCACCACGCCGCGGGCCTGAAGGTCGGGACTGAGGGGCCCGTCGAAGCGCAGGCTGCCGGCCGTCCGGAAGTCGGCCAGCTGGGGCACCACCACGCGGAAATCGGAGCCAAGGCCGATGCGCAGGCCGTCGAGGCGGATGAAGCTCACGTTGGGCATCAGGGCCCTGAGCTGCACGCCGGTCTGGCTGGCGAGCTCGGGACCCAGGAGCACCAGGGGGCGCTGGAAATCCCAGCTCTGCTCGGCGAAGTCCTGCACCCTGGCCACGGTCTGGGTGGCGTTCTCCTCTTCGGCCAGGCGGCCGGGCTGCACATTGAGCGAGCCCTTGGCCATCTCCAGGCTGCCGCCCACCTCCAGGGCGGTGAGGCTGCCGCCCACCTCCAGCTCACCGTCGATGCTGGCCTGCAGGCGGGGCACCCGGAAGGGCATGCCGTCCACGCCGATCCGCAACCGGGCCGGTTCACCCTCCGCGCCGTTCTGGGCACGGAAGAGACCGAGACTGCCGCTGCCGCTGAGCTTGCCGGTGCTGCCGACCCGGGCGGAGAACTCCTGCAGGAACAGCTTCTCGAAGTCGAACAGCACGGTGGCCTGGAGGTCCTCCACCTCCTGGTCCACCAGCCGCAGCTGGCCGTCCTGCAGGCGCAGGAAGCCGTTGGCGATCGGCTCCTGGAGGCTGCCGCGCACCAGCAGCTGCAGGTTGGCGCTGCCCTGTTCCCAGACCAGGGCCGGCTGGGCCAGCCGGCTGAGGAAAATGAGGCCGTCATCGCGGCTGGTGACGCGCAGTTCGATCCCCTCCTGGGTGGGATCGAGGGGCACGGTCCCGGCCAGGTCGATGCCGCTGGCGGCCCCGTCGGCCCGCAGGGCCAGGTCCACCTGCATGGTGTTCTCCACCAGCTCGAGGGTGCCCCGCTCGAGCAGCAGACCGGTCTCCCCCAGACCGGCGTCGGCGAGGGCCAGCTCCAGCGCCAGCTCCGGCTGACCGCCCAGCCGGTAGCGGCCCCGGGAGGCCAGGGTGCCGCGCAGGTCGGCGGGCAGGGGCGTGAACAGCGCCAGCAGGGAGAGGGGCACACCGGAGAGGCTGAAGCTGCCCGCCCCCAGACGCACCGGCCCCTGCAGCGTGGCCCGCAGAGGCTCGCCGGTGAGTGCTTCGTCCCGGTCCTGACCCGGGAACCAGAGGTGCCCCTGGAGGGTGGCGTCGATGTGGGTGTCCGCCAGGCGCGGACCGCGCAGCTCGGCCTCGAGATCGAAGCGGGCCGCCACCCGTTCCAGCCGCTCCGCAGGGGTGAGGCGTTCGCGCTGATCCACCAGCGCCTGGCGCAGGCGGGCCTGGGCCTGGTTGAGGGCCAGCAGCAGCTCGTCGATGGTGCCGCCGAAGGTGTCGATCAGCAGGGTGCCGAGATCGGCGGCGCTGCCGGGGTCGATGCCGGGCTCCCCGCGCCAGCGGGGCCAGGCCTCCAGCATGCGCCGCACCAGTCCGTCATCCAGACCGCGGCCGCTGAAGCGGGCCACGTAGGCCCCCCGCCACAGGCCGCTCCACTCCAGATCGAGTGTGCCGCCGCCGAGGGCGGTCACCTGGCCGGTGGCCTCGTAGCGGCGGCCGCGGTAGCTGCCGTCGAGCTCCACCCGTCGGGCCGTCACCCCCAGCACGGCAGGGCGGTCGAGGTCGACCCGGCCCCGGAAGGCCAGGGGCTGGAGCTCCAGCACACCGGAGCCCGACAGACCACCCTGGAGCGGCTGGAACGTGCCCGTCGGCCCCAGGGCCAGGCGCAGGCCGGCCAGGGCGAAGTCACGGGCAGTCCAGGTGTAGGCGCGGGGAGAGCCATCCAGGCGCAGCACGCCGCCATCGCGCTCCAGCGTCGCCGCCACCGGCACCCAGCGCCGGTCCAGCCTGGCCTCGAGCCGCCCGGGGGGAGCGTCGCTGCGACTGGCCATGCGCAGCCGGCCGCCGCCGGCCGGATCGCCGAACCAGTCTCCCTCCCAGGCTTCGGCCAGCAGCAGGGGGCCGGCGCCGGGCTGATCGAGGCGCAGCCGGAACTCCGGCGTCAGACCGCTGAGCGGACCGCGGATCGTGCCGCTGGCGTCCGCCAGCCCCTGCAGCTCGGCCCCCAGCAGCGGCGAGAGCCGCGAGAGCGGGTAGCGCGTGAGCTGCAGACGCAGGTCCAGGGGCCCGCTGCGCAGCCCCTGCTGCGCCTTGAGGGCGAGGGGCATCGACCCCTGGGCGGAAAGGTGCTGGCTGGCGAGGCGGTCGAGCAGCAGCCGCTGATCGCGCCAGCGCAGCTGGGCCTGCCAGGGGCCCAGCAGGGGGTTGCCGGCCTGGCGCAGCTGGGTGAACAGCTCGGGGCGGCGCCAGGTTCCGCCCAGCCGGAAGCTGCCGGTCAGGGCCGAACCCACCAGGTCGGGGGAGACCGGCCGGTTCACGGGGATGTCGCCAGGCTGCAGCCGCCAGGTGCCGCTGAGGGCAGGGTCTGGACTGACCCGGCCGCTGGCGCGCAGCCAGGAGTCGCTAGAGGTGAGCTCAAGGGTTTCCAGCGCCACCGTGTCCGGCCGCCAGCGGGCCCGCAGACCCAGCTCGCCGCGCTGCCGGTCCCAGCGCCAGCCGCTGCGGGCCAGGCTGACGGCGGTGCCATCGCATCTCAGCCGCGGACGCTCGAGCGTGAGCGCCGGCTGGCCCGCACGGCTGCGCCAGCTGAGCTGACGCAGCCGCAGCTCGCCCTGGCAGTCCGGGTCGCCGTCACGCCAGCTCAGCCGCAGCTCACCATCGAGGCGGCCGTCGAGCTCACCACCGAGCCCCAGCAGCTCGGCCGGCCAGCGCAGGTCGACGCTGCGGCTGAGCAGCCGCCCCTGCCAGCGGCCGCTGCGCCAGTTGCCGCCTCCGCGCAGCTGCAGCTCACCGGCCCCGGCCCGGCCCGCCGCCCCGGGACGGAGCTGGAGCAGCGCGGAGGCCTCACGGCGATGGGGCTCCAGCATCACGCTGCCGCGCAGCGCCAGGTCGGCATCGGCGGGGGCGATGCGCAGACGGGCGGGCTGGGGCAGCCGCAGGCGGGCGGCGAGGCGGGGCGGCTCCTGCTCTGGATCCAGGGTGGGGAGACGCCAGTACCTGCCCTCGGCGTTGGGCCGCAGCTCGGCCTCCACCCCCTCCAGGTTCACCTCCAGCACCGGCAGGCGGCGGCGCAGGCTGGCCAGGAGATCGAGACGCAGGCCGATCCCGGCCAGCTGCACTCTGGACGGGTAGGAAGGCAGGGGCAGCACGCGGCTGGGACCCACCTGCAGCCCGCTCCAGCCCAGCCCCCGGTAGGGACCGAGTTCGAGGGGGTGCCCCAGCACGGCACTGAGCTGGGTCTCCAGACGGGGCCGCTGGCGTTCGTAGAGGCCGGCGGCCAGGCGGTCGAGGAAGACGAGCGAGGCCGCGGCGGCACCGCCGGCCCGGGCGGCGGCGACCAGGGCCGGGCGCACGGCCCGGCCGGAGGGATGCCTTCCGGAGGGTGGCGCTGGAGAGGTCGGAGGAGGCGAGGCGGATTCGGGGTTTGCCGGCGGCGGGCCCTGAGGTGGCAACTCCGCCATGAACCTGGAGAACCCGGAAGCGCCAGGGCCGCAATATAAGGGCCTGGTCCAGGTGCTCAGGCATCACTGCGCACCCGAGCATCAGCACCCGACCACGACCTCCCGAGCATGCGCAGCCAACGATGAGCACCGATCCGATCCTGTTCGTGGCCGGTGAATGGCTGGGGGCCGCCAGCGGCCTGCTGGCGCTGCTCACCCTCGCTGCCTTCCTGCTGGGCTGGGGCACCCGCTTCCGGCTGGTGGGCGTCACCAGCTTCACGGCCCTGCTGGCCCTCTCCTGCCTGGCCTTCGCGGTGAGTTACCGGCCGCGGATCACGGTGGAGGGAGCCCTGAGCGTGCCGGTGGTGTACGACAACGGCACCGATCTGGTGGTGGCGGCAGCGCCGGGGGATCTCGACCCGGCCACAGCGTCCGCCACCGTGAACCAGCTGGCCCTGAACCTGCGCGGCAGCGGCCGCAGCACCCCGGATGGCCTGGTGCGGGTGCGCCTGCGCCATGTGGAACGGGTGGCCCCCGGCCTCAGCCGGCCGGTGGTGGTGGCCGAAGCCACCCGCGACTTCGCCGCGGGCACGGTGACGCTGACGCCGTGAACCTGCCGGCCTGGCGGCTGCCGGGGCACGCCGCCGCCGAGGCGGCAGCCCTGCTCGCCCATGGCGTGGCCAGCTGGCCGGCCCTGGCCCAGCTGCCGGATGCCCAGCTGCGACGGCTGGCGGGTTCGGGTGGCGCCAGCGAGGCCACCCTGCGGCGGCTGCGGGGCCAGGCGAGGCTGGTGGTGCAGGTGGGTCTGGAACCGGAACAGGCCGCCTTGCTGCTCCACGCCGGCATCGCCGATGCCCGGGGCCTGGCCCGTGCCGACCCGCAGCAGCTCTGGGTGCAGACCGGCCGGCTGCAGCGGCGGCTCACCGGCCAGGCCATGCCCCCGCCGGATCTGCCCACCCTGCAGGGCTGGATCGCCCGGGCTCGCCGGGCCGCAAACTGACCCCACTGCGGCCGAGGGACGGGGGAACCCATCTGGAATGGGTTGAGACGCGGACAGGACTTGGCTGCACTCCAGCGATCCCTGACGCCGAGCCGGCGCCCCGACCGATCCCCATGGACCGGTCTCCAAGGCGTGCTGGTGGTGCTGGCGTTGCTGGCGGTGGCTGGATCCGGCGCCGGACTTCCTGCGCCGGCACTGGCCCAGTCGAACCTGCTGCAGTCGGTGCGGCGGGATCCGGCCCGTGCCAAGGCCCTCTGCAACCAGCTGCGTGAGATGAACCGCCAGGGCATCTCCGCCACCAGCAAGCAGGCGACCCGCACGATCGCCAGCCAGGAAGGGCTCAGCCCGGTGGACGCTGAGGTGCTGATCACCTACGTGGTGGGGATGCACTGCCCGGAGGTGCGCTGACGGCCGCACCGGTGTCCTGGCGGGATGCGTGGCTCAGCTGCCGCGACGGCGTCCGGCTGATCAGCCGCATCTGGCAACCGTCTGGCGAGGGGCCCTGGCCGGTGCTGCTGATGCGCCAGCCCTACGGCCGGGCGATCGCCTCCACCCCCACCTACGCCCACCCCGCCTGGTATGCCGCCCAGGGATTCCTGGTGGTGGTGCAGGACGTGCGTGGCCAGGGCGGCTCGGAGGGCACCTTCACCGGGTTCGGGCAGGAGGCCCGCGACACCGCCGACAGCCTGCGCTGGGCGCGGCGGCTGGAGGGCAGCAACGGCCGCGTGGGCCTGTACGGCTTCTCCTACCAGGGCCTCACCCAGCTGCTCAGCGACGCCGTCGATGAGCAGGGCCTGCCGGACTGCCTGGCGCCGGCCATGGCGGGGCTGGATGAGTGCCGGCACTGGGCCTGCAGCGGCGGTGCCCACTGGTGGGCCCTGGGGCTGGGCTGGGGCCTGCAGCTGGCCGCGCTGCGCTGCCGGCGCCGCGGCGACCTGGAGGGCTGGCGGCGCATCCGCCGCAGCCTCGATGCGGGGCGCTTCCTGGAGGAGGGGCCGGAGCTGCTGGAGGAGCTGGATCCCCAGGGCATGGCCCAGCGCTGGCTGGGGCAGGATCCCGCCGTCACGCAGGACTGGGTGGTGCATGAGCCGCCGGCGCGCCTCTGGCGGCGGCCGATGCTGCTGATCGGTGGCTGGCACGACCCCCATCTCGAGGGCGTGCTGGACCTCTGGCGGCGGGCACGGGCCGCCGGGGGCAGGCCCCTGCTGCGCATCGGCGCCTGGACCCACCTGAACTGGGGCGACGGGGTGGACGGACTGCTGGCACGGTTCTTCCGCCACCACCTGCAGGATCCGGCGAGCGGGGAGTTCGGCGAACCGGAGGTGGCGGTGCAGGGCGGCCAGCACGGACCCTGGTGGAGCCTGTCCGTCCTGCTCACCGTCCTCTCCGGCGAGGGCGCCGACAGCCAGGACGAGCGGGATCAGCTGGCCTGGCGACGCTGGTGGCTCCGGGATCAGGCGCTGCTGCCGGCCAAGGGCGGGGATGCGGGCCTGGCGCAGGCCGCGGCTCCGGACAGTGGCGAGCGGCGCTGGATCGTGCACGATCCCTGGAGACCGGTGCCGGGGCGGGGCGGGCACCTGGGGCTCGACGCCGGACCCTGTGAGCGGGGCGATCTGGACCAGCGGCGCGACGTGGCCTGTTTCACCAGTCCTCCCTTGGAACGGCCGCTGCGACTGCTGGCCCGCCCCCGTCTGCGGCTGCGGATGAGCGCCGACCAGCCGGGATTCGACCTCTGCGCCGCTCTCAGCCGGGTCACTCCGGACGGCGGCGTGCAGCAGCTCAGCACCGGCATCAGCCGTCAGCTCGGCGCGGGCTGCCAGCAGGCCGAGTGGCGGGAGGTGCAGCTGCAGCCCCTGCTGCTGGAGCTGCAGCCCGGGGAGCGGCTGCGGCTGTCGCTGGCGGCGGCGGCCTGGCCGCAGGTGGCCGTGAATGCGGGCACGGGCGAGCTGCCCCGGGGCGGCAGCGGCCCGGAGCATCGCGTGATCACCCTGGAACTGAACTGCCAGAACGCCGAGCTCAGGCTCGAGCCAGTCGAGGGACTGGATCCTGGGGCAAACTGTGGCCTGCCCTGCCCGCCGCCGTGATGCCCTTCGCCGTGCCGCCGCGCTCCCTTTCCCTGCTGCTGGGTCTCTGCGCGGCCCTGGCCCTGGGTGGCGCTCCCCAGGGCCTGATGGCCCAGGGAACAGGCAGCGTCAATCCCGCGCGGGGCTCCGCCGGGACGCCGCGGGCCAGCCTCACCGTGGCCGAGGCCCGGGCGGCGGCGAACCGCTTCCTGGAGGCAGCGAAGACCCGCGATGCCAACCTCCGCTACGCCCTCTTCTCCCCGGAACTGAAGCGGATCAGCAGTCCGGCCATCGTGGCCGAGCGCATCCGCAGCGAACCCGTGCTGCGGAGCTGGACCCTGCTCAGCGTGCGAGGCGGCCTCAGCACCACCACGGTCGAGGCGAGTCTGGACACCGCCGACGGCACCCGGGACCTGTTCATGGTGTTCAACGACCGGGGGGAGCTGGAGGGCTACCACTTCGACCTCACCGACGCCGACACCGCCAAGGTGGCCAGGGATTTCGTGGTGGCGCTGAGCGCCGGCCAGTTCCTGACGGCGCGCAGCTTTCTCAGCCTGCCCAAGCAGGAGGAGTTCAGCGCCGCCGCGCTGCGCACCAAGTGGCAGGAGCTGCAGCGCCAGACCGGCAGCTTCGTGAAGGTGGGGCGTGTGCTGGAGGTGGACCGGGCCGACGACACCCGCCTGGTGCTGGTGAGCACCGAGTTCAGGGACGTGACCGATTCCCTGTTCGTGATCCTCAACGCCAACAACGAGATCGTGGGCGTGAACTTCCCCCAGGAGCCGGTGCGCCCCCGCCAGTTCAAACGCAGCACCGCCCCTGAGGCCCGACCCTGACCGCGGCGGGGGGCATCGGCAGCCGCCCTAAGCTCGCGGCGCCCGCGCACAGCTGCCATGCCCGTCCCCACTCTCGACTGGATGGTGGAGGACGCGACACGACTGGCGGAATGCCGCCACGACCACCCCTTCGCCGTGCTCGGCCCCCAGCCTCTCGATGACGGCCGCTGGGTGGTGCGGGTGTGGATGCCGGAAGCGGAGCGGGTTGAGCTGCTGATCGGCACTGAGGTCATCGCCACCGGCACGCCCCACCACCCCTGGATCTTCGAGGCGGAACTGGCCCACACCCCCGGCAGCGGCTACCGGGTGCGGGTGCTGCGCGGCGGCATCAGCCATGAGGCCCACGACCCCTGGGCCTTCCGCCAGGAGTGGATGGGCGAGCTGGATCGCCATCTGTTCGCCGAGGGCAACCATCACCACGTGTGGCGGCGCCTCGGCGCCCACCTCACCGAGCTGGACGGGGTGGCCGGGGTGATGTTCTGCCTCTGGGCCCCCAATGCCCGCAGCGTGGCGCTGCTGGGTCCGTTCAACAGCTGGGACGGACGCCACCACCCGATGCAGAGCCGCCTGGGCGGTCTCTGGGAGCTGTTCATCCCCGGCCTGGAGGCCGGCGCCATCTACAAGTACGAGATCCGCAACCAGGACGGGCACTGCTACCAGAAGGCCGATCCCTACGGCTTCCGCCATGAGGTGCGGCCGGCCAAC
>JALOOQ010000067.1 GCA_025454305.1 Cyanobium sp. Prado107
GAGGCGGGAGATGTCATCCTGCAGCTCGTCACGGGCATTCTGGAGCAGGCGCTGAAGGTGAAGACCGGACTTGAGCGACCCCAGGCGGGATCCCCCGCTGAACCTGCGGTTCGGGTGGGTCCACAGACCCCCCGGACCCTGCTTCCAGGGTTACCCACTCCAGCGACCCATCCGTGAAGTCCCCTTCCGGAGCACCTCGACAATCCCCTGTACGGATGCCGGCGCGACAGCCAGGTCATCCTTCGCCCCTTTCCTGCCATGTCCGCCACCATCGCTCAGCAGAAGATCCGCATCCGTCTGAAGGCGTTCGACCGCCGCATGCTTGATCTCTCCTGCGACAAGATCATTGAAACGGCCGATCACACCGCAGCGACCGCGATCGGCCCCATTCCGCTGCCCACCAAGCGCAAGATCTACTGCGTGCTGCGTTCGCCCCACGTTGACAAGGATTCCCGTGAGCACTTCGAAACCCGCACCCACCGCCGCATCATCGATATCTACAGCCCCTCCGCCAAGACCATCGACGCGCTGATGAAGCTTGACCTGCCCAGCGGTGTGGACATCGAAGTCAAGCTCTGATCATCCTCTGAGCTCGGGTCCGGCGACGTCCAGGCCGGTTCTGAACCTGAGCGGATCCCCATGCCTGTGTTGCGCGGCCGACGCGGATCACAGGGGTTGTTTCTAGGATCGCGGGGCACCTCCTGGGAAAGCCATGGCAGAACTGGCCGTACGGGAGCTGCCCCTGTTTCCCCTGCCCGATGTGGTGCTCTTCCCCCAGGAAGTGCTGCCCCTCCACATCTTCGAGCCCCGCTACCGCATGCTTCTGCGCACCGTGATGGCCGAAGACCGGCGCTTCGGCGTGGTGCGCTGGGATCCCCAGAAGCGGCGCATGGCCGAAGTGGGCTGCTGCGCCGAGGTGATCCACTGCCAGACCCAGGAGGACGACCGCAGCAACATCGTCACGATGGGCCAGCAGCGCTTCCGGGTTCTCGACATCGTGCGTGAAGCGCCCTTCCGTGTGGCGCTGGTGAGCTGGATCGAAGACGCGGCGGAAGCCGATCCGAGCGAAGTGCACAGCCTGGCCGAGGAGGTTCGGCAGGCCCTGCGCGACGTGGTGGAACTCACCGCCAAGCTGGTCGGCAAACCGGCCCAGTTGCCCAGCGATCTGCCCGATCTGCCCCGGGAACTCTCCTTCTGGATCGGCTCCCACCTCGGCGGACCCGTGGCCGATCACCAGCAGGCACTGCTGGAGATCACCGACACCTCAGAGCGCCTGCGCCAGGAGTTTCAGTTGCTCGATCACACCCGTCGCCAGCTGGCCGCGCGCACGGTGCTCAAGGACACCTTCCAGCCCCAGTAGCCGGGCCCGCGGAAGCCGTCTGCAGCATCCAGGCCCACTCCAACACCCATGACCCTGATGAGCTGGCCCGTGGCAGCGGGCCTGGCGGCGCTGGCCGCAACCGCGACCGGCGCTGCCCTGTGGCTGCGGCGGAGCCGTCGCTACGCCGGGGCCGGCAGTGTGGCGGCAGCCTATGACCGCTGGACGGAAGACCAGCTGCTGGAGCGGCTCTGGGGCGACCACATCCATCTCGGACACTACGGAGAAGCGCCGCTCGGGCCCGGGGGCGTGGACTTCCGCACGGCCAAGGTGGCCTTCGTGCATGAACTGGTGCGCTGGAGCGGCCTCGATCAGCTGCCGCGCGGCGCCCAGGTTCTCGATGTGGGCTGCGGCATCGGCGGCAGCGCGCGCATCCTCGCCCGCGACTACGGCCTGGACGTGCTGGGGATCAGCATCAGCACGGCCCAGATCGAGCGTGCACGGGCTCTCACCCCGGACGATCTGCCCCACTGCCGCTTCGCGGTGATGGACGCACTGGCACTGGATCTGCCCGACGCCGGCTTCGATGCGGTGTGGAGCGTGGAGGCCTGTCCGCACATGCCGGACAAGCAACGCTACGCCGATGAACTGCTGCGGGTGCTGCGGCCTGGCGGCAGGCTGGCGGTGGCGGACTGGAACCGCCGCGATCCGGCCGATGGCGCCATGAACCGGCGTGAGCGCTGGGTTATGCGGCAGCTGCTGGAGCAGTGGGCCCACCCGGAGTTCGCCAGCATCCGCTCCCTGCGCCGGAACCTCGAGATCAGCCTCTGGTCCGGTGGACTGCAGGTGGAGACCGGTGACTGGACGTCAGCCACCCTGCCGTCGTGGATCGACTCGATCCTGGAGGGGGTGCGGCGTCCCGGTGCGGTGCTGGGCCTGGGACCGAAGGCGGTGCTGCAGGGTCTGCGCGAGACGCCGACGATCCTGCTGATGCACTGGGCCTTTGCCACGGGACTGATGCAGTTCGGCGTGTTCCGGGGCGTGAAGCCTGCCGTTCAGACCAGGGTGGTGAGCGGGTAGGCACCGAAGAGCGTGAGGTGCTCGCAGAGGGGCTCGAGTTCCTCGAGGGCAGCGGCCAGGGCGGCGGCCGGACTCTGGTCCTCCGCGGGCAGCTCCAGATCCACGAAGAAGATGTATTCCCCCATCTCCCGCTTGGAGGGCCGCGATTCGATCCGGCTCATGTTGAGGTTCCGGTGGGCGAAGCAGGCCAGGGACTGGAGCAGGGCTCCGGGCCGGTTGGAGCGCAGCGAGAAGGCCAGGCTGGCCAGGGGACCGGAACGGCGGCGCGGACCGCGGCGCAACAGCAGGAACCGGGTGCAGTTGCCGGGCACGTCATTGATGGGGTAGGCCAGTTCGGTGAGACCGTGCTCGGCGGCCGCCTGACGGGAGGCGATGGCAGCCCGGAAGCGGCTGCCGGCCACCATGCGTGCGGCATCGGCCGTGGAACTGGTGGGCAGCTGCAGCGCCCCGGGCAGATGCTCGGCCAGCCACTGGCTGCACTGGGCCAGAGCCTGGGGGTGGGAGAGCACCTCGCTGATGCCCTGGATCGGACCGCTGCCCAGCAGGGCGTGGCGGATCGGCAGCACCAGAGCCCGGGCGATGGTGATGTCGGGATGCTCCCAGAGGGCATCGAGACAGGCCGTGACGCCGCCCTCCACGGAGTTCTCCACAGGCACCACCGCAGCCTCGCAGTCAGCGTCGGCCAGGGCCTGCACGACCCCACGGATACCCAGCTGGGGCACCAGCTCCGCATCGGCAAGCCCCTCGAGCTGAATCAGCTGCAGCGCCGCCTGCTCGCCATAGGTGCCGGCGGGACCGAGAAAGGCGACACGCATCAGCCCAGAACGGAGGAAGGGGTGGCCCGGATCCGGGCCGATAGGATCATGCCGCGCCGGGCCGCAGGCCATGCCCCTCGCGTTCAGCGCCAGTCAGCAGCTTGAGCTGCCCGTGCGCGAGCAGCGCGATCAACTGGCCAGCTACCTGAACGAGGGGGACAGGGTCGTCAAGGCTCTGCTGAATCCCAGCCAGCTGGAGCTGCTGGCTCCCCAGAACTACCGCTACACCGTCACCCGTCTGCAGGTGTTCCAGCTGCAGATCCAGCCGGTGGTGGAGCTGCGCACCCGCTCCAGCCCCGGGCGGCTTGAGCTGGAGGCGGTGGACTGTCAGCTGGAGGGGCTGGGACTGGTGGACGACTTCCAGCTCAGCCTGCACTCCTGGCTGGTGGCCGGGGACCAGGGGCTGGAGGGGGAGGCCACCCTGAGCGTGGAGGTGAGCCAGCCACCGCTGCTGAAGCTGATCCCTGCCCGGGTGCTGGAGAGCACCGGCCGCTCCCTGCTGGCGGGCATCCTGCTGGGCATCAAGAGCCGGGTGGGCCAGCAGGTGGTGGAGGATTTCCAGCACTGGTGCCGCCAGAGCTGAGGCCGGGCAGCTGGGCCGGCTCAGTCGAGCAGACGGCCCAGGAAGCTGCGCCGATGCAGCGGCGTTGCCCCTTGGTCCAGGAGGGCGGTGCGGTGCCGGGCGGTGCCGTAACCCACATGGCGCTCCAGGCCGTAGCCCGGATAGCGCCCGGCCAGCTCACGCACGAGTTGATCGCGGGCCTCCTTGGCGATCACGCTGGCGGCGGCGATGGCCGCACAGAGGCGGTCGCCGCGCACAAGCGTGGACTGGGCGCCCCGCCAGCGGCGCAGGGGGAGCACCCCATCCACCAGCACCAGCTCGGGCGAGGCGGGCAGCTTCTGCAGGGCGCGCAGCATGGCCAGCTCGGTGGCCGTGCGGATTCCGAACCGGTCGATCTCGGCAGCGGACGCCTGACCCAGGGCCCAGGCATGGGCCCACTGCCGGATCGCCGGCACGAGGGCGGCGCGGCGACGGGCTGTCAGGGCCTTGCTGTCGGTGAGCCCGAGCTCGAGCAGAGGAGCGATCGATCCCCGAGGCAACACCACCGCGGCGGCGAACACCGGGCCGAACAGGGCACCGCGCCCGACCTCGTCGACGCCGGCGCAACCCTGCGGGTCCCGCCCCAGCCAGGGGTCGGTGGCCACAGGGTCAGATCTCAGCGCACAGCCGATGAGCGACGCCGTCGCCGGCGGGGCTGATCACTGTCGTCGGCATCAGCCTCCTGAGGATCTGCCACGGGCAGGGCTACAGGCTCTTCACGGGTGCTGGTGGGCACCGACACGGTCACGACGGGCTCCGGCTGCAGTTGCACCGGCAGGGGCGTGATCTCGACGGGAGCAGGAGTGAAAGCAGGACTGACGGCGGGCGGCTCGTCCACCGCTTCGGCTGCACCACCCCGCCCGCCGCGGCCGCGCCGCCGACGGGAGCCACTGGCGGCCAGCTCGCCGCGGGCCTCCTCGAGCACGGCATCGGCGTCGTCACCCGGGCGGATCACTCGCACCACCACGCTCTCGCCTCCGGGCGGCTCAGGGAGCAACAGCATGGGGTTGAGACCGAGCCAGCCAAAGACGACTTCCTGGTCGGCATCCATGGGCACCGCCACAAGTTCCGGCTCGCCCCGGCGTCCGGGGCCGGGCACCGCTTCCGCAGCCGATTCGGCGGGGGTGGTGCTGGTGCCGACACCGGCCAGGGGCAGCTGGGCAGCTGGGGCATCGAGAGGCACAGCCGCCGCCGAGCCGCGGCCACGGCCACCACGGCGGCGGCGACCTCCGGAGAGGGACTCCGATTCGGCTCCGGGCGCCGGCACCTCGGCTCTGGCGGAGGCGGCCGAACGCACCAGACCGGCCGTGCTGGCCAGGGGCTGGAGCGTGTCGGTGCCGGGCAGCACGGCGACGTGGCCCAGGCCTCCGCAGGTGGGGCAGGCACGACCGAAGAGCTCGTAGATGTTCTGACCCTGGCGCTTGCGCGTGAGCTCCACCAGGCCCAGCTCGCTGATCTGGGCGATCTGGGGGCGGGCTGAGTCGTCCCGCAGGGCCTGGGTGAAGTGTTCCAGGAGCTGCAGCTGGTCGCGGCGGGAATCCATGTCGATGAAATCGACGATGACCACCCCGCCGATGTTGCGCAGCTTCAGCTGGCGGGCGATCTCCACCGCTGCCTCGCAGTTGGTCCAGAGCACGGTTTCACGGGCATTGGCGGAGCGGGTGAAGGAGCCGGAATTGACGTCGACGACCGTCAGAGCCTCGGTGGGCTCGATGATCACGTAACCGCCCGAGGGCAGATCCACCCGCGGCTTGAGGGCATCGCGGATCGCCGCGTTCACCCGGTAATGCTCGAGAATCTCGCTGGGTTCGGAGTGAGCCTCCACCAGCACGTTGGCGTGATCGACGCCGAGGAAGGCATTCGCCCGGCCCACAGCGCCGGCGCTGTCCACCACAACCCGGTTGACATCGGGGGTGTAGAGATCGCGCAGCACGCGATGGATGAAGTCCTCGTCGCGATTCAGCAGCACCGGAGGCGTCGCCGCTTCCGCGGCGGCCTGGATCGCCTCCCACTGGCGCAGCAGAGCCTCGAGATCATCGATCAGCAGGTCCTCCGCCACTCCCTCCGCCTCGGTGCGCACCAGCAGACCGGCGCCGGGCGGCTTGATCAGCACCCCCAGGGCGCGCAACCGGTTGCGCTCGTGCTCTCCATCGATACGCCGGGAGATGTTCACACCCTGGCCATGGGGCTGCAACACCAGAAAGCGGCCCGGGAGGGTGAGGTTGCCGGTGAGACGGGGGCCCTTGGTGCCGGTGGGCTCCTTCATCACCTGCACCAGCACCTTCTGCCGGGGCTCGAGCAGTTCGGTGATGCCGGCGCCCCCTTTCTTGAGGCGCAGGGGGCCGAGATCAGTGATGTGAATGAACCCGTTTTTCTCGCTCTCGCCGATGTTGACGAAGGCCGCATCGATGCCGGGGAGAACATTCTCGACCGTACCGAGATAGACATCACCGATCTGGTAGCGGCCCTGGGCTACGACCAGTTCATCCACACGCTCATCGTTGAGAACCGCGGCGATCCGCAGTTGCTCGGCAATGACGATCTGCTGGGGCATGGGTTAGGGGAGTTGGGCCACAGGGGGCCCGGCCAGGGGGAACGGCGGCAGCGGAATCATGTGCTGATGGCTGAAGGCCGACACCGGGATTCAGCCGCAGGTGAGTGGCATCAGGACGTGCCACCGGAGAGTCAAGACGGAGGGCTTTCCGGGCGCTGCCCGCCCTGGAAAGGTTCAAGAGCGACGGACTCATCGCCACCCGCGGTCAGCGGAAATTCGGTCGAACTCGCGTGGCGCAGCGGATGCGATGAGTGAGGTGGGTAGGGCGCAGAGTGGGTCTGCGCTGTGGGCCACCTGCTGCTGATGGCAGTGAAAAAGCTTGTGGCGCCGGTAGATCCAGCGGAAAGCCTGCGGCAGACAGCATGGTCGCCCCGGATGGAACCTAACACGGACGCTCACCCACGCTCGCCCTGCCGCAGCAGCAGGGCGGCGCGGCACTGGCGATCACTGCGCAGCGGCACTCCAAGCTCCCAGCCGAGCCAGCGGGCCAGCTGATCAGGCCGGAGGCTGCGGCCGGCGGCGTCCACCGAGGCCCGCAGGGCCAGCCGCACGCATCCAGGGGGGGTATCCACCACGCCATCCGTCTCGATCAATTGCAGCTTGAGCAGGTCAGGACGGCAATCGCGCTGCCGTGGACGGCCTTTCTTGTCGGTGTCGTGCCAGAGCAGCGTCGTCGACGCCAGCACCCGGTCAATCGCCCTCTGCCACTCCGCCCGGCCAGGGGGAGATGGGCTCGGTGTGGCTTCGCTCCGGAGGCTGAAGTGCCACTCCGCCGCCGCCAGCTCCTGGCTGAGGCTGGGGCCGAAGCTGGGCACCACCGCCGCCGAGAGCAGCCGCAGGCCCGGCGGCAGCTCGGCCTGCAGGCGCGAGCGCACCGCCGCTGGATCCACCACCTCGGTGAACTCCAGATCCAGCCACTCGCCCGTGCCCTCCACCCCCAGGGGCAGGGGCAGGGCGACCTGGAGCCGCGGCAGGGGGTGGAAGCCTCCGGTGAAGCTCACCGGCAGGCCCGTGCGGCGCAGGGCCCGCTCCAGCAGCCGCAGCAGGTCCAGATGGCTGATCAGGGCCAGGGAGCCGGTTTTGGCGAAGCCGATGCGCAGCCGGCACACCCGCTCGCTGGCGGGCGCCCGCTGGGGCACGGCCGGCGGAATCGGCGGCGGCGGGATCACCACGTTGTGACCGAGCTCAGGCCCACACACGCCGCAGCTGCTGCAGCCGTCGAAGGAGCAGTCGGGCACCACCGCGGCGGCCAGGGCCCGCTGCAGATCCTCGGCCAGCCAGTGCTTGTCGAGGCCCGAATCGATGTGATCCCATGGCAGGGGCTGGCGGCAGAAGGCGGCCAGATCCGCCGCCTCCATCGCCTCGACGGCGCTCCAGGCCCCCAGCTCCAGCCGGCGGTAGCGGCCGCCCAGGCCGGCGGCCTCGATCGCACCGGTCCAGGCGCTGTAGCTGCGCTCGGCCGACTCGAACCAGGCATCGAGGCCCGCCCCGGCCCGCCAGGCGGCCTCGATCACCGGCGCCAGGCGGCGGTCGCCGCGGCCGATGAAGTCTTCGATCGCCGAGAGCCGCACATCGGTGAAATTGGTCTTGATGCCGCGCAGCTGGCGCAGGGCCGTGCGCAGCAGCTGCTGGCGGCGCCGGAATTCATCCGTGCTCACGCTGTGCCACTGAAAGGGCGTGTGCGGCTTGGGGGTGAAGTTGGAGATGGTGAGGTTGAGCTCCAGCCGCCCCAGATCGCGGCACTGCTGCTGCAGGGCGCGGCAGGTGTCGGCGATGCCGAGCACGTCGGTGTCGGTTTCGCCCGGCAGGCCGATCATGAAGTAGAGCTTCACCTTGCGGTAACCGCTCTCCATGGCGGTGCGGATGCCGGCCAGCAGCTCGGCGTCGGTGAGGCCCTTGTTGACGATGTCGCGCAGGCGCTGGGTGCCGGCCTCGGGGGCGAAGGTGAGGCCGCCCTTGCGGGTGCCGCCGAGGATGTGGGCGATGTTCCGGTCGAAGCGGTCCACCCGCTGGCTGGGCAGGGTGAGGCTCACGTTCCGATCGGCCAGGCGGTTGCGCAGCTCCACCCCCACCGCCGGCAGGGCCAGATAATCGCTGCAGCTGAGCGAGAGCAGCGAGAAATCGCTGTAGCCCGTGCGGCGCATGCCCTCCTGCACCGCCTCCACCACCGCCTCGGGCTCCACGTCGCGGGCGGGGCGGGTGAGCATGCCGGGCTGGCAGAAGCGGCAGCCGCGGGTGCAGCCGCGGCGGATCTCCACCGTGAGCCGGTCGTGCACCGTTTCGATGTGCGGCACCAGACCCATGGCGTAGTGGGGCATGGGCGTGGCGGTGCGCCGCTGCATGCGCGCCGGCAGGCCGGGCTCCAAGGGCTCGATCGACACCACATCTGCGCCGGGGCCGTAGAGCGACGGCACGTACACCCCCGGCACCTGGGCCAGATCGCGCAGCAGCGCCCGGCGGCCGAGGCCGGCGGCGCGCCCCTCGGCCACCACCAGGCCGATCTCCGGCAGCAGCTCCTCGCCGTCCCCCAGGGCAACGAAATCGAAGAAGGCGGCGAAGGGCTCGGGGTTGCTGGTGGCGGTGGGACCGCCGGCGAAGATCAGCGGCGGTGCCGCCGGATCGCTGAGGGGCAGATCGCCGCGGTCGGCCGCGCGCAGGGGAATGCCGGCCAGCTCCAGCATCTCCAGGATGTTGGTGCCGCCCAGCTCGTAGCTGAGCGAGAAGCCGAGGATGTCGAAGGCCGCCAAGGGCCGGCGGCTCTCCACCGCGAACAGAGGAGCGCCGCGCTCGCGCAGACGGGCGGCCAGATCCGGCGCCGGCAGGTAGCTGCGGTCGCACAGCTGGCCGGGAACGGCATTCAGGATCGAATAGAGAATGATGTGGCCGCTGTTGCTGGCCCCCACCTCGTAGACCTCGGGGTAGGTGAGCGCCCAGCGAACCCCTGCCGAGCGCCAGTCGGCATCCCAGTCGCGCGGCTGCACCCCCAGCTCGTTGCCCAGGTAGCGGGCCGGCTTGCCGATGCCCAGGTCCACCAGGGCGTCGAAATCCACGGGGGCTGCCGCGGGGGCGGGAGGCATGGGCGACGGCAGCGGAGGCACCCACCGATGCTATGGAGAGGCTCCGGAGGCATGCCAGCCCGCAACCCGGCCAGCCGCCGTAGCAGGATGCCGCCGACGATTCGCGCGCGTCGCAGTGGTTCAGGTCAACGGCAACTACCTCAAGCTCAAGGCGGGTTACCTGTTTCCCGAGATCGCCCGCCGTGTGAAGGCCTTCAGCGAGGCCAACCCGGCCGCGCCGATCATCCGCCTGGGCATCGGTGATGTCACCGAGCCGTTGCCGGAGGCCTGCCGCAGCGCCATGAAGGCGGCCATCGATGCGATGGGCACCCGGGAGGGCTTTCACGGCTACGGCCCGGAGCAGGGCTATCTGTGGCTGCGCGAAGCGATCGCCAGTCACGACTTCCACGCCCGCGGCTGCGACATCGCCGCCGAGGAGATCTTCGTGTCGGACGGCAGCAAGTGCGACAGCGCCAACATCCTCGACATCCTGGGGCCCGACAACCGCATCGCCGTGACTGACCCGGTGTATCCGGTGTATGTGGACAGCAACGTGATGGCGGGCCGCACCGGCGAGGCCGATGACGCCGGCCAGTACAGCGGCCTCACCTACCTGCCGATCAATGCCGAGAACGGCTTCACGGCCCAGATCCCCAGCGAGAAGGTGGACCTGATCTACCTCTGCTTCCCCAACAACCCCACCGGGGCCGTCGCCACCAGGGAGCAGCTGCAGGACTGGGTGGACTACGCCCGCGCCAACGGCGCCCTGATCCTGTTCGATGCCGCCTACGAGGCCTTCATCCAGGATCCGAGCCTGCCCCACTCGATCTACGAGATCGAGGGGGCGCGCGAGTGCGCGATCGAGTTCCGCTCGTTCTCCAAGAACGCCGGCTTCACCGGCACCCGCTGCGCCCTCACCGTAGTGCCCCGCGGACTGATGGGCACTGCCGCCAATGGCGAACAGGTGGAGCTCTGGGGCCTGTGGAACCGCCGCCAGTGCACCAAGTTCAACGGCGTGAGCTACATCGTGCAGCGCGGCGCCGAGGCGGTGTATTCGCCCGAGGGCCAGGCCCAGGTGAAGGGCCTGGTGAGCTTCTACATGGAGAACGCCGCGATCATCCGCCGGGAGCTCAGTGCCGCCGG
>JALOOQ010000206.1 GCA_025454305.1 Cyanobium sp. Prado107
TGCTGGGCAAGCCCAACGTGTACGGCTCGATCTTCCGCTTCGAGGGCCAGGCCACGGTGTTCAACCTCGACGAGAACAGTCCCAACTACCGCGACCTGTTCCCCGAGCCGCCGCCTCCGGGCATGGTGCCCTCCTGCGCCGAGGGCGGGGTGGTGGGGGTGCTGCCGGGGATCATCGGCGTGATCCAGGCCACCGAGGCGGTGAAGATCATCACCGGCATCGGCACCACCCTCAGCGGCCGTCTGCTGCTCTTCGATGCCCTGGGCATGAAGTTCCGCGAGCTGAAGCTGCGGCCCAGCCCTGAGCGTCCCGTGATCGACAAGCTGATCGATTACCAGGAGTTCTGCGGCGTGGGCGGCACCGCTCCCGGCACCGAGGAGGCCGGCTCCGTGCCGAGCATCACCGTGGCTGAGCTCAAGACCGTGATCGACGGCCAGATCGAGGACATCCTGCTGCTGGATGTGCGCAACCCCCAGGAAGCCGACATCGCCGTGATCCCCGGCGCGGTGCTGGTGCCGCTGGACCGCATCGAGAGCGGCGAGGCGATCGAGGACGTGCGCCGCCTGGCCGAGGGCAAGCAGCTCTACGTGCACTGCAAGATGGGCGGCCGCAGCGCCAAGGCCCTGATCGCCCTGGGGCGCCACGGCATCGAGGGCGTGAACGTGAGCGGCGGGATCGACGCCTGGAGCGAGCAGATCGACCCCGAGGTGCCGCGCTACTGAGCAGGCGTCAGCGGGGGTGGCTCAGTAGTCCACGCCCCGCTTGAGATCCACGCCGCGCTCGGCGTAGTGCTTGTGGCACACCATCTCCGAGTGCACGGATGCGAGATCGAAGTAGGCGGGGCGGTTCTTGCAGCGACCGGTGAGGATCACCTCGGTTTCCGACGGCTTGCGCAGCAGCGTCTGCACGATCGGCTCCACCGGCAGCAGCTCCAGATCCACGGTGGGGTTGATCTCATCGAGGATCACGGTCTTGTAGAGCCCGCTGGCGATGGCCGCCCGGGCGATCTCCCAGGCGCGCTCGGCCTCCACATAGTCGATGGGGAGCTGCTGGCCCCGCCACACGATCGCGTCCCGCCCGGAGCGCAGGTGATCCACCAGGTGCGGGTAGCTTTCGCGCAGGGCGGCGATGGCCGCATCCTCGGTGTAGCCGCTGCCCCCCTTGAGCCACTGCAGGATCAGCACCCGGTGGCTCTTGTCCTGGGAGATGCCGCGGCCGATCGCCTGCAGGGCCTTGCCCAGGGCGCTGGTGCTCTTGCCCTTGCCCTCGCCGGTGTAGATCTCGATGCCATCGAGACCCTGGCAGGACGGCTCGCTGTCAGCCCCCTGCTCCTGGTCGGTGCTCCGGTGCTGGCGGCGGTGGCCGCGCATCTCGGAGTGCAGATCCGCCAGCTGGACCAGCTGGGCCGGGGCACCGCGGCCGGTGCAGATCACCTCCATCCCCGCCGGTTTGGCTGCCAGTGTTCGGCACACGTCCTCGGTGTCGAGCAGACCCAGGTCGAGCACCGGGTTCAGCTCATCGAGCACCACCACCGAATAGAGATCGGAGGCGATGGCCCCCTTGGCGATGTCCCAGCCCCGCTGGGCCTCCTGCCGGTCGAAGCGGCTGATGGCATCGGCGCCGAAATACTCACCGCGACCGGTGCGCACCTGATCGATCAGGTGGGGGAACCCCTGCTGCAGCGCCTCGATGGCGGCGTCCTCGTCGTAGGCGCGGCCGGGACCCTTGAGGAAGCGCAGCAGCAGCACCCGGGTGTGGCGCTGTTCGCAGATGCCCAGGCCGATGGTGCGCAGCACCACCCCCAGCGCCGCCTGGCTCTTGCCCTTGCCATCGCCGTCGTACACGTGCAGCTGGCCACGCACGCGCTCCTCGCTGCCGGCGGCGGTGCGGATGCCGATGCCCCGGCCGGTGCCGCGCTGGGTGCCCCGCTGCGGAGTGCCGGTGCTGCTGGAGCTCATGGCGGGGGGACGGTGAGGCCGATGCTACCCAGCCTCGCCGGCAATCCAGCGCCCCGGCAGCGCCGTCCGCGAACCTGCCAGGATCCCGGCGGCCGCTGCCGGGATCACCGATGGCCTTCACCCTCCTGGACTCCCTGCCGGCTCCGCTGGAGCGGGGCCTGAGCGATCTGCGCCACCTGGTGGCGGCACTGCCGCGCGTCGTGGTGGCCTACTCCGGAGGCGTTGACAGTGCCCTGGTGGCGGCCATCGCCGTGGAGCAGCGGGGCGCTGCCGCCCAGGCCGTCACCGGCGTGTCGCCGGCCCTGGCCCCCCACCTGCGCCGGGAGGCCGCGCTGCAGGCCCGCTGGCTGGGCATCCGCCACCGGGAGATCGCCACCGCCGAGCTGGCCGATCCGGCCTACGCCAGCAATCCCCAGGAGCGCTGCTATGCCTGCAAGCGGGAACTGCACAGCCTTCTGGCGCCGATCGCCGCCGGCGCCGGCGGCGCCGCGGTGCTCGATGGCGTCAATCACGACGACCTCGGTGATCACCGGCCGGGCATTCGTGCCGCCCGGGAGCACGGCGTGCGTTCACCGCTGGCGGAGCTGGGCATCGACAAGGCCGGTGTGCGGAGGCTCTCCCGAGCTCTGGGGCTGCCCTGGTGGGACAAACCGGCCCAGCCCTGCCTGGCGTCCCGTTTCCCCTACGGCGAGCCGATCACGGCCGCCAGGCTGCAGCGGGTGGCGGCCGCCGAGGACTGGCTGCTGCAGCGGGGCTGGCCCGAGGTGCGGGTGCGCAGCCAGGGGGAGACGGCCCGCATCGAACTGCCGGCGGCTCTGCTGGGCGAGGCCTGCGGCCGCTGGGCCGATCCCCAGGCCAGGGCCGAGCTGGTGTCGACCTTTCTGGAGCTGGGCTTCACTGCCGTGGCACTCGATCTGGAAGGCCTGGTGAGCGGCAAGCTCAACCGCGATCTCTGATCTTCAGGCGTTGCCCCCGGGGCTGGCCCCGACTCATGCGGCCAGGAGTTCGGCAGGGGTCGGTTCTGCCGGTTCGCGTTGCGCGGGTTCGCGTTCGGCCGGCTGGCGTTCTGACGGCTGGCGTTCCGAGGTGGCGATGGCGGTGGGGGTCTCGCGGCGGAAGCTGGTGAGCCGGTGGCGGCCGGCGCCGAGTTCGGCGGCGAGCACGGCACAGGCCCGCTCGGGCATGGTGTGATCGCCGCAGGTGAACACATCCACGGCGGCGTAGCCCGACTCGGGCCAGGTGTGGATGGAGATGTGCGACTCGGCCAGCAGGGCCAGGCCGGTGACGCCCTGGGGCTGGAAGCGGTGGGTGATCAGGTTGAGCAGGGTGGCACCGGCCTGTTGCGCGGCGGCGGTGATGGTGTCCCTGAGGAAGGCTTGATCGTCGAGCCGACCTGGATCGCAGTCGTAGAGCTCGAGGATGCAGTGTTTGCCCACCGTGTCGCAGGTCTGGGGCG
>JALOOQ010000207.1 GCA_025454305.1 Cyanobium sp. Prado107
CACCGGCACGGCCAGCGGCTCGCCCGCGTGCCAGAGCACGGTGATGTCGCCGCCCACGAACGGGCTGGTGAGCACGGCCCTGAGGATCGGATCCACCAGCTCGAGCGGCAGGCGGCTGCGGTTGCCGCGATCGGGCAGATAGCAGTAGTCGCAGTCGAGGTTGCAGAAGGGGGTGGGCTGGATCACCACCAGACCGATCGGCCCGCACTGACCAGGAGCCGCCACCGCCGCTCACCAGTTCCGGAAGGCGGCGCCGCCGGGTCGCGCATTGACGAACCCACCGCCGCCGTTCACGAAGCCGCCGCCGCGGTAGGCGGCATTGACGAATCCGCCTCCTCCGTTCACGAAGCCCCTGGCAGGTCCGCCGTAGTAGGGGTGGCCGTTGACGAACCCGCCGACCGGTCGAGCCACGGCAGCGCCCCGGGGGCCGTTCACGAAGGCGGCCACGGGTGTGCCGGCGTCAGCCAACGGGCCTGCCCCCTCACCCAGCCGGGCCTGCCGCTCGCGCACGGCGGCGGCGATCCGGCTCAAGCGGGCTTCGATCGAGGTCGGCACAGCGGGGATCGCGGCAGCGGCGGCGGGCCCACTGGCGGCGGCACCGGCTGGCTGGGTGAAGGCCGCCAGCGAGACCAGAAAGCCCAGCATGCCGGCGCGGGAGGTGATCGTCATCGGTGACCTGGGTTGTCTAGCGGGTGGTGGGAACGTTGATCTGCTCGTGATTCAGCAGCACGGTCTGGAAGTAGGCCTTGATCAGATCCGGCGGCAGTTCCAGCACGCCACCGGGCCCGAGCCAGCGGTTCACCGTGGCGGTGGCGGCCGGATCGTCGATCACATACCCCTGGATCATCTGGGCAATGGCCAGGTTCACCAGGTTGCGGAAGGTGGAATTGTTCTCCGGCATCATGCAACCCACGGCGTAGCGCACCAGAGGGTCCTGGGGCACCAGCACCAGCCCCTGGGTGCCGGCCGCTCGAGCGGCGCCCGCCAGCAGGATGCTGTCGCCCGCCACGCCGTCCACCCTGGCGGAGCCGAGGGCCGCCAGGCCCTCCTTCAGGCCCGGCACTGCAACCCGGATGGCCTGGGGCGTCAGGTCACGGATCGCCCTCTCCCCGAGCGACCCAGGCACCACGGCGATGCGCTTGCCGGCCAGCGATTCGGCGGTGCCGTTCAGCCCCTGCGCCCGGGTAAGGATGCGGATGCCCGAGAGGCTGAAGGGGATGGAGGTATCCACGAACATCTCCCGCTCCCAGGTGAACTGCGACCCGCAGGCCAGGGCGATCTCACCGCGGCTCACCTGCCGGAAGAGGGTGTCGGCATCCGCCACGGACTCGAACTCCACCCGCACGGGCCGGCCCAGGTAGCGCGACACCTCGGCCGCCACCAGCTGGGCCACGTCGATCCCGTAACCCACCAGCTCCCCCCGGTCGTTCCGAAAGGAGTAGGGACTGAGGTCGGCGCGGGTGCCCACGGTGATCACACCGGTGCGGGCGGCCCGCTCGATCACGGTTTCCGCCCGGGCCGCCTGCCCGGACGCACCCATCAGCAGACCGGCCAGGGCCAGGAGGAGGATCCGCAGACGCGGGCGCGGGCGTTGGCGCGGGCTGCTTCCGGAACCGGGCCGGGGAGAGGGGTGCGGCAGCGCAGGAGCCAAAGGGGATTCGCCGGGATCGGATGCGCCCCCACTGTGAGCCCCGTGGTGCAGCAGCGGAGCGCCGCTGCGGCCCAGGCGGTGAAAGTGTCACGACCGCCCCGGCTGCCATGGGAAAATTCAGCTGCCGCGTCGCCGTTACGGGTGCCACGGCCCCACCTGGAGGGGTGGTCGAGTGGTTGATGGCTCCGGTCTTGAAAACCGGCGACCCGCAAGGGTCCGTGGGTTCGAATCCCACCCCCTCCGCTAACAGAAACCCATTGGCAGTGACAAGGATCTCAGTCGCAGGCTGAATTCTGCAGCCTTTGGACTTGGTGTCCTTCGCCAATGACGCTGCCGAAAGGCTGCTGAGAGACCAGCCCAGCCCCGGGAGAAGGGTGCTGACCAGACGGGATGCAGTGCTGCGTTGCTGCCATTGCCAACCGGCAACCTGGTCACCCGTGGTGGTGGCCCCTGCTCATCGAGGAGCCGGATGAAGTCCCGGTCCTTGGTGATCACCAGGGCACCGGCACACCCGACTTGTCGGAACGTCTCTTGATCCGTGGCGTCTCTCAGTGTGATCTCGCCCACGGGAACCGCACCGAGATCCAGGCCCCGGGCGTTGCTCCAAGGTGCGAACAGTGGGGTTGGCTGGGCATCCAGCCACAGCGTCATGCCACCAGCACGGGGTGGTCGATCTGCAGGGCGTTCCGCCGCACTGCTCGGGTTTGTGGTGGTCCGCGTTGCTGCCATCGACTCAGGCTGCGAGTGCCGCTATGGTCTTGGTCCTCTTTGAAGGACCCGGGCCTGGCGACGGCCGTGCGGGGCTTGCTGCTGAACGCGACGGCCCGGCACGCCTCCCGCGCAGACTCGCTGCACCGCCCTCGAGCCGGCTGATGGGCGGGTTGAGCAGCAGCACCATGCGTCCCTGCTGCTCCTCACCCTTGCAGGCGCGGAAGCGGGCAAGGAACCGCTGGGGTGACACGACGGACAGGGCCTAAGAGCGACTGCCCTCTCGTGCCGGAAGCACCTGGCAGGCCGGCGG
Organism: Cyanobium sp. Prado107; assembly: GCA_025454305.1. Lineage (GTDB taxonomy): Bacteria > Cyanobacteriota > Cyanobacteriia > PCC-6307 > Cyanobiaceae > NIES-981. The sequence continues at coordinate 2,673 of JALOOQ010000207.1, forward strand.
CAAGGCCGGCCAGGAAACGCTCCTACCTTCAGGAGGTCAATCCCCTGGTTTCGAGGCGCCGTGCAGATCTGGCAGCTGTGGGCCACCGCTGCGGCGCTGTCCGCGGCACTCACAGCTGTGCTGATCAAGGTGGGGGTGCAGGGGATCGATGCAGGACTGGCCACGCTGTTTCGCACCCTGACGGTGGCGGTGCTGCTGGGCCTGCTGCTGCTGGGCAGCGGCCAGCTCGCCTGGCAGGAGCTGCGGCAACTGACTCCCCTCAGCCTGGGCGCACTGGCCCTCTCAGGCCTGGCGACCGGTGTGTCCTGGTACTGCTACAACCGAGCGCTGCAGCTGGGGCCGGTGGCCGGGGTGGCGGGGATTGACAAGCTGAGCGTGGTGGTGGTCGCCCTGCTGGCGATGGTGCTGCTGGGCGAGCAGCTGGGCTTCAAGGCCTGGATCGGGGTGGTGTTGATGGGCGTTGGGGCTGCCCTGGTGGCCTGGGCGTAAGGGCTCTGAAGGGCAGCTCTTCTGGCCGGATCCAGGCCGGGCAGGAGAGCGGACTTCATACCTGCCTCTCGATGAGCAGCCCCTCGGACAGCCAGCAGGGGAGCCGTTGGGGTGGCGGAGAACCTGCTGCAGCAGGATTTCCAGCCCCCGGCTCCAAACCGCTGCGGGGCGGGCGACATCACCTACATCCGCACCACAGCCGGCTGGCGCTACCTCGCCGTCTGGATCGATCTGTCCAGCCGCCGT
>JALOOQ010000068.1 GCA_025454305.1 Cyanobium sp. Prado107
GGATGGCCCTCAGTGTGGGCCTGTTCGTGCTCTATCACCCCCTGGCGGGCCGGCTCTGGTACCGCCCGGGCCGGCAGCTGTTCCAGGACCCGCGCTTCCTCGTGCAGTGCACGCTTCTGGGCATCGCCTGTGCGCTGGTCTACGTGGTCACCGGATCGCTGTGGTCACCGGTGCTGATCCACTGGCTGGCGGTGCTGGTGTGGCTGGAGCCGCTCCAGGGCCGCCTGCGCCTGGCTCCATGAGCGGTGCGGTGCACGTCGCCGTCTACGGCACCCTGAAGCGGGGGGAGTGCAACCACCACTGGCTGCGGGGGGCCCGCTTCGAGGGCCACACCCGCGTTCCCGGCCTGGAGCTCTACAACCTGGGGGAGTACCCCATGGCCGTACTCAGCCGGGATCGCCAGGCCCGCATCCATGCGGAGCTCTACCGGGTGGAGGCATCGGCCCTGACGCGGCTGGACGAACTCGAGGACTACCCGCGGCTCTACGACCGGCGCCGCCTGCCCACCGCCGACGGCCGGATTGCCTGGATCTACCTGGGCCAGGCGCACCAGGTGCGCGGTTGCCGGAGGGTGCCGTTCGACGACTGGGGAGCCACGCCGGTGTTCAGCTACGGGTCCAACCTCGATCCCCAGCAGCTCCGGCACCGCTGCGCCGGTTGGGACGGGTTCGGCCTGGTGGGGCGGCTGGACCACTGGCGCTGGGCGATCAACAAGCGCTCCCTGCGGGATCCCCGCCTCGGTCATGCGGGCATCACCCCCGAGACCGGGGCCACCTGCTGGGGACTCGTGCATCACCTCAGCCACCGCGACAGGGCCAGCCTCGACCTGATGGAAGGGGTGCCGATCGCCCAGTACGAGCACCGCAGCGTGGAGGTGGTGTGCGGCGGGGAACGGCTGCGGGTGCTGGCCTACGTGCCCCATGCCGGTGTGGTGGCCAGCGGGCTGAAGGCCAGCCCGTCCTACGCCGGACGCATCCTGCGCGGCGCCGAACACCATGGCCTGCCCTCCGCCTGGCGCTCCTGGCTGCAGCAGGAGCTTCGCCGCAGCGGTGCCACCGGAGCCCGAATCAGTGGGGAGCGGCAATCTGGGGCCTCGCTGTGATGTCTGCGATGCAGCAGGAAATCCTGGACGTCGACCTGCTCGCCTTCGAGCGGGGCAGCACGGCCCAGCAGCGGGCGGTGGTGGATGGGGTGATGCGCAGCCTGGCCACCGGCTTCGTGGTGACCAGCAGCGATCTGCCGGCCGATCTGCTCGATGAGGCCTATGGCCTGCTGGAGCGGTTCTTCACCCTGCCGCCGGAGCGCAAGGCGGCCTTCACTCCGGCGGGTTCCTGCGGCCAGACCGGCTACACCGGCGTGCTGGTGGAGACCGCGGCCGGGGAGCGGCAGGCCGACTGGAAGGAGATGCTGAACTGGTCGGAGCCGCTGCCGGCGCGGCATCCCCTGCGCCGGCGCTTCCCCCTGCTCTACCCGGAGCAGGTGCTGCCCGAGCCCCTGGTGCCGGGCATCACGGCGACCCTGGGGCGCTTCCACCGCGCCATCGCCGACCTGCAGCGGCGCTTTCTGCGGGTGATCGCCACCGGTCTGGGCGTGCATCCGGAGTTCTTCGATGCGGTGGTGGCCGAGGCCCCCACCCTGACGCGGGCGGTGCACTATCCGCCGATGGCCCAGGCTCCGGCCGCCGGCCACCTCTGGGCGGCAGCCCACGGCGACATCAACCTGATCACGGCCCTGCCCCGGGCCACCGCTCCGGGGCTGCAGGTGCGGGTGGGCGACCGCTGGGTGGATGCGGTGGCCCCGGACGGTCAGGTGATCCTCAACAGCGGCCTGATGCTGGAGTGGCTGAGCAACGGCCGCATCCCCACCGGCTGGCATCGGGTGGTGGCTCCGGCGGACTGGAGCGCCGGCCGTCTGAGCGTCGTGCAGTTCTGCCACCCCCGGCCCTCGACGGTTCTCAATCCTCTGGCCAGCTGCATCGACGCCGACCATCCCCAGCGCCATGCCGCCGTGATGGCCGCCGATGCCCTGGAGGACGTGCTGCACCGGATCAACCTGCTGGGCTGAGTAGTTGCACTCAACCGCCGGAATCGGTGTGCATCGGCACCGACCGGAGCCCGCTGCGGTCCGTGTAGTGGACATTCACCCTTCCATCTCCACCCCCGCACAGCCATGGCCCTGTCCATGCCCGCCAGGCCGCAACCGGCACCGTCCACCTCAGCCGAAGCTATGCCCGTCGAGGAAGCGTTTCTGGCGGTGGCCCTGGCCGCCGTCTCCTGGGACGGCACCCTCACCGCCGCCGGCACCCGCGCCCTGCGGCACGCCATCGACTACCGCACCCCCTACCGGCAGATGGGCGACGCCAAGGTGGCGCTGCTGATCAACACCCTTCTCTCGGGCCTGCGGGAGCGCGGCGCCCAGCATCTGATGCTCGATGCCGCCCGCTCCCTCGACCCCGACCTGCGCCGCTCCGCCTACGCGGTGGCCGCGGAGATCATGCGCTCCGACGGTCCGCTCCAGGCCGACGAGCAGAACATCCTCAGCACCCTGGCCGCCACCCTGGAGCTGCCTGAGGCCGACACGAGCCCCATGCTGGAGGTGATGGAGGTGCTGCACGCTCCGGTGGTCTGATCCGCGAGCCAGGCCCGAGCCCCCGCTCAGCGAGCCCCTGACCAGCGATAGGGTCGGCGCTGAGCGGGCTCCACGGCGTGAGCGATTCCCTGGCCCAGCGGCTTGACCGCAGCCTCGCCCGGCTGGGCGCCAAGGCCGTGGCACCGGTGCTGATCCTGCTGATCGCCTGGGTTCAGGAGGTCATCGACCAGCTGCTGTTCGCCGGCCGCTGGAATCTGCCGATGCTGCCGGGCGGCCCATTCCTCGGGGTGCTCACCGCCCCCTTCAGCCACAGCGGCTTCGGCCACCTGATGGCCAATTCCGCCCTGTTCCTGCCCCTCTCCTGGCTGGTGCTGCTGCGGGGTCGTCGCGATTACCTGGCGGTGTGGATCGGTGTGTACGTGTGCGCCATTCCGGTGTGGCTGCTCTGGCCCGTGGGCAGCCATGGCCTCTCCGGAGTGGTCTACGGCCTGCTTGGCTACCTGCTGCTGATCGGCTGGCTGGAGAAGCGGCCGCTGTCGCTGCTGCTCTCGGTGTTCTGCCTGCTGAGCTACGGCGCCGTGCTGCCGAGCCTGATTCCCCTGTTCTCTCCGGCGGGGGTGAGCTGGATCGGCCATCTCAGCGGTTTTCTGGGAGGCGTGCTGGCGGCCTTCGCGGTGTACCGGGAATGAGCGTCGAGACGCGCCGACCGGCTGCGCCCACCCTGATCCTGGGGGGATTTCTGATCACGCCCGAGGCCTACGCGCCGATGGCCGCCGCCATCGCCGCGCGCACCGGCCAGCCGGTGGAGGTGGTGCCGGTCAGCCGCGGCGACTGGCTGCTCACCAGCTGGACCCTCGGCTGGCGCCGCCTGCTGGACCGCACCCAGGCGCTGCTCCAGAACCTGGCCTCCGCCTCCGCCGGCGGCCGGGTGAACCTGGTGGGCCACAGCTCCGGTGGTGTGATGCTGCGGCTTCTGCTGGACGATGAACCGTTCGCGGGCCGGGTGTACGCCGCCCGTGATCGCGTGGCCACACTGCTGAGCCTGGGCAGCCCCCACCGCGCCATCCGTGGCACCGCCCTGCGCCGTCTGGTGGATGCGCGCTACCCTGGAGCCTTTCACGCCCCTGCCGTCCGTTATGTGTCGGTGGCCGGGGCGATCGCGCCGGAGGGCCTGCGGCCCCGGGCCCGGGTGCTGGTGCGGCGTTCCTACAGGGCCATCTGCGACAATCCGGACAGCAGCGGCGACGGCCTGGTGCCGCTGGCCTCGGCGCTGCTGGAGGGATCCGAACAGCGCGTGCTGGAGGGGGTGGGCCATGGAGGCTGGTTCGCCGAGCGCTGGTACGGCAGTGCGGAGGTGCTGCCCCAGTGGCTGGATCTGCTCGATGCCGATCGGCTCCAACCCGTTCCAGGCCCTGACGGACGGGACGGACCCCTAGCCTGAGCCGGCCTGGTGCAGCAGGGCATCCCCGCGCCCTCCCCCCGCTCCTCGGTCTGACCATGTTCCTCGCCCTCGCCTGGCCCGCTCTGGCCGTGCCGGCTCTTGCCTGGCCAGCTCTCTCCTGGGCTCCTGAGGCCTACCTCTGGTTCAAGACCCTGCACATCGTCGGCGTGGTGGTGTGGTTCGCCGGCCTCTTCTACCTGGTGAGGCTGTTCATCTATCACCGGGAGGCCGCGGAGCTCGATCCGCCCCTGCGCCAGGCCTTCGAGGACCAGTACGGGCTGATGGAGCGCCGCCTGGCCAACATCATCACCACCCCGGGGATGGTGGTGGCGGTGGTCTGCGCCGCCGGGCTGCTCAGCGTCAATCCAGCCTGGCTGAAGCAGGGCTGGATGCACGCCAAGCTCGCCTTCGTGGCGGCGCTGCTGCTCTACCACTGGTTCTGCTACCGCCTGATGGGACAGCTCCAGCGCGGGGCCTGCAGCTGGAGCAGCCGCCAGCTGCGCGCTCTCAATGAACTTCCCACCCTGCTGCTGGTGCTGGTGGTGATGCTCGTGGTGTTCAAGAACCAGTTCCCCACCGGTGCCGCCACCTGGTTCATCGTGGGCCTGGTGGTGTTCATGGCCGCCTCGATCCAGTTCTATGCCCGCTGGCGGCGCCTGCGCTCCGAACGGCTGGCTGCGGAGGTGGCCGGTGGCTGACGCCGCCTGGCTGCCGCAGCCCGCCGCTCCGGCATCCCTGCAGGGCCTGCAGCGCCATCCCCTCGCTCCGGTGCTGGCCTCGATCACTCCGGAGTGCTGCCCAGGCCGGGTCAATTTCCACTGCCACACCACCTGCAGCGACGGCAGTCTGCGACCGGAGCAGCTGGCGCGGCAGGCGATCGCCCTGGGCCTGCAGCACCTGGCGGTGACCGATCACCACGCCATCGCGGCCCACCCCGCCCTGGCCGACTGCTTCGCGGCGGCGGCCGACCGCGGTGAGGCGGTGCCCGCCCTCTGGCGGGGCGTGGAGATCAGCTGCCTGCTGGAAGGCTGTCTGGTGCATGTGCTTGCGCTCGGCTTCGACGCCGACCACCCCTCCCTGCACCCCTATCTGCAGGGCTGCAGCGTGGTGGGCCCCGCCCTCAGGGCCGAGGCGGTGCTGGAGGCGATCCGGCAGGCCAACGGCCTGGCCCTGCTGGCCCATCCGGCGCGGTACCGGCTGCCGTTTCAGCGCCTGATCGCCGCGGCGGCCGAGCTGGGCTTCGACGGGGCCGAGGCCTGGTACGACTACGGCATGCAACCCACCTGGCAGCCCACACCCGTGGTGTGCGAGGCGATCGCCCGGGATCTGCGCCGCCGGGGGCTGCTGTGGAGTTCCGGTACCGATACCCATGGTCTGGAGCTGCGCGGCCGCTAGGGTTTGCTGACACACTCCCGGCACCAGCGATGGGTCTGTTTGATCGCCTGTTCTCCTTCGGTTCCGGCAAAGGCAGTGCCCAGTCCGGGACGCCTGATGCCAAGCCCAAGCCGAAGAAAGCCGCCGAAACCGTCTATCTCGCCCCCGATGAGGCCACCAGTCTGGGCGACGTGAACTTCATGCGGCGCTCCAACACCATCCGCCACACCTTCCCCGGCAGCGCCAGCAACCCAGGTCAGAAGGAGATGGTGGCCGAGGTGGGCTCGATGGAGGCCCGGGTCGAGAAGATGTCCGAGGGGCTTCCCGGCACCGAGACCGCGGGCGGCAGCGTCAGCCTCACCGGTGGCGTGCCCAAGCCGGTGAAGAAGACCTTCGCCCAGCAGATGTCTCCGGCCGAGCTGCAGCAACGCCAGAAGGGAACTGCCGTGGCCCCGGTGAACGCTCCTGGCGCGCCCGCCGCCCGCAAGCAGTCCACCCAGGCTTCACCCTCCACCCCGTCGTCACCCGCAGCCACCAAGCCGGGTGCCATCGACGCCTTCCGCGACATGGTGAAGGACATCAACAGCTGATGCCGAAGGCGAGGGCCTGCTCTCAGGCCTCCTCGATCAGCTTCTCGCTGTCGAGCACCAGCTGGCGCAGGCGCTCCAGCTGGTCTGAAGCTGCGCCCTGCCAGAGCCCCCGGTGGTGGGCCTCCAGCAGCCGTTCGGCCATGTCCCGCAGGGCCCAGGGGTTGCTGCCCTCCAGGAAGCCGCGCACGCCCTCATCCTCCAGCCAGCGCTCGCACAAGGCGCCGTAGCCCCAGTCCGGCACCCTGCCGGTGCCGGCGTCGTAGGCGAACAGGTAGTCGAGGCTGGCGGCCATCTCGAAGCCGCCCTTGTAGCCGTGTGCCTGCATCGCCTCGATCCAGCGGGGATTGAGCATCCGGCTGCGCAGCACCTTGTCGAACTCCTTCTCCAGCCGGTGCAGCCGCGGCCGGGCATGGCGGGAGTGGTCGCCGAACCAGAGAGCGGGAGCCTTCCCCTGCAGCATCTCGGCGGCGGCGCTCAGCCCTCCCTGGAACTGGTAGTAGTCGTCGGAATCGAGCAGGTCGTGCTCGCGGTTGTCCTGGTTGTGCAGCACCACCTGCACCGCCCTCAGCCGCTCTTCCAGACCGGGGCGGTCGGCGCTGGCCTCGATCGCTCCGGGCATGCCGTTGCCGCTCACCTCGCCGTAGCGCCAGCCGCTCCAGTTCAGGTATGCCTCCCCCAGGTCCTCCCGCCGCTCCCACTGGCCGCTGTCGATCAGGCCCTGCAGACCGGCGCCGTAGGCGCCGGGGGCCGAGCCGTAGACGCGGGCGCAGTGCCCCTCCCGCCGTGCCGCCGCCGCCAGGGGGTTGTCGGCCTCCGTCTCGTCCAGGGCGGCCACCAGGGCTGTGGCCCGGTTCATCCAGCCCACCAGCTGGGGGAAGGCGTCTCGGAACAGACCGGAGATGCGCAGGGTGACGTCCACCCGCGGCCGTCCCAGCAGCGACAGGGGGATCGCCTCCAGGTCCACCAGCCGCCGGCTGGGCCCATCCCACACCGGCCGCACCCCCAGCAGGGCCAGGGCCTGGGCGATGTCCTCGCCGCCGTTGCGCATCGTGCTCGTGCCCCACACCGACAGGGCGAGGGTGCGCAGGTGCTCCCCCTGCTCCTGCAGGTGCAGCTCCAGGAGCAGTTCGGCGCTGCGCCGACCCAGATCCCAGGCGGCTTCCGTGGGCAGGCCGCGCAGATCCACCGAATAGAAATTCCGCCCCGTGGGCAGCAGGTCGGGACGTCCGCGCGTGGGCGCGCCGGCGGGCCCGGCGGCAATGCGCCGTCCCTCCAGTCCGGCCAGAAAGGCCTGCTTCTCGGCGGGCCCGCAGGCCAGCAGGCGCGGCACCAGCACCTCCCGGATGTGACGCAGCACCCCGGATGTGCAGCCGTTCACCCGGCGCTCGGGTCCTGCCTGGCCTGAGGGCCAGCCGGCCTCGGCCAGCAGGGCCCGGCAGTGGGCCAGGGCCTCCTGCTCCAGCAGGGCCACCGCATCACCGGCCTTGCGTCCCGTACCCAACCGCTGCCGGTCCCCCGGGGTCAGCGGCTCCTCCTCGCCCGTGGCCCAGGGATCCAGCTCCAGGCCCCGGTCGCGGGCCAGGGCCTGGGTGAGGCCCGGCAGGCCCGCCTGGGGCGGACGCGCCAGGCAGAGCAGCAGCTCCGCCAGGCGCTCCGGCTCCGGAAGATGGCCGTAGGTGTGCAGGCCCAGGCGGATCTGGGCTTCCTTGAGCTCGCACAGGTAGCCGTCGGCGGCGTCCAGGCGGGCATCCAGACGCGCCTCCGGGTCGGCCTCCGGGTCAGCTGCCGGGCCTTCAACGCCGGTGCCGGCGACTGCGGCGGCACTGGTGGCGGCTTCGGCGGTGCAGGTGCCGTTGAGTGGCAACTCCAGCAGTGCCAGACGCTCGGCCAGGGTGCGCCGCAGTGCCGCCGCCCGCTGCTTGCTGCCCAGCTGGGCCGCTTCCCAGTACTCGTCCAGCAGGGCCTCGAGCTGGAGCAGCTCACCGTGCAGGCCCGCCCGACCCAGCGGCGGGGTGAGGTGGTCGAGGATCACCGCCTGGCTGCGGCGCTTGGCCTGGGACCCCTCGCCGGGATCGTTGACGATGAAGGGGTAGAGGTGGGGGAGGGGGCCCAGCGCCCACTCCGGGTAGCACTGATCGGAGAGGCCCAGGCCCTTGCCCGGCAGCCATTCCAGATTGCCGTGCTTGCCCACGTGCACCACCACATCGGCCCCGAAGCTGCGCCGCAGCCAGAGGTATTGGGCGAGATAGGCATGGGTGGGAGGCAGATCGGGAGCGTGGTAGCTGAGGCTCGGGTCGCGGTCGTAGCCCCGCGCCGGCTGGATCAGCAGCACCACCTGCCCATAGCGCAGGCCCTGGATCGGGAAGGCCGGCTGGCCCAGGCCCGTGCCCGCCGCCGGCACCAGACCGGCGTCGGTCTCCGGCGCACCCCACACCGCCTCCAGCCGCCGGCGTCCTTCCTCGGGCAGCTGGCGGTACCAGCTGAGGTAGGCGTCCAGTGGCAGATGGTCGAGGGCCGGCCGGTGCGCGCTCTCGGGGTCGTTGGTGCGGCCCGCCAGCAGGGCCTGGATCAGGGCGTCGCCGTCCGCGGGCAGCCCCGGCTCGCCACAGGTGTGACCGGTGTCCTCTGCGCCGCGATCCAAGTTGTCGGTCGAGCTCTTCGCCGAGCCGCTGTGTGGGCCGGGCTCTGGGCCGCGTTCCGGGTCGTCTTCGGGTCCGCCGAGCCGGTAGCCCGCCTCCGCCAGCCAGTGCAGCATGGCGGCGGCCGAGGCGGGGGTGTCCAGGCCCACGCCGTTGGCCAGTCGGCTGTTGCGGGTGGGGTAGTTGGCCAGCACCAGGGCGACACGCCGCCGGGCGGCCGGGGTGCGGCGCAGCCGGATCCAGTTCGCGATCAGCGAGCTGATCCAGTCCAGGCGCTGCCGGTCCGGTTCCAGCCGCGGCAACGCCGACGCCAGCCGCTCGCTGGCACTGCGGCATTCCTTGAAGGCGCCGATGCGGGTGGTGATGCGACCGTCCAGTTCCGGCAGGGCCACCTGCAGGGTGAGATCGGTGGGCGGCAGGCCGATGCTGCTGGCCTGCCAGCGCTCCCGGGGCTGGCTGCTGCACAGCAGCTGCAGCACCGGCACCGCCAGGCCGTCCCAGAGCGGCGCCCCCATGCCGGCCTCCGCGAACTGCACCGACGCGAAGGAGGTGCAGCAGAGCACCGCCTCCACCTGCTCACGACCGAACAGATCGCCCACGCCGCGCTGCACGACGTCGTCGCGCAGCCCGCTCACCCAGAGGGCGCGGGGGCACAGGCCCCGCGCCCGCAGCGACGCCAGCACGGCGTCCATCCAGTCCAGATCGCCGGCATGGAGCAGGGCCCGGTAGGCCACCACGCCCACCCGCGGCCCGGGCTCCTGCCGCCAGTCGTGGGGGCAGGGATCGGCGAGAGGACATGGCTCCGGTGGCTCCGGACTCTCCCCCCGCAGCAGGGCGGCCAGGCAGGTCAGCAGCCGGCGGCCGTTCTCCGGACCCCCCACCCGCAGGCAGCGGGCCAGGGCCACCGCCAGCCGCGGATCACCGCTGCCTTGCTCCGCCATGGCCTGCTCGTCGTCGGCCGTGCCGGCCAGCACCAGCAGCTGGCGCTCGCTCGCCCGCGCCGCCCAGTCCTGCAGGCGCTCCAGCCCGTAACTCCAGTGGCCCCGGCCCCCGAGCAGCCGCACCACCACCAGCCGCGCCGCCGCCACGGTGGTGCTGAGGTAGTGGTCGATCACGGCCGGATGGGCCAGCGCCGCCAGGTTCAGCCCGCGCAGCTCCGCCCCCAGCAGACCGGGTTGGCGTTCAAGCACGGCCTCCAGCATCAGCAGGTCGGTGTCGGCGCTGGTGAGCAGCAGCACCGGCGCCTGCGGCTGCTCCACGAAGGCACCGCCGTCGGCCTCCGCTGTGCTTCCCGGTACCGCCGCCAGCCTGTGCATGGCCCCATCCTGCTGGGTGCGGTGAGAAGATCGGGGCCCCTGCCTGCAGCCTGCGGCGCACGCCATGCACCAGTTCCTTCCCTACGCCTGGTTCGATGGCCGCTGCGTGCGCTTCGAGGACGCCACCCTCTCGGTGGCCACCCATGCGCTGCACTACGGGACGGGGGCCTTCGGGGGCATGCGGGCGCTGCCCAACCCCGCCGACCCCACCGAGATCCTGCTGTTCCGGGCCGACCGCCACGCCCGTCGGCTGAGTCAGAGCGCCCGGCTGCTGCTCACCGAGCTCAGCGAAGACACCATCCATCACGCCATCCTGGAATTCCTGCGCGCGAACAGGCCCACCTGTCCGGTGTACATGCGTCCGTTCGTGTGGACCAGCGACCTGGGGATCGCGCCGCGGCTGCACAACATCGAAACCGATTTCCTGA
>JALOOQ010000208.1 GCA_025454305.1 Cyanobium sp. Prado107
CGTCAGGGCCAGGCCCAGGCTGCGCCACACCCGAGAGACCCGTGACGACCACCCTGCCGACCGCAGCCCTGACCGCAACCTTCGCGGAGTTCGCCCAACAGGCCGACTACTCGCTGATGGATTCCCTGCTTGCGGATCCGCAGGCGAGCGGCGATGGCCAGGATCACCGGCCCCGCCAGGTGTTCTCCGGTCACTACGTGCCGGTGACGCCCACGCCGCTGCCGGCGCCGGAGGTTGTGGCCCACAGCAGCAGCCTGTTCCGGGAGCTGGGCCTGAGCGATGCGCTCGCCCACGACGAACGGTTCATCCGGCTGTTCTCGGGCGACATCAGCGTGGCGCGGGAGCCGATGCGTCCGGTGGGCTGGGCCACCGGCTACGCCCTGTCGATCTACGGCACCGTTCGAAGGCGTGTTCAACGGCCGGCGCTGGGAGATGCAACTGAAGGGCGGTGGCCCCACGCCCTACTGCCGCGGTGCCGACGGACGGGCCGTGCTGCGCTCCAGCGTGCGCGAGTTTCTGGCGCAGGAGTTCATGCACGCCCTGGGGGTGCCCACCTCACGGTCTCTGACGCTCACCATGTCGCGGTCGGAAACGGTGCGACGGCCCTGGTATTCGCCGAACTCCAGATCATTCGAGCCCGACATCCTGGTGGACAACCCGGCGGCGATCACCACCCGCGTGGCACCGTCGTTCCTGCGGGTGGGCCAGCTGGAGCTGTTCGCCCGCCGCGCCCGCAGCGAGGCGCATCCGGGCGCCCTGCACGAGCTGCGGATGATCGTGGCGCACCTGATCGAGCGCAACTACCGGGCGGAGATCGACCCGGGGCTGGAGTTCAGCGATCAGCTGGTGGAGCTGGCGCGACTGTTCCGCGGGCGGCTCACCGCCCTGGTGGCCAACTGGATCCGGGTGGGCTACTGCCAGGGCAACTTCAACAGCGACAACTGCGCCGCGGGTGGCTACACCCTCGACTACGGGCCCTTCGGCTTCTGCGAACTGTTCGATCCCCGCTTCCAGCCCTGGACCGGCGGCGGCGAGCACTTCTGCTTCTTCAACCAGCCGGCGGCGGCCGAGGCCAATTACACGATGTTCTGGAGTGCCCTGCGGCCACTGCTCGAGGGTGATGCCGAGGCCCTGGCGCGGCTGGATGCGATCCGCGACGGCTTCGCAGGCGCGATGGGCGAGGCGATCGAGGCGATGTGGGCCAGCAAGCTCGGCCTGGCGAGCTACGACACCGACCTGGTGAACGAGCTGCTGCAGCTGATGGTGCTCTCCAAGGTGGACTACACGATCTTCTTCCGCCGGCTCTCGGACATTCCCGAGGATCCTTTCCCCCTGAAGGAGAGCTTCTACCAGCCCAGCTCCGAGCAGCTCGATGGGCGCTGGACGGCCTGGCTGCAGCGCTGGCGCGATCGCCTCACGGCAGGCGGCGACCTCAGCGCGACATCCGCCGCGATGAAACGCGTGAACCCGGCAGTCACCTGGCGCGAATGGCTGATCGCTCCGGCCTATGAACAGGCCGCGGAAGGTGATTTCAGCCTGGTCAGGGAACTTCAGGCGGTGTTCAGCCATCCCTACGACGAGCTGCCTCCGGAGCTGGAGGCGAGGTACGACCGTCTCAAGCCCCGGGAATTCTTCAACGCCGGTGGCGTGTCGCACTACAGCTGTTCGTCGTGAAGCGAGCTCAGGGCAGCACCCGCTCGGCCAGCTGCTGCAGGGATCGATCCACGCTGATCAAGGTGGCCGCTTCCCGCCGGGCCAGCGCCAGATAGAGGCAGTCGTAGACCGGGTGATCGTGATGGCAGGCCAGGGCAAGAGCCTCGGCCTGCAGGTGGCGATCGGGTTCCACCCGATCCACCAGATCGCGGGCATCGGCCAGCAGCTGCTGGGGATCGAGATCAGCCAGAAGATCGGCCCGCTGCAGTTTCCAGAGCGTGTTGGCCACCTCGCTGAGCATCAGCTCCGGGGCCATCACCATCGCCGCCTCGCGGATCTGCTCCGCCACGGCAGCAGCAGCGCGATCCCCAAGGATCAGGCGCACGGCAGCCGAAGCATCGAGAACGAAGGCGAGGGCCATCAGCGCTCGCGGTCGGCGCGGATCAGCGCTTCCGGCGTCCGATCCCCGGCCAGGGCGCTGATCAGGGTGCTGGTGAGGGGCCCGCGCTGGGCGATGCGATCGAGCACCAGGCGGCGACGCTCGCGCGCATCATCGCCGGCGATGGCTTCGAGATCCACCAGCGCCTGCTGGCTGATGCTGCGCTTGTGCGCCTGGGCGCGGTGCTGCAGCAACCGGTGCAGCGGCTCAGGCAGGTCGCGGATCTGCAGGGATGGCATGGATGCGCCAGTCGCGCATGCACGCTACTCGCGGCGCATGCGCTTTGCATGCATGGCCCCTGCCGTCTCGCTCTGATCTGCCGCTGATCCGCCACCCTCATCACTGGAGACCAAGCCGCCAGCTCCAGATCAGGCCCTGGAGCACGTAGTAGCCCCCGGCCGCCAGCAACACCAGGGCACTGAGGCGGTTGAGGGCGGCGCCATGGCGCAGCAGCCTCCGGGAGGCACTGATCAGGCCGGCCCAGAGGCTGGTGGCCGCGATCAGGGCGGTGTACCCCAGGGCGTAGCTCACCATCGTGATCACCGACAACACGCCGGAGCCGGTGCCGGCAGCGGCGGCCAGCACCGAGAACAGCACCGGACTGGCGCAGGGGGAGCTCAGCAGGCCGAAACCGATGCCCACCAGGAACGGCCCACCGGACGGGGGCAGTTCGGGGACGCGAGGCAGACGCAGCGGCAGCCATCCCCCCAGATGGAGGCCCATGGTGAGGATCACCAGCCCTACGCCCAGATGCACCGGGCCGCGGTGGTCCACCACCACGGCCGCGGCGAACGAGGCGACGAGGCCGAACAGGCTCAGCACCGTGACGGTGCCGGCCACGAAGCCTCCCACCCGCACCACGGCCTGCCGCGGGGTGAGCGGCCCGAGGGTGCCGATGTAGCCGAGGTTCAAGGGGAGCATCGCCAGCACGCAGGGCGTCACGCTGGCCAGCAGCCCGCCGGCGAACGCCGCCAGCGGCACCAGGAAGGGGGAAGGGCTCCAGGCCTCGAACCGTTCGGCGTAGGCCTGGGAGGCGGCCAGGATGCCCTGATCCAGCTGGGCGCCGATCTGCTGCAGGCTGTGCACACCCGGGCCCATCGCCAGGGCCGCCACGGCCAGGAGCACCAGGAGCGCCGGCCCTCTGCGGCGCATGGGGAACCGGCTCATCGCCGGATCATTGCCTGAGCCTTGCTGATCGCAGCGGCGTAGGCAGCATCATCGGTGCTGGCCCGGAAGGTCTGCACCGCGGCTCCGGTGGCCGGGTCGATCACCGCCACCAGCGAGGTCTGGCTGCGGTTGGCCTCCAGGAAGGCGCCGAGGCCGAGGGCCCGGGCCCGTTCACGGGAGGCCTTCAGGCTGGCGGCATCGGACACGTCGAAGGTCACGAAGGTGGCCTTGCCGGCCTTGCCCTGCTTCAGGGAGCGCAGGGTGGGGGCGATCGTGCGGCAGGCGGGGCACCAGCTGGCGTAGATGTCCACCACCACGGGTCTGCCCTGCAGGGACGGGGCGAGGGCCCCCGCCTGCTTCTGGGCCACCCAG
>JALOOQ010000069.1 GCA_025454305.1 Cyanobium sp. Prado107
TTGAGCAGGCGCTCGCTGCGCTGGATCTGGGTGATCGGCAGCCCCAGCTGGGCCAGGGCCTGGGCCAGTTCGCAGGCGATCGGGCCGCCCCCCAGCACCACCAGTCGCGGCCGCTCCAGGGCGCAGCTGCCCAGCCAGCTCCACACGGTTTCGCTGGTGAGCAGGGGCACGGCATCGCTCCCCGGCCAGTCGGGCAGCACCGGCTCGGCGCCGGTGGCGAGCACGATCGCGCGCGCGGTCAGGCGCCGCTCCTCACCCTGGTGGTCCCGGATCGCCACGGTCCAGGGATCGAGCAGGCGGGCCTGGCCGCGCAGCACCTCCACCCCCAGGCCCTCGTAGCGCTCGACGCTGTCGTGGGGCGCGATCGCCTCCACCTTGGCGGCCACCCGCGCGAACACCTGGCGCACGCTGAGGCGCGGTTCCACCGGTTCGAGGCCGTAGCGGTCGGCGCGGCGCATGCGGGCCGCCAGCCGCGCTGAGGCGATCAGCGCCTTGCTGGGCACGCAGCCGGTGTTGAGGCAGTCGCCGCCCATCTCGGTGCGCTCCACCAGCGTCACCCGCGCCTTTACGGTGGCGGCGATGTAGGAGGTGACCAGTCCTGCCGCGCCGGCGCCGATCACGATCAGGTTGCGGTCGAAGTGGCGGGGGCGCCGCCAGGGGCGGTAGAGCCGCCAGGTCTGCCAGCGGCGGATGGCTGCCTTCGCCAGCCAGGGGAACAGGGCCAGCAGCAGCAGCGAGCCCAGCAGCGGCGGGCTGAGGATGCCGCCCAGGCCGCGCAGCTGGGCCAGCTGGGTGCCGGCGTTCACATACACCAGGGTGCCGGGCAGCATGCCGATCTGGCTGGTGAGGTAGAAGCTGACGGCCCGCATCGGCGTCAGCGCCATCAGCAGGTTCACCAGGAAGAAGGGGAACACCGGTGCCAGCCGCAGGCTGAGCAGGTAGAGCACCCCATCGCGCGCCACGCCCGCCTCGATCGGCGCCAGCTGGCGGCCGAAGCGGCGCCGCACCAGATCGCGCAGCAGGGTGCGGGCCACCAGGAAGGCCAGCAGTGCCCCCAGGCTGGAGGCGAACGACACCAGCAGCGTGCCCAGCCCCAGGCCGAAGATCGCCCCGCCGGCGAGGGTGAGCACCGCGGCCCCCGGCAGCGACAGGGCCGTGACCACCACGTAGATGACCATGTAGGCCCCCGCCACCAGCAGGGGCGACTGCGCCCGGCGCTCCAGCAGGGCGCCGTGGGTGCGCTGCAGGCCCTCGAGGGTGAGCTGGCGATGCAGGCCCAGGCCGAAGAACAGAGCCAGCACCAGAGCAATGGCGGCGATCATCAGCAGCTGGCGCCAGCGGTTTTGCCGACCGGTTTGTGGCGCAGCGGGAGAGGTCATGCGACAGGCTCGTCCGTGTCGTTACCGGTGAAGCCTCGTCGCGGATTGCCCGCGGGCGAGCTGGAAACCGGCAGGCCCGCTCGCCGGTACTGCCATCACCGGGTCCTGGGAGGGTCGGTTTCCTGCAACGTCCTGTGCAAATCGTGATCCTGGCCAAGGCCCCGCGGCCCGGCGAGGTGAAGACCAGGCTGGCGCCGGCCCTGGGCCCGGCTGGCGCCGCCCGTCTGGCGGAACGACTCCTGCGCCGCACCATCCGCACGGCGAGTGTCAGCGGCCTGGGCGCGGTGGAGGTGTGCGCGAGTCCCGCCCCCGACGACCCGGCCTGGTTGCGGCTGAGCTGGCCGCCGGAGCTGGCCTGGAGCGAGCAGAGCGGCGGCGATCTGGGGGCGCGCATGGCGACGGTCGCCCAGCGAGTGCTGGCGTCGGGAGCGAATCTCCTGCTGCTGGGAATGGATTGTCCCGAACTTGAGGCCCACCACCTGCAGACGGCCGCGGCTCAGCTTTCCGGAACCGATGCTGCGCTGATCCCCAGCCTGGATGGGGGCTATGTGCTGCTGGGGCTGCGCCGCTTTCACCCCGCCCTGTTCGGTGGGGTTCCATGGAGCACGAGTGCGGTCTGCGCCATCACCCGCGAGCGGCTGCGCGCGCTGGGATGGTCGTGGCGTGAGCAGTGCCCCCTGGCCGATCTCGACGAACCTGCCGATCTGGAACGTCTGCCGCAGACAATCCGTTCGCAACTGGCGATCGGATGACCCTGGAGCACCCGCAGGAAGGCCCCGCCCCGGCCCTGCTGGACCGCATTCAGGTGGTGATCCCGGTGCGGGATGAGGAACACACGCTCGCCCATGTGATCGGCCAGCTGCAGGGCCAGGGTGTGCGCCGCATCCGGGTGGTGGACAACGGCAGCCGCGATCGCAGCGCCGCCATCGCCCGGCAGCTGGGGGCGGAGGTGCTCAGCGAACCGAGCCCCGGCTACGGGCGGGCCTGCTGGCGGGGCTGCCGGAATCTCGATCCGGCGGTGGGCTGGCTGCTGTTCTGTGATGGCGACGGCGGCGATCCGCTCGAGGAGCTGCCCCGCTTCCTGGATCTGCTCAGCGACCACGACCTGCTGCTGGGCGACCGCACAGCCACTGCCGCCGGCCGGGCGGCGTTGACGCCTGTGCAGCGCTGGGGCAACCGCCTGGCCACGGCGCTGATTGCCCTGGGCTGGGGATTCCGCTACCGCGATCTGGGGCCCCTGCGGCTTGTGCGGCGCTCGGCCTTCGAGGCCATGGGGATGCGCGACCGCGGCTACGGCTGGACCCTGGAGATGCAGGTGCGGGCGATCGAGCTGGGGCTGCGCATCCGAGAGATTCCCGTCTCCCACCGCCCGCGCCTGGCCGGTGATTCGAAGATCTCCGGTCGCTGGGGCGCCAGTGTGCGGGCCGGGAGCGTGATCCTCACCACCCTCGGCCGGTTGTGGGTGCGGCGATGGCACTGATGGCCCCCCAATTCGCTCGCCTGCGGCTGCCGGCCAGCGCCCTGCTGCTGATCGGCGGGGCGGTGCTGATGGCTCCCCACGGCGATCTGTTCGACCCTGCTCAGGTGCTGCCGTTCTGGGGGGCGGCGGCGGTGATGGGGCTCGGTTTCGCCCTCTCCTGGACCCTGCCCGCCATTCCCCGGGCGCTGTTCTGGGCCGTGGCGGTGCTCGCGCGGCTGGCGGTGCTGCCCATGGAGCCCGGCGATGACATCTGGCGCTACCTCTGGGAGGGAGGCATCCAGCTGCAGGGGTACAGCCCCTATCACCTGCCGCCCGATGCCCCGGCCCTGGAGGCTCTGCGCACGCCCTGGTGGGGGCAGATCAACCATCCCGACACCACGGCGATCTACCCGCCCCTGGCGCAGCTGCTCTTCCGGCTGCATGCCGCCGTGGCCCAGCAGGTGCCGCTGTTCAAGTTGTCCTTTCTGGCTGCCGACCTGGCCATCTGCGGCCTGCTCGCCGCCCGCTTCGGGGCGGTGCGGGCGGCGCTCCACGCCTGGAATCCGCTGGTGATCTACGGCATCAGCGGCGGCGGCCACTATGACAGCTGGTTCCTGCTGCCGCTGGTGGCGGGCTGGCTGCTGGCTGAGCACGATCCCCCGCCCCGGGGCGCCCGCGCCCAGGCCTGGATCGACCTGCTGCTGGGCGTGAGTGTGGCCCTGAAGTGGATCACTCTGCCGCTGCTGGTCCATCGCGCCTGGAACCGCTGGCGGCAGTTCCATCGGCCCGGCCCCGTAGCCGGCACCGTGCTGCTGGGGCTGGCACCGCTGCTGCTGGGGGCCCTGGCCTTCTGCCGTGGGCCGGCCTGCCCGCTGCTGCCCACCGGCTCCACGTTCATGCGTCACGGCCGCAGCGCTGAGTGGATGCCCCACTGGATCGGCCAGCTCTGGCCCTGGACACTGCAGATCAACGCCGTGCACGGGTTGCTGCTGCTGGTGGTGCTGGTGGTGCTGCTGGCCACCACCGCCCGGCTGGGGATGTTCGCCTGGCGCTACCTGCTGGCGGTGCTGCTGCTCTCGCCGGTGGTGCACGGCTGGTATTTCATCTGGCTGATGCCCTTCGCCGTGCCCAGTCAGAACTGGGGTGCGCGGCTGGTGAGCCTGTCGGCCTTCGTGTACTTCGTGCTGCCCTCTCGGCTGCCGGACTGGCAGCTCACCACCCCCGAGCGCTTGCTGTTGTGGCTGCCCCTGCTGTTCGGGCTGCTGCTCAGTGGTCCCCTGCGGAGCCGGGTACGAACCGATCCGACCGTTCAGCGGTAAACCCCGCATCCACCACCGGCCTCGCGCCATGCTCCCCGTCCGCCACCGTGCACGCCCCCGTTCCTTGCTCGCCCTGCTCTGCGGGGCGCTTCTGCTCGGCTCGGCGGGCTGCGCCAGCGGGTCGGAGGCGTTGCTGGGCCGCGGCACCAGCGGTACCAGTGGCTCCAATGGCACCAGTGGCACCACGGATGCGGTCACAGCCCCCCAGCCATCCCTGGATCCAGCCGATTTCAACGCCGTGCTGGAGCGGGTGATCGATGGGCGCGGCATGGTCGACTACGCGACCCTCCAGCGCGATCCGGCCCGGCTCGATCGCTACCTCCAGGCCCTGGCCGACCTGCCTCGCGAGCGCTTCTCCTCCTGGTCGGAGGCCGAGCAGATCGCCCTGCTGATCAACGCCTACAACGCCCTTACCCTGCGCTCGATCATCGATCACGATCCGATCCGGCCGAGCATCAGGGCGATTCCCGGCGTGTGGAAAGTCCGCCGCCACAAGCTGATGGGGCTGCACCTCACCCTCGATGAGATCGAGCATCGGATCCTGCGGCGCGAGTACAACGAACCCCGCATTCACGCCGCCCTGGTGTGCGCCGCCATCAGCTGCCCGCCGCTGCGCCGTGAGGCCTACACGGGGGCGGCGCTGGAGCGGCAACTGGAGGATCAGACCAACCGCTGGCTGGCCAGCGCCGTGGGTCTGCGGATCGACCCGGCCGCCGGAGAGGTGGCCATCTCCCAGATCTTCCAGTGGTTCGGCGAGGACTGGCCCCGCGCCGACCCCGATGCCGCTCCCGTGCCGGGTCACGAGAAGGAGAGCGCCGTGCTGCACTTCATCGCCCGCCACCGCCCCGCCGGCGAGCGCCAGCTGTTGCTGGGGGGCGACTACCGGCTCAGTTATCTCCCCTACAACTGGGACCTGAACCGGCAGAGCCCCTGAGAGGAGGGGCGCGCTGCCCGGATCAGGGCAGCTCTGCCTCCAGCAGGGAACTGATCCGCCGGCGCAGTTCCTCGAAGCAGGTGGCGAAGGCCCGCCGGGCCTCCTCCTCATCCCGGTGGGCGGCCGGGTCGGGCAGACCCCAGTGCAGCGTTTCCGGATCGCCAGGCAGCGGGCCGCAGGTGCTGGCCGCGTGATCGCACACGGTGATCACCAGATCGAAGGGGGCCTTTGCCGCCGCCAGCACCTCCTCCAGGCTCTTGCTGCTGAACCGCCTGGTGTCCACGGGGAGATGGCTGATCTGCTCGATGGCCAGCGGATGCACCCGGCCCGCGGGGGCGCTGCCGGCGCTGGCGACGTCAACCGTCCCCTGCCCCAGGGTCTGGAAGAGGGCTTCAGCCATGATGCTCCGCGCGGAATTGCCTGTGCACACCACCAGCACGCGCTTGCTGGAGGTGGTGGTCCCAGTCAAGGGCGTTGCGCTGACTTCGGTCATGGCTGGAGAGTTGTCGGGAGGACTGTCGGGAGACACGGGTGACGGCCGTGACGTGAGTTGCGGAGCTCAGCTCAGCGCTCCGCCGCAGCTGGAGCCGGCACCGGCGGTGCAGCCGAAGCAGTGATCGGCCACGGCGATCGGCTCGTCGCTGGGGTCGTGGTCCAGCAAGTCCCGCAGATGCCGCCGGGGGCCAGGGAACGGCAGACCGAGCATCTGGTTGAAGTCGCAGTCGTAGAGGTGGCCCTGCCAGTCCACGCTGATGGTGGTGCGGCACATCACCTGATCCAGGTTGGCCGGGTTGTGGCTGGCGCGCAGCAGATCCATGTAGCTCTCCAGCCGTCCCTGCTGGCGCAGCACGGCCGCGAACCGCTGGATGGGCATGTTGGTGATCGTGTAGAGCCGGTTGAAGCGGATGCCGAAGTGTGCGGCCAGCTCGCGCCGGTAGTCGGCCTCCAGCGCCGCCTGGGGCGGCGGCAGGCTTGGCCCCTGGGGGTTGTACACCAGATCCAGCTCCAGTCCTGAGCCCTCGCTGCCGTAGCCGAGGGCGTTGAGCTGGCGCAGGCCGGCGATGCTGCGGGCGAACACGCCGTCGCCACGCTGCTGGTCCACATTCGCGGCGCTGTAGCAGGGCAGGGAAGCCACCACCGTGACTCCCTGGGCGGCCAGGAAGCCGGCCAGATCCTCCTGGCCCGGTTCGCTGAGGATGGTGAGATTGCAGCGGTCGATCACCGTCGCCCCCAGTGCCCGCGCCTGGGCCACCAGCGCGCGGAAGCCCGGATGCAGTTCCGGAGCCCCTCCGGTGACATCCAGCGTGGCGATGCGCCGCGCCCGCAGCACCGCCGGCACCAGGGCGAGGGTGGCGGCATCCATCATCTCGGTGCGGCTGGGCCCGGCGTTCACGTGGCAGTGGCTGCAGCTCTGGTTGCAGCGGTAGCCCAGGTTCACCTGCAGGGTGACGGGCCGGCCGCGGCGCAGGGCCGGGAAGGCCGCCGGGGCGGGCTCCGAACCGCCGCTGGGTTCACACGCTGGTGAGCAGCTGGGCGCCGGAAGGTTCGCTGTCATCGGGGCGGAGGGGCTCGAGGGTGATGGTGAGGCTCTCGGCCTCGCTGGAGGGCTGGGTGGGGATCGGCATCGCCACGCTGCCGTCGGCATTGGGAACGAAGCGCACACAGCCCTTCGTCCTGCCGTTCACGTTCGCCCACAGGCGGTACACATGGGTGGGCGGCGCCGGCGGCAGCCCACGCACCAGCAGCAGGTTGTGATCCTGGCCCGGGTTCACCACCACTTCGCCGGAGATTCCGGCATGTCCTGCGGTGCCGCGCAGCGCCAGGGTGCGGCTGGTTGTCGCCGGGGGGGCCTGGCGCAGGCTGGCCATCTCCCCGCGCAGCTGCACCACCTGGGTGCCCAGCGCCACCAGGGCGCAGGCCATCGCGGCCATGCCGAGCTGGGCGGGCCGCAGCGGCCAGCTCCGAGCCTGCTCCATGGCTCCCGGCTGGCGGCGGCTCTGTTCGGCGCGCAGCAGCCGCCGGCGCAGCCGGGCGGGCGGGGGAGCGGCATCGGGCAGGGCCATGGGCAGCAGCTCCAGGGTCAGCCGCAGTTCATCGAGCTGGCGCTGCAGCCGAGGGTCACCGGCGAGGGCCTCCCGGAGCTGCTGGCGCTCGTGTTCATCGAGGTCGCCGAGCACGTGGCCGGCCAGCAGCTCATCGATGCGGGGATCGGGTCGGTTGGGAGCGGGGCGGTTGGGATCAGTGGCGGCCATGGCGATCGGCGGGGGCGGGGGACGTGGCAAGGGACTCGAGGGAACTGGAGGCGAAGTCCAGCAGGTGGCCGCGCAGGGCCAGCAGGCCCTGGCGGGAGCGGGTCTTCACCGTGCCCAGGGGGATCTGCAGGTGTTCGGCGATCGCCGACTGACTCATGCCTTCGTAGTAGGCCAGTTCCAGCACCTGGCGCTGGTTGGGGTGAATGCGGCCCAGGGCGCTGCGCATGCGCCCGGCCAGATCCCCCAGCTCGGCCCAGTCATGGGCGCTGCGGGCGTGCCCGCCCAGCAGCTGGGTCGACCAGCGCTGCAGCAGCTGCCAGCGGTTGCGCTGCTGGCTGAGGCGGTTGATCGCCATCGAGCGGGTGAGCAGCAGCAGGTAGGCGAGCACCGGCCCGCGGCTGGCGTCGTAGCGCTCCTGGCGCCAGTAGCGCAGGAACACGTCCTGCACCAGATCCTCCGCCGCGGCGCTGTCGCGGCAGAGCCGCAGCGCCAGGCGGTAGACGGCGGGGCTGTAGGCGTCGTAGAGGCCGGCCAGATCGTCGTGCGGTGGTGGCGGCGGGTCCTGGTCGGCGGCGGCCATGGCTGAGGGGGGAACCATGCCGGGGATACCGGCAACGGAGCGGATCGGATTGCGGCAGTCCCGCACGTCCGGTTCCGCCGGATGGATTGGCGTGGTTTGAGCACAGATCCTGGGATCGGGAGCTCTAGCTATTGCACCCATGGTTGGCCTGCAGGAGGCTCTCACCAACCATGGCCCGATCATTCACAGCCGGATCTTTGCGGAGTGGGGTTCCCCCGATTTCGTGGACAGGTCTCTGGGGTTCACAGGGGTGAGTGTACGAGCGGCGATGGACTGCTGCTCGTAGTCAATCGCGCTGAAGGAACTGATCGTTGAGTGACGGCGCTCGCGGTTGTAGTAACCCTCGATCCAGAAGGCCAGATCCCGCTCCAGCTTCTGAGGGCTGATCAACTCCCGGCTGTTGTCATCGAGGTCCAGCCCGAGTTTCAGGATGGAGAAGCAGCTCTCGACCACGGCGTTGTCCCAGCAGCATTCCTTGGGGGACATGCTGCAGACGATCTTGTGCTCCTTCCGCAGGTCGCGGTCGTCTTTCGCCCGGTATTGGCTGACCTGTCTTTCGCCTGCTGGACCGATCCCAGCAAGAGACGAAAGCCCAGCAGGTGGAGGCCACCATCGAGCAACGGCTGCGCAGCAGCGCGATCACCCTTGGCGGCGATCCCGCCATCGATCTGGTGGGTATTGCCATCGACTGGAAGAAGAACCCGCCGCTGATCAGGGCCCAGGTGCGGGTCACCGATCCGGAACTGCCGACTTCCAAGCAGGTGGCTGCTGTGCAGGCGTTCATCAATCAGAAGCAGGCGCCCCTGCGCTTCCGGTTGGTGCTGCCACCCCCGACGATCCCGCCGTTGCCGCAGGAGGAAGCCAAGGAGCGCCAAGGGATCGCCGGAAAAGTGCCGTCCATGCGCGCCGAAACAATGATTGTCGAACAACTGGAGAGTAATAGGCAACGCTGGCCCTGGCTACGGTGTGTCTGGGTTTCGGCCGGGTGACCCTGGTGCTGTTAACCATTGTGGCCGTCAAGGTCCTGGTGCACCGAATGCACTGGGAGCTGCTGGCTCCGAATCCTCTGTTCCCGGCGCTGGTGGCCTCCGACGTGTTCCTGCTGGGCTTCCTGCTGAATGGGGGGTTGATGGATTACAACGAGAGTGAAAAAATACATGGCGAACTGGCCGCTGCTCTGGAGTGCCTCGCCACGGAGGCACGAAGCGTGAGGGACCTTCATCCCGAAGCCGAAGTGATGGGGCCCTTGGCTCTGCTGGCTAGCTTCAGCGAAGATCTCCTGGCCTGGATGAAGGACGGTGGTCTGGTCACCACGCTGCTGAACCGCCTCAACGAACTGCAGCATTCGATTGAGCGGCTGGGCCTCTGGAACGCCGCTCCGTTGCAGGCCCGCCTGCTGCTCGAACTGGCCAACATCCGCCGAGTCGTGGTTCGCAGCGAGGTGATTCGTGAAACCACTTTCGTGCCCACTGTCTACTGGATGACCTATGTCGGGACTGGCTTCCTGATCGGTGGTCTCGTTCTCACAAAAATTGAGCCATTCCGAGAGGCCCTGTTTTTCATTCCCGTAATTTCGTTCCTGTTGATCAAGCTTGCTGCTGCTGATCGCTGATCTCGACAACCCGTTCGCATTAGGTGATGCGATATCCGTGCAGAACGTAACGCTGTTACCTATCGCTTTGGTCGTCCCAGGCTCAAGCGGTTGGTGGAGGCTGGTTGAGTCTGCGATAGGATCGGCTAGGTCAAGCCTCGATCACTGCGCCAAAACTCAATCCCTGTACCGGAAGGAATGAAAGCATTTTCAGGGCAAAAGAGGGAGACAAGACGATGATAGAAAAAGCATCGAAGACGAAGCTTTATCTCGCTCGATTGGTGATCGTGCTGATGGTCGCGTTCGTCGGTCTTGGGGTGGTCATGCACGGGCTCTCGGTGCCGGTCTTCGTGCGCCTGTGGCAAAACCTGCTCGACCGTCCGAGTGGGCCGATGACCTTCCGTTTCGTGCTGCAACCAATCATGGCGTCATTTGCGGCGCTGGTCGATGGCGTCAAGGACGCCCGGACCGGACGCAATCCCTACCTCTGGACCATTCTGAGCGACCCAAGGAAGCGCCGCAGTCTCCTGCACGAGGGGCTTATCTCCACAGCGCGGGTCATCATCCTCGGCCTGGGCATTGACCTGATCTACCAATTTCTTGTGTTCGACACGTTTCATCCCGCCGAAGCGGTGATCATCGCGGGTTTGCTCCCCTTTGTGCCCTACCTGCTGCTGCGTGGCCCGATCACGCGTGTCGCACGCTGGTGGCTCAATCGTGGATCTGCAACAGAAACTCGCTGATGGACCTCGAACTCCAAGATCAATGAACATGACGAGCCTCAGGGATGTGATTCGTCGGGATCTCGCGTCGGACTCGATCACTGTAGTCAGCGTCCAGACCCAGCTCAGCCTGAAGCCCCTGCTCCCAAGTCAGCGCTTAGCATGCTGCAAGGCTTTAAGTCTAAGCGTGTGAGTTAAAAAGTACAGCTTTTGTGCATACGCCGTAAGGGCTAGAATCCATGATGTTCTGAGCCAGGTACCCAGCGGCGACAGCACAGCTGGAAGTTGCCGATCCGCAATCTGTGTCCTCACTAAAAGAGAATGACTATGACAGCCAAACAACCGAACATTCTGGTCCTCTGGGGCGATGACGTGGGCTGGTGGAACATCAGCTACAACAGCCGCGGCCAGATGGGCTACCGCACCCCCAACATCGACCGCGTCGGCAACGAGGGCGTGGCCTTCACCGACTACTACGGGCAGCAAAGTTGCACGGCGGGCCGCGCCGCGTTCATCACCGGCCAGAACCCGATCCGCACTGGGCTGACCAAGGTAGGCATGCCCGGCGCCCCCAACGGCCTTCAGCCGGAAGACCCCACCATCGCCGAGCTGCTCAAGCCCCTGGGCTACGCCACCGGCCAGTTCGGCAAGAACCACCTCGGCGACCTCGATGAGCATCTCCCCACGATGCACGGCTTCGATGAGTTTTTCGGCAACCTCTACCACCTGAACGCCGAAGAAGAGCCCGAAGACCCCGACTATCCGAAGGACCCCGCCTTCAAGGCGAAGTTCGGGCCGCGCGGTGTTCTGCACAGCAAGGCTGATGGCAAGGGCGGCCAGACCGTCACAGACACCGGTCCACTGACGAAGAAGCGCATGGAGACCATCGATGACGAGGTGACCGAACGCGCCCTGCGCTTCATTGACGATACGCACAAGGCGGGCACCCCCTTCTTCCTCTGGTACAACACCACGGCGATGCATTTCCGCACGCACTGCGCCGAAAAGCACAAGGGCAAGAGCGGCGGTCAGGGCGACTACAACGACGTGATGGTCGCGCATGACGAGAACATCGGCCTCATGCTGGACAAGCTGGATGAGCTGGGCATCGCTGATGACACGATCGTGATGTATTCAACCGACAACGGTGTGCATTACAACACCTGGCCGGATGCCGGCATCACACCATTCCGCTCCGAGAAGAACACCAACTGGGAAGGCGGCTGGCGCGTGCCCTGCTTCGTGCGCTGGCCTGGCCAGTTCAAGGCAGGCTCCGTGCTCAACGGCATCGTGACACACCAGGACTGGCTGGCGACCTTCCTCGCCGCCGCCGGCGAGCCGGATATCAAGGAGAAGCTCCTCCAAGGCCATAGGGCTGGCGAGAAGACTTTCACTGTTCATATTGACGGCTTTAACATGCTGCCTTACCTGAAGGGTGAGGTGAAGGAGAGCCCGCGGACTTCATTCTTCTATATCAGCGACGACGGCGATATCCTGGCGATACGGATGCAGGACTGGAAAGCGGTGTTGATGGAGCAACGCGCCAAAGAGCTGTCGTGCTGGATGGAGCCGTTCGTGAAGTTGCGGATCCCGAAAATCTTCCATCTGCGGCGTGACCCGTTCGAGCAGGCCGACGAAAACTCGAACACCTACAACGACTGGTTGATCTCCCACGCCTACATCATGTACATGATGCAGGCCGTTGTCGCCGGCCAGATCGACAACTTCGTGAAGTTCCCGCCGCGTCAGAAGCCGGCGTCGTTCAACCTGGATGCTGTGATGCGCGACTTGGAGTCAGCTGGCGGCGGCGCCAACCATTGACCGGCGCGACCCATCGTTCGCATCGATGATTCAAGAGACCCTGGTGACTGCGGATCAATGGCCTGGGTCTCTTCATCTTGTTGTCCTGCTTGTCGGGGCGCAAATTCAAACGGCGTGATGTCCGAACATCGAGCGACCGCGATCGCTATCCCCGCAAACTGAACATAAAGTCTAAAACAGTCTTCGCGCGCTTTCCGTAGGGCGGCTGCAGGAACGCCTGGATGGCAGAAAAGCTGCCTTGGCGAAAGATCGGCCGGAGCTTTGAGAAGGTCAGAAATCCTTCGTAGCCGTGGTAGTGGCCCATGCCGCTCGCGCCGACACCGCCGAATGGCAGGTCGTGTTGCCCCACCTGCACGATCGCTTCATTGATGCCGACGCTGCCCGAGAGAATTTCGGTGATATAGCGCTGGGCGAGTCGCTTGTCGTTGGTGAACGGATAGAACGCAAGGGGGCGATCGTGACCATTGACGTAAGCAATCACCTCTGCGGCCTCGCGATACGGCTTGATTGGCAAGAACGGCCCGAAGATTTCCTCCTTCATGATCCTCATCTCGTCGTTCACCCCGAGAATGAAGTGCGGCGCGAGCTTTCGGCGACGGGCATCGAGTTGCTGATCTGGTGCCAGGTTGATCACGGTCGCTCCGCCTGCCTTCGCATCCTTGAGCGTCGCGAGCAGCCGATCGAAGGCAGGCTGATCGATGATCGTGGTGTAGTCCGGGCCGTTCAGATCGGGATATCGTTCGGCGACGAGCCGCTTTGCATGGGCGACGAACGCGCGTCGGTGCTCCCTTCGGGCAAGAAGAGGTAATCGACGTTGACACCACCTGGCCGGCATTCATGCACTTGGCCCAGATGATGCGCTGGGCGGCGGTCGCAAGGGGAAAGTCGGGGGCAACCACTCCGAGAGCGCGGATCCGGAGACGTGCCAGCAGATGTGTCATGTGAACAACTTATGTGCTTCATGGCCGCTGCGGTTGGTTATCGATGGTCCAGTCTGGTGATGATGCCCTGACCCTCCTGACCTGTCCTCAAAACCGGGGGAACCCCAGACAGTGTCATAGCCTTTGGAGGGACGGCTAACATCACTGCACAGAATCCCCGAGCGTTGACTGATTCTCATGCTGACCCTGCAGTCCCCGATCTTGACCAGGAATGCCTGAACCCTCCTGCCTCAAGCGAGAACAGCTGGCTTGCCAGCCCGGGGGCCAGCCTCGATCCTTCAGAGGGTTAATCCTTTGACTGATGCACCTGCGCATCCAGCATTGTTTGGCCGATGGCGACGCAAGACCTGGCGAGTCGCAGCCCTGCTCGTTGTCGTCGTTCTTCTGACACTTGGTGCCCCAGGCCTCCGGCATGCCCAGGGCCAGACCCAGCCGGAAGCACTCGAGCTCAAGGCCGGAGCAGGGCAGCAGATCGATGGTGTGCCTGTTCTCCTGGATGGCCAGCCGATTCTCTTCGTTCGGCGTGGCATCGCTGGCTTTACAGCCGAGGAACGAGCTCAGACCATCACGCAACGGCTGAAAAGACTGGCCAATGACGATTCGTTGGACCTGGCGGATCTGGTGATCCGCGAAAACTCAGATGACAATTCGCTTTACCTGAGCATCGGCTCGGATGTGCTGCTCACGATCAACGAACGCGATGCGCAGGCCAGCCGTTTGACGAAGCAGCAAGCCGCCGAGCAGTACCTGGAGAAAATCAAGGCTGCTCTGTCTCGCTATCGTCAGGATCGTGAGCCCAGGCAGTTGCTGCGAAATACCTTCTATGCCGCTGTCTCCAGCGTCGCCGTTCTGGTGGTCGGCGGCGTCATCATCCAGGCTTCAGGCAGAATCTTCCCGATCATTGGCCGGTTCATCACGCGCCACTGCCCTGGCATCCGTTTTCGCAGTGCAGAAATCGTTTCCTCGGCAGCCATCAGCTCCCTCGGGTTGCAGGCACTCAGGACTGGTCGCCTTCTGGTGCTGCTGGTCATTTTCTTTGCCTGGGCCACCTTCATTCTGCGCCTGTTCCCCTGGACACGAGCCTTCGGCGAGAGCATGCTGGGATACTTTTTTGCGGCGGCGGAGCTTGTGCTGGCCGGATTTGCAAAATATCTTCCCAACGTCTTTGTTCTGATCATTATTGTTGTCATCTTTTACTATTTTCTACGCATCATTAAACCCTTTTTCATTGCTATAGATCAGGGCAGTCTTGTGATCCCTGGTTTCTATGCCGACTGGGCCAAGCCCACATACAACCTGCTGAGGCTGCTTGTGATCGCGCTGGCAGCCATCCTGGGCTTTCCCTTCCTGCCGGGCTTTGATTCCCCCGCGTTTCAGGGAATCACCGTGTTTCTCGGCCTGCTCCTATCGCTCGGCTCCACTTCGGTGATCAACAATATGCTTGGCGGGTTGATCGTGATCTACACCCGTCCGTTCCGAATTGGTGATCACATCCGCGTCGGCAACGTGATTGGCGACGTCGTTGAAAAGAATTTCCTGGCGATTCGGATCTGCACCCCGGCCAATCAGGTGATCACCATTCCCAGTTCAACCCTTCTGGCCACCGAGGTGATCAACTTCAACACCTCTACGCGTGAACTGAGTCGCAACCTGATCCTCCAGACATCCGTCACCCTGGGCTATGACGTGCCCTGGCGCCAGGCCTACACAAGCCTGATTGAAGCGGCTCTCGCCACGCGCTACATTCTGCCGGAACCGGCACCTTTTGTGCTGCAGACCAAGCTGGGAGATCATGCCATCACCTACCAGCTGAACGCGTTTACCAGCGAGCCCAATCTGATGGTCTTCATTTATTCTGAACTTCACCAGAATATTCAGGATAAGTGTAACGAGACTGGTATTGAGATTCTCTCCCCCAGTTACACTTCGGTCAGAGATGGCAACACGAGCACGATCCCGGCCGAGTATCTGCCTGCCGATTACGTTGCGCCTCCCTTTCGCATCGCCCCGCCCAACAGCCAACCACCCACACCGTGACACGATCGCTTCAGCCCGCCCAGATCGCCGCCTGGGCCACGGCAGGCCTGCTCGGGGGCCTGATCGGCTGTCTGGCCGCCGTACTGCTCACCGAGCTGATCAAGCTCTGCCTCGAGAGCGCCGCTGGCCTCGGCGGGCCTTGGCTGCGGGTTCTGCCCCTGCTTGGCGTCAGCCTGGCGGTGCTGATCCTGTTCGGGCTGGGTCAGGGCCAACCCGTGCAGACGATCGCCCCCCGCGAGGTCAGCAGGCCCGAGGGCGGCGGATCACTGGCGTCGTGGTACTCGTTCCCCCACGACATCGCCCGGGCGGATCTCACCGGCGACGTGGTCAACGCCTCCGGCGCGGAAGAGCGATTCCCCTGGAACCTGGCTCCTCTTCGGGCCCTGGCGATCCTGGCCACCGTCGGGCTGGGGGCGCCGATGGGCACCGAATCGCCGGCCGCGCACGTCGGGGTGGCCACCGGAAGCTGGCTGGGCAGCGCCCTCCCGGGCCTCCGCCAGCTGGTGCGGCCGCTGGCGATCGGCGGTGGCGCCGCCAGCGTGTCGGCCCTGATGGGCATCCCGCTGGTGGGCAGCTTCTTTATGTTCGAGCTGGCGGAGCGGCGCCGGATCCCGCTCACCGCGCCGCGGGCCGCCGCGATGCTGGCGGGAGGCATCACCGGCTGGGCGGTGAACGCCCAGTTCAACCTCAATCTGATCCGGCTGGTGGTGCCGAAGGTCCCGCCCGCGGGCTTCCTGGACGCGATGGAGGCCATCGTGTTCATCGGCGGGGCCGCCGGCGCCCTCACGGCGATCACGGGCGAGGCCATCTACTGGGCCAGGGGATGGCGCGATCGACCGTTGGCACGCCTGCTTATCGGTGGGGGCACGCTGCTGGGCCTGGCGCTGCTGATCGGCTGGCTGGCCGCGCCGGCGGCGGCCTTCGGGCCGGGGGGCACGGCGATCGTGTGGGCGGAAACCAACGAGAGCTCGCCGGCGCGTCTGCTGGCCCTGGCGCTGCTGCGCGCGGGCTCCACCACCGCGGCGGTGCTGGCGGGGGGCTGCGGCGGGGTGTTCGTGCCCTTCCTGGCGATCGGTGACCTCACGGGCCGCGTTTTCGCCGCACCCTTCGGCATCCCGGGGGATCTGGCGGGTGCCGCCGGAGCCGCGGCAGGCATCGCCGGCGGCTACCGGCTGCCGCTCACCGCCGTGGCGATGGTGCTGGGGGTGGGCGGCCCGGAAGGCGCCCAGCTCACGAGTCTGGCCACGGTGGTGGTCGCCGCCCTGTCGGGTCTGGTGACCGCGAGGGCCGCCAATGCGCTGTCCTCCTCCATGCGGCGATGGAAGGGCGGCGATGGATCCGCACGAGGCGGCTGAATGTGCCGCGACCCAATGCCGTGCGGGAAGGGGGTGGAGTCACGCAGCCGCTATCCGGGGACGAAGGATCCGGGGGCGACACCGGTTCACTTGCCGTAGTTCTCCAGCTGTTCGAGCCCCTGGCGCAGCAGGCGCTGGCCGCTCTCGATCATCCGCTGCTGATCGCTCTTGAACACACAAGTCGCGGTGCGGAACTGCACCGTCCTGCTGAAGGGGACGTACCAGATGGCGTCCAGCCTGCAGAACTCACGCCCCTTCCTGGCCGGCACGTCCTGCATCAGCTCGCCGCTGAGACAGCGATAGCCGGCGCGGTCTTTCCCTTCCCGGCGGCAGGAGCCCAGGTTCCTGACGAACACCCCCCTGCCCTGCTGCTTGAAGGTCTCGTTGGCGAACCCGGCGAACGACACCGGGTCGAAGCTGAACGGCGCGGCCTGAACAGCCCCGCCCCACGCGGTCACTCCGTTCAAGGCGGCCACAAGGAGCAGGGGGCGGAGCAGGCGAACCAATCGTGGGTGTCCGGTGGGAGGACGACCCCTGATCATCGCGTGCGACTGGCCTTGGCTCCATAATCCTGCGAACCGTTTCCGTTCCGGAATGCCAGGGTTCCTGGTCAGCACCCTCCAGATCGTGGTGGGCATCGCCCTGCTCTTCGGGGGGGGCGAGCTGTTCGTGGCCGGCTCGGTGGCCCTCTCGCTGCTGCTCGGCATCCCCCAGATCGTGATCGGCCTCACGGTGGTGTCCCTGGGCACCAGCGCTCCGGAGCTGTTCGTGAGCCTGATCTCCACCATCCAGGG
>JALOOQ010000006.1 GCA_025454305.1 Cyanobium sp. Prado107
CAGTGGTATTCGCTCAGTGATCCAGCAATGGAGGATGCCCTGATCGAGGTGCCGACGATGCGCCGGTTCGCGGGGATCGACATGCTCTGCGATCGGATCCCGGATGAGACGACGATCCTGGCGTTCCGGCACCTGCTGGAGAAGTACAGCCTCGGCGAGCAGATTTTCGAGACGGTCAAGGCCCACCTCGGGGAACGGGGCATGGCCATGAAGCAAGGGACGATCATCGATGCCACCTTGATCGGCGCTCCCAGCTCCACCAGGAACCAGGCGGGCAAGCGCGATCCAGAGATGCACCAGACCAGGAAGGGCAACCAGTGGTACTACCGCTCCGCGGAAGGCTTCGCCTACGGCATGAAGATCCACGCAGGCGTGGACAAGGACGCTGCATGGCGAGGAGGTGGTGGTCTACGCCGACGCTGGTTACCAGGGCATCGCCAAGAGACCTGAGATGGCAGGCAAGACGACGGAATTCAGGGTGGCGATGCGACACGGGAAACGGCGCGTCCTGCCCGATACTCCCGAGGGCCGGCTGGCCGATCTGGTCGAGACAGCCAAGGCCCACATCCGTGCCAAGGGGGAGCATCCATTTGCGTGATCAAGCAACAGTTCGGCTTCCAGAAAACCAGGCTGCGTGGCCTGCTCAAGAACCGCTGCAAAGTGAATGTGCTAGCAGCGCTGACGAATCTGTTCCTGATGCGGCGTCAATTGCTTACGACTTCATGATCAGGGGAGTGGTGTGCCCAAATGAGGCCATTCACAGGTGCAAAGAAGCAGGAACAGGGCATTAAATCAGCTTGATCGGACACAGCTCATCCTCCTGAGGAGATCCGGAGCAGCAATCCAGCGATGTCTGGTCTCAAGAGCCGCTGAAACCCTTGTTGCCAAGAATTTCCTGAGCGGGCAGCGGTCAATGTGTTGACCGACAGCCTGTATCAACACAGCAGCCTGCCTCTCGCCATCACGCCGATCGTGGCCCGCCAGGTGGTTGACGTCTTGACGCGAGAGCGCAATCCGAATCAGAGCACCGAATTCTCATTCACCCGCTTTCTGGTTCCCTATCTGATGGGCTATCAGGGTTAGGCGGTCTTTATGGACTGAGATATGTTTTGTCGTGGTGGCCTGGCCGAATTGTGGGAATGCCGAGATGAGCTCTATGCACTCATGGTTGTCAAGGATTGTCATGAGCCTGAGGAGACCCCCCAAATTTCTTGGGGCTCTGAAGACGCGATAATCCTGCAAGAATTGGCGTTCTCTGATGCTCTTCAACTGTTCCCGCTGCAGAGCGCTGACCCCCGAGTTCGTGAACACGGCCACGGGCCTCGCGCTGCATCGTGTTGAATGGCTCATGGACGATGAGATCGGGGCCCTTCCCGAAGGCCGCTGGAATCGCCTCATCGATGTGCAGCCTGCTCCGGCCCTGCCCCCTGCCCAGGGAGGGCCGCTGCTGGTGCACTGGACCAAGAGTGGCCCCTGGTTTCACGACTATCGCTTGGATGGCGGGGAGCTCGCAGCTCGCGGCCGAGTGGTTCGCCGCTCGCGACCCAGCTTTCCGGCTCTGGGATTGATCCGCTCGCGGTGGCACCGATGGTGTGACACGCTCCCGGTGTGCTCGCTGCGTCAGCACCGTGGACATTCCTGGACTGCCTCCCGGCCTCCTCAGCCAGCTCTGTGCGGCGGCCTCAGGCATGCGGGTGGCTTTGGTGGGCGGGGCTGTACGGGATCTGCTGCTGCATCGGGTCCACAACGACCCCTGGCGCGGTGTGCCGGATCTTGATCTGGTAGTGGAGGGTCGTGCCAGTGCGTTTCTGTCGCGGCTGGGGGAGATGCTGCCGCCTGGCGCTCTGCGTGCTGCCCAGGAGCACGGCGACTTCGGGACTGTCGAACTGGAGTTGGCTGTTGGCGGGCAGCTGGTGTTGCTCGATGTGGCCTCGGCCCGTGCCGAAACGTATCCGGTGGCAGCCGAAAATCCCCAGGTCACGCTGGGAGGCCTCAGGGATGATCTGGCCCGCCGTGATTTCAGCATCAATGCCATCGCTCTGGATCTGGCCAGCGGTGAGTTGCTTGATCCCCATGGCGGCCAGAGGGATCTGCGCCATCGCCGCCTGCGGCTCCTGCATCCACAGAGCATTCGCGACGATCCCACCCGGCTGCTGCGGGGGGCCCGCTATGCCGCGCGCCTCGGTTTCGCCCTGGAGCCTGCCAGCCTCGGACAGGCCCGACTGACTCTGGCTGCCTGGCCCTGGATCTGGCGGCCTGGCGATCCCCCCGGCCGTGCCCCGGCGGCTCTGGGCACCCGCCTGCGCATGGAGCTGGAGCTGCTGCTGGACCGGGAGCCCTGGCCTGCGGCCCTGGCCGCACTGCGCGACTGGGGAGGCCTGGCCCTGCTGGATGCGCGTCTTCAGGCTGATCAGCACTCGCGACGCCGGCTTGTGTGGGCCGAACGCCTCGGATTGCCCCGCATGGTCGCTCTGGTGGCCGGGGCGGCCGATCCGCTGGCTTTGGCAGAACGGTTGCAGCTCCCCCACCGCCACCACCGGCTGCTGGCCCGGTGGCTGGCGCTGCGATCCCATCTTCCGGTGCAGGCGGATGCCCTCACGGTGGCCGGCTGGTGTGAGCTGCTGGAGGTTCAGGGCCATGTGCCCGAGGCGGTGGCCTTGGCACTGGTGGCCGGTGATGGGCCCAGGCGTCCGTTACTGCGCTGGCTCCTGCGCTGGCGGCTGCTGCGCTCTCCGGTGTCGGCTCAGCAGCTGATCGAGAGGGGCTTGCGCCCAGGTCCGGCCCTGGGGGCGGAGTTGCGCCGGCTCCGTGCTGAACGTCTGGCGTTGGAGAGGGTCTGACCGCCCGGCTGCCCTGCATAGGATCGTGGCGACCGTGCCGATGGAACCTCAGCCATGCAGTCAGGCGCGGGGAAGGAACAGGCGGTGATCGTGGCGGTCCCGGCACGGCTGGCCTCGTCGCGCCTGCCCGGCAAGGTGATGGCCGACATCGGCGGCAAGCCGATGCTGCGCCACGTGCTCGAGCGTTGCGCCCGCGCTCGGGGAGTGTCTTCAGTGCTGGCCTGCACTGACAGCGAAGCGGTGCGAGATGCTGTTCGCAGTTGGGGCTTCGAGGGCCTGCTGACTCCGGCGAGTTGCAGCAGTGGCAGTGAGCGCCTCGCCTGCGTGGTGGACACCCTGGTGGCGATCGGCGGTGCCAGTCCTGAACGCACACTGGTGGTGAATGTGCAGGGCGATCAGCCAATCCTCGATTCAGCCCTGATCGAGGCGATGGCCGCCCGGATGGTGGACCTAGGCTGGCCACCTGTGATCACGCCTGTGCATCCGCTCCCCCCCGAGCGGATTCACAACCCCAATGTGGTCAAGGTGCTGCTGGCCGGCGATGGTCGTGCGATCACCTTTTCCCGCAGTGCTGTGCCCCACGTGCACGACCTGCCCCCTGAGCAATGGCATAACCGCACCACCTACTGGGGCCACGTGGGCATCTATGGCTATCGGGCCGATCTGTTGGCCGGCTGGAATGACCTGTCGCCCAGCACCCTTGAGGATGTGGAGAAGCTGGAGCAGTTGCGTCTCATCGAGGCGGGTATCCCTTTCGCCACATTCAATGTCGACACCGAATGCTTTTCTGTTGACACCGCCGAGCAGCTGGAACAGGCACGACAGCGGCTGCAGGTGCTGTGAGCGATAGCCGTTGAGATTGTCGCTGATGTCAGCCCTGCACCTCCATCTTGGAGCCCATAAAACAGGCTCCACATTCCTTCAGAAATCATTCCTGGCCAGTATCGACACGCTTCATTCGGCTGGCGTTGCTTATGTCCCACTTGCAGAGGTTAGGGCGAATGTGACTTCTGTTGTCCTGCAGAGCTCGCAATGGGTCTCGCGGGATTCTGATGCAGAATTACGTTGTCGTGAGCTTCTCGCAACTGCAATGAACTCACGACAATCACTTCTTCTGTCGGACGAAAATCTGCTGGGATCTCTTTATAGGTTCTCAAGAAATTATGGAATGTATCCAAGTGCGCCAAAGAATATAAAAATCCTCAATAGTCTTCTTGATCCAGATACTCAGATAACAATTTATCTTGGAGTCAGGGATTATGCATCCTGGCTCGAGTCGGCTTACCTTCAGCTCCTGAAACGGAAAAGGCTGATCGCCTTTTCAGACTTCATCAGCAGGATCCGCCTCGAGTCGCTGTCTTGGTTTTCGCTGGTGCGTCGACTTTCTGCTTCTGTGCCGGATGCTGAAATTGTTCTCTGGCGATATGAGTCCTTCCTTGAGGACAACCTCTTTCTGGTTTCAAGATTGTCCGAGAGTCTCGGAATAGCTGACTTGAAGCTTGTCTCCTGTCGTGGAAACCCTTCGCTGTCTGCAATTGCCCACGAGGTATTAATGACGTGCAAGGAAAGGGGTATTCGAGACTCGCATCTTTCGGGTCTTATGAAGTATCTGCGCAAGCATCTAAGTGTTGCTGAGGGCTACCCTCGAGCTGTTTTCCTGGGTAAGCAGATTGCGGCATCTCTTGGCACAAGCTATGCGCGACACCTTGAAGAGCTGGCATGCCTGCCGAAGGTGGTGATCTGGGAGCCTGGTGAGCGAAAGCCATGAACCGGTGCCCGGCTGGCCTACTCAGCCGTTGTGCTCATGCCAGCCGTGGCGGTGCAGGGCCTCCAGGGCGCCGCGCTGCTGCAGCAGCGCCTCCGCTAGCTCCCGCAGGGCGCCGTTGCCGCCGCGGCGGCGCAACACCCAGTCGGCGTGGCGGCGCAGGCCCCGGGCCGCGTCGGCCGGGGTGACCAGCAGGGCCACCCGCGGCCGCACCGTGAGGTCGTTGAGGTCGTCGCCGATGAAGGCGGTGTGGACCGGCGCCACCGCCAGCTCGGCCTGCAGCCGCTCCAGGGCGGCACACTTGTCGCCCACCCCCACCCGGCAGTGGCGGATGTGCAGGTGCTGGGCCCGCTGCTCGATGGCGCCGCTGCGGCCCCCGCTGAGCAGTGCCACCTCGATGCCTTCGCGCTGCAGCATGCGCACCGCCAGTCCGTCACGCACGTCGAAACGCTTCACCACCCGGCCGCTCTCGTCGTAGTGCAGACCGCCGTCGGTGAGCACCCCGTCCACGTCGCAGACCAGCAGCCGCACTTCAGCCAGCCGGCGGCCCAGCCGCAGCCGCTGCAGTCGGGAGCGCAGGCCCAGAGCGCTCATTGAGGCAACGTCCGGGGTGGTGTGCTCACAGCGTGCTCACAGCGCCGCCGCCGGCGACCGCCGCACGGATCGCCAGCAGTTCCTGCAGCAGCGCCTCCAGCCGGTGCAGGGGCACCATGTTGGGCCCGTCGCTGAGCGCATGCTCCGGGTCAGGGTGCACCTCCATGAACAGCCCGTCCACCCCCACCGCCATCGCCGCTCGGGCCAGGGGTGCAACGAACTCCCGCTGGCCGCCAGAGCTGGTGCCCCGGCCGCCGGGTTGCTGCACTGCGTGGGTTGCGTCGAAGATCACCGGGCAGCCGGTGGCCTGCAGCTGGGGCAGGCTGCGGTAGTCCACCACCAGGGTGTTGTAGCCGAAGCTGCTGCCGCGCTCGGTGAGCCAGAGCCGCCCCGTCGCCGGGTCAAGGCCGCACTCGGCCAGCTTGGCCACCACCTGGGCCATGTCCCACGGCGCCAGGAACTGGCCCTTCTTGACGTTCACGGCCTTCTCCGTGCCGGCCACGGCCTGGGCGGCAGCTTCCAGCAGATCGGTCTGGCGGCAGAGGAAGGCCGGGATCTGCAGCACGTCCACCACCTCGGCCGCCGGCGCTGCCTGGTGGCTCTCGTGGATGTCGGTGAGCACCGGCACGCCGAAGCGATCGCGCACCTCCGCCAGGATCGCCAGTCCCTCGTCCGGCCCGGGACCGCGGAAGGAGCGGCCGGAGCTGCGGTTGGCCTTGTCGAAACTGGCCTTGAACACGTAGTCGATCCCCAGCCGCCGGCAGAGCTCGCTCACCTGCTCGGCGACGCCCAGAACAAGGTCGCGGTTCTCGATGACGCAGGGCCCGGCGATGAGACGGAAACTCATTGGTTGTGTGCGGTGCTGAAGCCAGCCTGCACCAGGTCATGCAGCCGCAGCAGGCCCACCAGCTGGGAGGCGTTCTCGGGATGCACCACCGGCAGCACCGAGATCGCCTTGCGGGGATTGTGCTCCATCAGCTCCAGGGCCTCGGCGGCCAGCACCTCCGGGGTCACGGTGATCGGGTCGCGGGTGGCCATCGCCGCCGCCGTCACCTGGTCCCACTCGGCGGTGCCGTGATGCTGCAGGGCCCGGCGCAGATCGCCGTCGGTGATCAGTCCCGCCAGGCGGGCCGGCTCCCCCGGGTGATGCACCCAGGTGGCGCCCAGGCTGCCGCGCTTGGGGCTGCCCTGGGTGAGCTGGGCGATCACCACCGGCAGGGGGGCGTCGGGGGGGAGGGGGGAGAGTTCGTGGGCCGGCACCATCAGATCAGCCACGGTGAGGGTGAGGCGCCGGCCGAGGGATCCGGCGGGGTGGTTGATGGCGAAGTCCACCGGAGAGATGCCGGCCCGTTCCATCCACACCGCCGCCAGGGCATCGCCGACCGCCATCGCCACCGCCGTGCTGGCGGTGGGGGCCAGATTGAGCGGGCACACCTCCCGGTCCACCGAGGCGTCCAGCACCACGTCGCAGCCGCGGGCCAGGCTCGACGCCACCCGCCCCACCAGGGCGATGCGGTGGGTGCCGCGCCGGGTGAGGTGGGGCAGGATCGCCAGCAGCTCCTCGGTCTCCCCGCTGTTGGACAGCAGCAGGGCCACGTCGTCGGCGGCCACGATCCCCAGGTCGCCGTGCAGGGCGTCCACCGGATTGAGGAACACCGCCGTCAGGCCGATGGAGGAGAAGGTGGCGGCGATCTTACGGGCGACGATGCCGCTCTTGCCCACCCCCGTCACCACCAGCTTGGCGCGCCGCTCACGGCAGCTCTCCAGATGCCGCAGCGCCGTTTCCACCTGGTCTGGGTCGAGGCGGGAGGCGGAGGCGGCAATGGCGGCGGCCTCTTCCACCAGGCAGCGGGTGAGGGCGGACAAGGGCAGCAGCGACGGCGCCGTCATTCTCCCAGGTCCGGCGGCCGTTCCACCCGGCCCACGACTGCTGCGCCGGTGAACCCGCGCCGGCTCAGCCCGGCCAGGGCGGCCTCGGCCCTGGCCGCCGGCAGGGCCGCCAGCAGCGGGCCGCAGGTCTGGGGATCGATCAGCAGCCCCAGCCGGGCGCTGTGCAGCGCTGCCGCTCCCGTGGAGGTTGGCGCGTCGCCGAGCCGCACCGGCCCCTCCAGCAGGGCCAGGGCGGTGGCGTTGGCGGGCGCCAGGCTGCTGGCCATGCCCCCCTCCAGCAGCTCCAGGGCCCCGGACAGGGCCGGCACAGCCGCGGCGTCGAGCCTCACCCGCAGCCCCGGCTCGCTGGCGGCCAGCATCTCCCCCAGGTGTCCGAGTAGCCCGAAGCCGGTGATGTCGGTGCAGGCGCGGCAGCCCAGCGCCTGCAGCGGCTCCACCAGCTGAGCCTGGCTGCGCTGCATCTCCTCCAGGGTCTGATCGATCCAGCTGGCCCGGGCACGTCCGGCCATGGCGGCGGCGAACAGCACCCCCGTGCCCAGCGGACGGGTGAGCAGCAGCACCTGCCCGGGCATCAGGGGCCCCTTGGTCCAGTGGCGTTCCGGCGCCACCGTTCCGTTCACGCTCAGGCTCAGCCCCAGGCCTGCGCCGTCGCGGCCCTCTACGGTGTGCCCGCCGAGCAGGGATGCGCCCAGCGGCTCCAGCGCCGAGACGATGCCGGCCAGGGTCTGGGCCAGCCACTCCTGCTGCACCCTCGGCGCCGCCTGTGGCAGGGTCACCAGGGCCTGCACGCCGGTGACCCTCGCCCCGCAGGCCCACAGGTCGCTGCAGGCATGCAGGGTGGTGAGGCGGGCGTTGAGCCAGGGATCGTCCACCAGCGCCGGGAACCCATCGACGCTCTGCAGCAGCAGATCGCCGCGCTCGTTCCGTCCGATCACGGCGGCGTCCTCGGCCTGGCCCTGCAGCCCCGCCTGGCGCAGGCCTGCGGTGAGGGTGGCTCCCGCCAGCTTGGCGGCACAGCCGCGGCAGGCCATGACGGCCGCGCCGTCACCCCCGTCCGCCCCCATCGCCATCGTCCCCAGTGCCTCGAAGCGGTCCATGAAGCGGCGGTCGATGTGGTCCTTCCAGCGCCACAGCAGCCGGCTCGGTCCCAGGGCCAGCGGCCCCCACAGGGCGATCGCCCGGGGGTCTCCCCGCCGGCTGCCGTCGGCCAGCAGCTGCAGGGCGCGGCGCTGGGGCCGCCAGCGGCGCAGGCCGGCG
This sequence comes from Cyanobium sp. Prado107, assembly GCA_025454305.1. Lineage (GTDB taxonomy): Bacteria > Cyanobacteriota > Cyanobacteriia > PCC-6307 > Cyanobiaceae > NIES-981. Next base: position 8,347 of record JALOOQ010000006.1, read on the forward strand.
GGTGCGTCGGCGTCGGGATCGCGCACGCAACGCTCCAGGTTGGCCGCCAGGGCGGGGGCGGCCCGCACCGCCCACACCCCCGACGCCGGCCTGGGGGCCGCGGCGATCACGCCGCAATCGCCGCAGGCGAACAGGCGGGGATGGCCGAGCACCTGCAGCGTCGCCGCGGTGCGCACCCGGCCGCTGCTGTCGGTGGGCAGGCCCGCGTCCCCCAGCCAGCACGGCGCCCGGCTGCCCGTGCAGGCCAGCGCCGCCGGCCGCTCGGGACCCACCTGGCGCCGCACCGGGATGGCCGCGTCCGCCAGCAGGCGCTCCCCCAGCTGGTTGGCCGCCGCCGCGCCCAGGTGCAGCTCGCGCTCGCGCAGCAGCAGCTCCGGCCGCAGGCCCCGGCCCTTCAGGGCCAGGGCAATCTCCACGGCCGCCGCGCCGCCGCCGCGGATGGCCAGGTCGTCGCCCTGCCCGCCGCAGGCAGTGGCCTCGGCCAGGCGGGCTTCGGCCCAGCTGAGAAAGGGTTCCAGGGGCTTCACCCCCTGCGCCGGGCTGTCGCCGGATGGGGCGGTCCCGGGGCCGTTCGGCATGGCGGTTTCGGAGCCCACATCCAGGCTCAGCCAGTCCCAGCGCAGCGGCGGTCGGCCTTGCAGCGCGAGCGTGCGGGCCTGCGGATCCAGGCTGCTGATCTCGGCGGCGATGAAGGTCACCCCGGCCTGCCGGCAGAGACGCCGCAGGTCGATCGCGCAGGCATCGCGGTCGTAGATCCCGGCCAGCAGGCCCGGCACCATGCCGGAATAGAGGGTCGTGCTGGCTCGGCTCACCAGGGTCACCTGCGCTCCGCCGGTGCTGTGGCGTCCCCTGTGGAGCGCCATTGCCCAGCGCAGCAGCACGAGCGCATGGGTGTGTCCGCCGCCGGCGAGAACCAGATGCCCGGCGGGCGATGGAGAGGGCAAGGGAGGGTGCGTGGCCTGCGGCCTCAGAAGGGCAGCGGCAGGAAGGCCTTGGCGGCGATCGGCGCCAGGAACTGCAGCGCACCCAGGGCGCCGCTCACGGCGCCGCCGATGGCCGCCATGCCCAGGCCGTTGCCGCCGCCCTCTGGCTGCTCCGGGGAGGCCTTCAGCTTCTCGGCGGCCTGGCGCAGCTCCGCTGCGGTCGCGGTCTCCCCGCCGGCCTCGTACAGGCTGGCGGCATAGAGGAAGTCGTTGGCCGCATCCTCGGCCTTGCCCTGCTGGCTGCGGGTGATCGCCCGCGCCAGCCAGCTCACCCCGGCGGACGGCTCGCGGCGGATGGCGGCGCTGAACCACTGCTCCGCCTCCGGGTAGCGCCCTTTCCCGGCTGCGTCCACGCCGGCGTTGTGCAGTTCTCCGAAGCTGAGCTGGCCCTGGTCGATGCCGCGGGCCCCTTGCCAGTGGGCCCGGCTGAGGGCGCCGGGGCTGAGCAGTGCGCCGCTGAGATCGGCCTGGCGCAGGTCGGTGCCCTCCAGCCGGGCGCCGCGCAGGTCGGCGCCGCGCAGGGAAGCGCCCATCAGGCTGGTGAAACTGAGGTCGGCGTCCCCGAGCCGGGCGCCATCGAGACGCGCCTGACCCAGGTTGGCGCGCTGCAGCCGGCTGCCGCTGAGGTCGGCATCGGCCAGCTGTGCATGCACCAGATCGGCGCCGGCCAGATCGCACCCGGGGCAGCGCCGCTGCTCCAGCAGCAGGATCAGGGCCTCGGTGCCGCTGGGGGGCGTGCCGGCATGGGCAGGGGCCTGTACAGCCGCGGATGCCGAAACGGCCATTGCGGCAAGCACCAGAGGGACGCCGCAGCGGGTCGCGCCCCGGACCAGATGGCTGCGCATGGTCATGGGACGCATTCTCTTACCTGCCTTATAGCGCTGCGCCGGGCCTGCTTCAGCTGGTGCAGGGCCCTTCTCCAGCTGTCCGCTGCCTGGCGTGCGGCCGCGCCCTGCGGGTCGGCCGCCGCGAAGCGGCGCTGGGTGTGGCAGCCGGCAAGATGCCGCAGGGGCGCGGCCAGGACCGGGTGGATCCCCGCGGCCCTCTGGCAGAAGGCCTCCAGGGTTTCACCCGGCTCCGGTTCGAGGCCGAGGGGGCGCAGCAGGTGCAGCAGTTCGGCCAGATCGCGGGCGACGCGATCCCGCCGTGGCCGCTGGCGGCGCAGCTGCCAGGGCACCAAGGCGGCGATCAGGCCCAGAGCCATGCCGGCAAGGATCACCAGCCCCAGCGCCCAGCTCCGTCCCCCCAGCAACCCCTCCAGCAGCGCCTCCTGGCGGCTGCGGTCGAAGCTCAGCCACCAGCGGCTCCAGGCCATGTCCAGACCCCACCACTGCCGCTGCAGCCAGCGCCAGCCGCTTCCCGCCTGGGGTCTGCCGGCCCGGGCCGTGGCCGCGGCGGGTCCCTGCTCCGCGGCGGCGGTCGCCCAGACGCTGGGATCAATCCGTTGCCAGCCCTGCCCCGGCAGCCACACCTCGCTCCAGGCATGGGCGTCGCTCTGACGCAGCTCCAGAAAGCTGGCCCCACCCACCGGCACCACCCAGGTGCCGCCCAGGTAGCCGCTCACCACCCGGCTGGGCACCCCCGCGGCCCGCATCAGGGCACTGAAGGCGCTGGCGTAGTGGCCGCAGAAGCCCTCCCGCTGCTCGAACAGGAACATATCCAGCCCGTCCCGCTCCGGCAGGGCCCCGGGGCGGGTGTCGTAGCGGAACTCCCCCGCCTGGAACCAGGCCCGGGCCGCCGCCACCCGGGCCGCCGGATCGGCCAGTCCCCCCCAGCTGCGGCCCAGGCTCAGCAGCCTGGGATTGGCGGCTGCCGGCAGGCTCAGGGCCTCCGGGCCCGGGGGCTGCTCCTGCCAGGCCAGTGCCGTCGCCGCGGGCCGCAGGCGGTAGCTGCGCCGTTCGATGGCCGGCCGCAGCAGCCGCAGTTCCCCCTGCGGCTCGACGCGCAGCCGCGGGTCGGCGGAGCCGCTGCGCCCATCCCAGGGCACGGCGGTGAAGCGGCTGGGCTCCGCCAGCCACACCTGATCCCGGCCGGCGGCGGACTCCAGCTCGCCCATGGCAGCGGCCCGGCTCCCCGCTCCGCCCACCTCCGGCGGCCCAGCCTCCTCCTCGTCCCCGCGCTGCCAGCGGCGGCCGTCGAAGCGCTCATGCACCAGCACCCGCCAGTAACGCCGCTCCGGCGGCGGCGGCCGGTCGTCGCCGAAGGCCACCCGGGCCGCCGGGCTGTCGTCCTCGACGAGGGTGGCGATGGTGCCGGGGTCGAGGTCGGCACTGAGTCCCGTCACCGCCCGGGCCGACGGGCCGGGCAGGGCTGCGAACGGATCCAGGCGCGGCACCAGCAGGAACAGCACCAGAGCCATCGGCAGCGCCGCCGCCAGCACCTGCAGGCTCTGGCGCAGCAGAAGCCGCCAGGGTGTCGCCAGGCCGCTTTCCAGCTGCAGCAGCCCCGCCAGGGCGAGCACGGCGGCGAGCAGCTGCACCAGGCTGGGCAGCAGGTCGGGCAGCTGGGAGGCCTGCAGGCCGCACACCAGCAGCTGCAGCAGGGCCACCAGCCGCCGGCCGCCACGGTCGCGCGCCTCCATCAGCTTGAGGGCCGCCAGCACCAGCAGCGCCAGGGTGAGGGCCCCCAGCAACCAGGTGGGATCGAGCCCCACGCTGCCCGCCGTCAGGGCGGCCATGCCGACCCACTGCAGCCGCCTTGGTGGCAGGGTTCGATCCGGCGCCGGCCTGGACATTCAGCCGTGCCTCACGAGAGTGCCGTTGCTGGGAGCCTTGGCCAGGGCCAGCAGGCAGCGGTCGCGATGGCGCTGGCCCTGGCCCGCGGGAATGCTCAGGTGCGGCAGCACCAGGCCGTAGACCTCACCGCGGCGGCTGCGCTGCCAGATCTCGGCGGCCAGATGCCGCAGGGCCCGCTCCGGTTCCAGTCCAGCTGCCGGTGTCAGCAGCGGCGGCTCGCCGCCCGGATCGCGGAACACCTTGCTCAGCCGGCCCCGGCCCTGGGCCAGGGCCTTCCAGGCCAGTCGCGCCTGACTATCCTGGGGGCGGTGGGGGCGCAGGTCGTGCCAGTGTTCGCTGCCCTCCCGGCCGCCGCCGGCCACCACAGCGTCCGCGTCAGTGCCGGCCCTGGCGACGAGGCCCACCGGACCCCGCTGGCGCGCCGGGTAGACCGTCTGACGGGCGGAGGGGGCCCAGCGGCTCCAACACACGAACAGTCCCAGCGGCGCGGTGCTGCTGATCACCAGCACGCCAGGGGCCTGCAGACCGCGCTGATCACAGCGCCAGTCGAGCTCCAGGCTGGAGGTGCCGGCCGGGATGCGGCGGGGTTGCGCGGCCCGGCTGCTCAATCCCTGGCCGGCCAGCCGCAGCCGGATGGCGTTGCGGGGGTGCCGGCTGCGCGCCAGCAGCGGGTAGATCAGGGCTTCACCGGCGAATCCCGGCTCGCTCCTGCCGCAGCGCAGCTCCAGTCCCTGCAGGTTGAAGTGGGTGAGGTGCAGAGCCAGCAGCTGCAGCGTCAGCATCAGGAAGCTGAGCAGCAGCGGACCGTTGCGCTGGGTCTGGATGCCCACCACCTGCAGCAGCAGCGCTCCGCCCAGCCAGAGCACGCCGAAGGCCGTGGGCAGGATGTAGAGGTTGCCCAGGCGCAGTTGCAGCGCCTCGCCGCGCTGCAGCCGCCCGAGTCGGCCCGGCCAGCCCAGCCCGCCGCTCCTGATCTCAGCGGATGGCATCCACCGCCTCCAGCAGCGCACGGCTCAGCTGGCCCCTCCCCGCCGGATCGAGGCGGTGCTCCACCACGGCGGCGAACACCGCCTGCACGTCGGCGGGGGTCACGAAGTCGCGTTCCTGCAGCAGGGACCAGGCACGGGCCGCCGCCATCAGCCCCTGGGAGGCCCGCGGCGAGAGCGGCGCTCCGGGGCGCTCCGGGGCCCGGCTGGCGGCCACCAGATCGAGCACATAGTCGATCAGGGCCGCGCTGCAGTGCTGCCGCCGGCAGCGGCGGCGCAGGCTGAGCAGGTCGGCCGGCTGCCCCGCAGCCACCATCGCCCCCAGATCCAGGGCCTGGCCGCTGAGCAGGGCGCGCTCGGCCTCGCGCTCGGGAAAGCCCAGGCTCAGACGCATCAGGAAGCGGTCGAGCTGCGACTCGGGCAGCGGCGAGGTGCCCACCTGATCGAGGCTGTTCTGGGTGGCGATCACCATGAACGGGCTGGGCAGCTCGTGGCTGGTGCCGTCGACGCTCACCCGGCCCGCGGCCATCGCCTCCAGCAGGGCGCTCTGGGTGCGGGGGCTGGCCCGGTTAATCTCGTCGGCCAGCAGCACCTGGCTGAACAGGGGCCCCGGCTGGAAGCGGAAGCTGCCGGTGGCGGGATCGAGCACGTTGATGCCGGTGAGGTCGGCCGGCAGCAGGTCGCTGGTGAAGCTCACCCGCTTGAAGGCCAGGCCGAAGCTGCGCGCCAGGGCTTCGGCGAGGGTGGTCTTGCCGGTGCCAGGCAGGTCTTCCAGCAGCAGGTGTCCACCGGCCAGCAGGCAGGCCAGGGCCAGCCGCACCGCATGCTCCTTGCCCAGCAGCACCCGGTCGATGCCGGCCACCAGATCGGTCCAGGCCGCCACGGTTCGCCCCCTCCCACCTCTCGATTGTGGCGCCGCCGCTGGATGGCCCCCGGGACGCCGCGCTCACGGCTGGAGGAGCCGTAGCGTTCGCCGATGGACAGCGGTGCGGACGCCGAGCGCCATGGCGGCAACCTGGCGGCCGCCGCCCTGAGGCTGGGCCGCCCGCCCGGAGCCCTGCTCGATGCCAGTGCCTCGCTGGTGCCCTTCGGGCCCCCGGCGGCGGTGCGGCTGGCGCTGCTGCGGGCGGCCCTGGGCCCGGCGCCGCGGGTCTACCCCGACCGCGGCTGGCGGCGGCTGCGCGACCTGCTGGGCCGCCAGCACGGAGTGCCGCCGGACTGGGTGCTGCCCGGCAACGGTGCCGCTGAGCTGTTCACCTGGGCGGCCCGGGACGCCGCCGCCCTCGGCGAGAGCCTGCTGCCCGCCCCCGGCTTCGCCGACTACCAGCGCGCCCTGGCCTGCTGGCACGGGGCGGCCCGCCCCCTGCCGCTGCCGCTGCGCTGGGACGCGGCCTTTCCCCAGCCCTTCCCCGCCGGCCCGACCGGCACCGAAGGAGCGGAGGTGCTCTGGCTCACCAATCCCCACAACCCCACCGGCCAGCTCTGGAGCCGCGCCTCTCTGGAGCCGCTGCTGGAGCGTCGGGCGCTGGTGATCTGCGACGAGGCCTTCCTGCCCCTGGTGCCCGGCGGCGAGGCCCAGTCGCTGGTGCCGCTGCTGCCCAGGCACTCCAACCTGGTGGTGGTGCGCAGCCTCACCAAGCTGCTGTCGCTGGCCGGCCTGCGTCTCGGCTATGCCCTGGCCGCTCCGCAGCGCCTGCGGCGCTGGGCGGCCTGGCGCGATCCCTGGCCCGTCAACGGCCTGGCGCTGGCCGTGGGCGAGCGGCTGCTGGAGCGGCCGGGCTGGCTGCCGGGCTGGACGGCCCGGGTGCAGCGCTGGACGGCCCGCGAGGGTCCCTGGCTGGCCCGCCAGCTGGCGCGCTGGCCCCGGCTCACGCCCATGCCCTCGGCCGCCAACTTCCTGCTGGTGCGCAGCGACGCGTCACTCGAGCCGGTGCGCCGCGGCCTGGAGGAGCGCCACGGCATCCTGCTGCGCGACTGCCGGTCCTTCGAGGGACTGGGGCCGGAGTGGCTGCGCATCGGCCTGCAGCACCGCCGCGGCCACCGCCGCCTGCTCCGGGCTCTGGAGCGGGAGCTGGGCTGAACGGCTAGGCCAGCTCCACCAGCAGCGCCGCCAGCCGCCGGTCGGCGTCGCGCACGGCCAGCCGCTCCATGCCGGCGCGCATCGCCGCAAGCGGATCGGCGGCCGCCTCAGCTCCCCGCAGCCGCGGCCCCAGCAGCCGCCAGATCGTCCGCTCCAGCGTCGGCTGATCCGGGGGGTGCTCGGCCACGATCACCGCCGCCCCCAGCCGGGCCGCGGCACTGGCGTTGGCGTCCTGATGGTGATCGGCCGCGGCCGGATAGGGCACCAGGATCGCCGGGGTGCCGCACACGGCCAGCTCGCTCAGGGCGCCGGCCCCGGAGCGGCTGATGGCCAGGTCGGTGCGCTGCAGCAGGCCCGCCAGTTCGTCGCAGAACGGCCGCTCCACCACCCCGGGTGGCAGGGGGGCGCCGGCCTCCGGATCGTTGCGGCCGGTGAGGTGCACCACGCGCACCCCTTCAGCGCTCAGCCGCCCCAGCAGGGGACGCAGCATCCGGTTCAGGCCCACCGCCCCCTGGCTGCCGCCCATCACCAGCAGCAGCGGCCCAGCACCTTCCGGCAGCCAGTCGGGGGCGGGTGCGGGTTGCAGGAACTCGCGGCGCACCGGCGTGCCCGTCACCAGGGGCCGGCAACGGGGCAGCCGCTCGGCCGCGTCCCACAGCCCCACCGCCACCCGGGTGCACAGCCGTCCCAGCAGGCGCGTGACCCGGCCGGGGACGGCATTGCTCTCGTGCAGCACCACCGGCACCCCGCACCAGCGGGCCGCCAGGATCGCCGGGGCGGCGATGTAGCCGCCGCTGCTGAACACCACGTCGATGCGCTCACGCCGGATCAGCCGGCGCACGCTGCCGATCGCCCGCAGCAGCCGCAGCAGATTGAGCAGCCTCTGCAGACCCCGGCCCTGCAGGCCGCCGGCGCGCACGGTGTGCAGGGGGAAGCGGCTGGGCACCAGCTCCCGCTCCATCCGGTCCGGCACCCCCAGCCAGCGCACCTCCCAGCCGGCGGGCAGGGCCTCGGCCACCGCCAGCGCCGGGAACAGGTGGCCACCGGTGCCGCTGGCTGCGACGAGGAGCCTGGGCATGGGTGGCGCTCACGAGCGCGCCTAACTTAAAAGCACATCCAGCAGGCGCATGCGGCGTTCCGGCCTCTCCTCCATTTCAACGCTGGTCCGGCGGGCTGTCCCCGCCAGGCTCGCCACCTCCGCTGTCCGGGCCGCTGCCCTGGGCGGTGCCCTGGCCGGTGCGACCGCCCTGCTGCTGAGCGCCGCCCTGCCCGTCCGGGCCGCGGGCCCCTCGCCCCAGCTGCTCCAGGCCCTCGAGGCGGCGTTCAACGGCCAGGGCGATCTCACTGCCCTGCTGGCGGAGGGCCCGGGTCTCGATCCCGCTGACGTGCGCAGGCGCCACCAGCGGCTGCTCAGCCAGTTCCCCGATGCCCGCTGGCAGCTCGCCCAGGGACCTGCCCTCAGGGATGGCCGGCCGACGGTGCTGGTGCAGGTGCGCGGCAGCCGTCAGGACGGTCCGCTGACCTATCGCCTCGAGGCCGAGCAGCAGCTGCTGCTGGAGAGCGACGGACGCCGCATCAACGGCCAGACGGTGCTGCGCGAGCAGGCCCTGCTGCGCAGCGGCGAGGCGAAGCTGCCGGTGAGCGTGCTGATTCCGGACGCCGTGCTCACCGGTCAGCGCTACGACCTGGATGTGATCTTCGACGATCCCCTCGACGGCGCGATCGTGGCCGGCGGCATCGCCGACCTGAGGGAGGATCAGCTCACCGCCCTGGACAGCCCCTCGCTGCGCCTCGGTGCCCTGGGCGGCGGCGGGCTGTTCCGCGTCGTGCAGGCGCCCCTGAACCCCGGTGCCCAGACCTGGGCCGTGCTGCTGGTGCACCCTGACGGTCTGGTGGGCGTGAGCAAGCGGGTGCGCGTGGTGGCCGAGCGGGATCAGCTGCGGCCCTGACTCAGCGCAGGTCGGCCGGCACCAGATGGCCCTTGCCGTCCCTGTCGAGCCGGTCGAAGTGCCGTTGCAGATAGGCGTTCGCGCCGGCCTCCCGGCGCTCGAGGCGGCCATCGCCGTTGCGGTCGAGCTGCTGGAACAGCTGCCGCATGCGCTGCTGGTACTGCTGCTGTTCACTGGCCCGGGCCGCCGGCGGCCCGACCAGATCGGCGGCTGCCCCCGCTGCGGCCGCGATCGCCAGGGCCGCCGCGAGGGCGCCGGTCAGAGCTGCTGAAACTCGGTTCATGGGGTCAGGCTATGCAGCAGGTCATGGCCATCTGTGGCGAGACCCCAGGCAAGCTGTGACCAGATTTTTCCGGCGGGGCTGATGGCAGCGGGCCAGCGCATCTGGGTGATTGATGACGACCCCGAACTGCGCAGGATGGTGGGCACCTACCTCACAGACCAGGGTTACGACGTGCGCTGCCTGGCCAACGGTGAACAGCTGATGGCCCGCCTGGCCACTCAGCGACCCGATCTGGTGGTGCTCGACGTGATGCTGCCCGGCGACGACGGCCTCACCCTGCTGCGCCGGCTGCGCGACGGCGGCGATGACCTGCCGGTGGTGATGCTCACCGCCAGGGGTGACGCGGTGGACCGGATCATCGGCCTGGAACAGGGGGCGGACGATTACCTGGCCAAGCCGTTCCTGCCCCGGGAACTCAGCGCGCGCATCGAGGCGGTGCTGCGCCGCCGGGTGGCCCTGCCGGCCGGCACCCCGCTGGCGGAGGGGCAGCGAGTCCCCATCGGCGAGCAGGTGCTGGACCTGGCCTCCCGCACCCTGGAGCGCGATGGGGCGGTGACCGTGCTCACCTCCGGCGAGTTCGCCCTGCTGGCGGCGTTCGTGCAGCATCCGCACCGGCCCCTGCCGCGGCAGCGGCTGGTGGAGCTGGCCCGCGGCCCGGAGTCGCTGATCGACAGCCGCAGCATGGACGTGCAGGTGTCGCGGCTGCGCAAGCTGGTGGAGCCCGATCCCGCCCGCCCCCGCTACCTGCAGACGGTGTGGGGCTATGGCTACGTGTTCGTGCCCGATGGCCAGCCTCGCAGCCGTTAGGTCGGCGCTGCCCTACGGCCTGGCCGGGCTGGGTGTGGCCCTGCTGAGCACGGTGCAGCTGCAGATGCTGCTGGCGGAGCGGCTGCAGCGCGATCGGATCGCCCAGCAGGGTCCGGAGGTGCTCTTCCAGCTGCGGCTGGCGGAGCTGGCGCTGGACCGCCTGCCGCCCGCCCAGCTGGCCCGCCTCAGCGGCCTGCCCCTGCGGGTGGGGGCGAACCCGCCGACCCGCCCGGACCGCAGCCTGGACGCGCAGGGTGCGGTGTTGCGTGCGGAGCTCTGTCCCGCGATCAGCCCCTGCCCCAGGGTGCTGCCGGCGGCAGACGTTCACCGGGGGGTGTGGGTGGAGGTGCTGGCGCCCCTGGATCCGGTCTGGTTGTTCGTGCCGATCCCGCCGGTGCGCCCCTGGCCGCCGGATCCGTGGCTGCTGCTGGTGGGCCTGGGCCTGGGCACCAGCGCCGCCCTGCTGCTGTTCTTCTGGTGGGAGGTGCAGCGGCCGCTGCGGCAGCAACAGCAGGCCCTGGCCCGGGTGGGCCACCACCAGTGGCCTGGCCTGCAGCGGGAGCGGGGCACGGCCGTGGTGCGTCAGCTCATCGGCCGCTTCAACGCCATGGTGCAGCGTCTGCAGGCCGGGGAACGGGAGCGGGCCGTGATGCTGGCGGGCATCGCCCACGACCTCAAGAGTCCCCTCACCCGGCTGCGCTTCCGGCTCAGCCTGGCGGGTCTGCCGGCGTCCGACCTGCAGCAGGCGGAGGCCGATCTGGACGCGATGGAGCGCATCACCGGTCAGTTCCTGCTGTTCGCCGGTGGCGGTGATCACGAGGCCGCCCTGACGGTGCCTCTCGATCTGTTGCTGGCCGAGCAGGCGGCCGGGCTGGATGCGGGAGAACTGGCGCTCGATCTGGAGCCCATGGAGCGGGTGGTGCAGCCGGTAGCCCTGGCCCGCGCCGTGGCCAACCTGATCGACAACGCCCGCAGCCATGGCGCGCCGCCCCTGTGCCTGCAGCTGCGGGCGACGGACCCGCCCGGGGAAGGCTTCAGGATCGTGCTCTGGGATAGTGGCCCGGGCATCTCGCCGGAGCAGTGGGAGCAGGCCCTGATGCCGTTTCAGCGCCTCGATGCCGCCCGCGGCGGCAGCGGCCACTGCGGTCTCGGCCTGGCGATCGCCGCCCGGGTGGCCCGGCTTCACGGCGGCCGGCTGGAGCGGCTGGTGGACGCCGCCGCCACCACCGCTGGGTTTGGCATCGCCCTGCAGGGGCGCTCGATCGACCGGCCCGACGGCCCGGCGTCGAGCCGGGCGGGCGATGACGGCCGCAGCCGGTCAGATCCCGGGCCGGGCTGCTGAGTCCGCTTCCGCGGAGTACCAGCGGGCCAGGGCCGAGACGTCATCGTCGCCATGGCCCGCCTCCAGCAGCGCGTCCTCCATGGCGGCCACCAGCCGGCAGAGGGGAATCTCCAGCCCGGTGGCCGCGGCGCTTTCGAGGGCGATGGCCAGGTCCTTGCGGTGCAGGGCAAGCCGGAACCCCAGCGGGAACCGTCCTTCGAGCATGTTGCCGGCACGGTGCTCGAGAGCCCAGGAGCCGGCCGCGCCGGCCGTGAGGGCATCCCGCACCCGGTCCATCGGCAGGCCCAGCCTCTGGCCCAGGGCCATGGCCTCGGCCACGGCGGCATAGCTGCCGGCCACCAGCACCTGGTTCACGGCCTTGGCCTGCTGTCCCGCACCCACCGGCCCCAGGTGGGTGATCCGCTGCCCCACAACCTCCAGCAGCGGCCGGGCCCGCTCCACATGGGTTCCGGCGCCCCCCACCAGCACCGAAAGCGTGCCGGCCCTGGCGCCTTCGGTGCCACCGGTGACCGGGGCGTCGATGTAGGCCACGTTCCGGCGGGCCAGATCGGCGGCCAGGGTCTGGCTGGAGGCCGGGGCGATGGTGGAGAAGTCCACCACCAGACTGCCGCCGGCCAGGCTGGGCGCCACCGCCTCCAGCACGGTCTGCACGGCTGCGTCATCGCTGAGGCACAGGCAGATCAGCCCGGCCCCTGCGACCGCCGCCGGCGCCGATTCGGCGGCGACGGCGCCGGCGGCCACCAGGTCCGCTTCCGGGCCCGGCGTGCGGTTGTGCACGGTGAGCTCGAAGCCGGCCCGTGCCAGGTTGGCGGCCATCGGCGCACCGAGGGCCCCCAGGCCGAGGAAGGCGACGGCTGACCGTTCTGCCGTCAAGCCTCGTCGAGGGCGGCCACGCCGGGCAGCACCTTGCCCTCCAGCAGCTCCAGGCTGGCGCCGCCGCCGGTGGAGATGTGGCTCATCTTGTCGGCCACGCCCACCTTCTCCACGGCCGCCACCGAGTCACCGCCGCCGATGATCGTGATGGTGCCCTTGGCGCTCAGCTCGGCCAGGGTGTGGGCGATGGCGTTGGTGCCGGCGGCGAACTTGTCGAACTCGAACACGCCCATCGGGCCGTTCCAGATCACGGTCTGGCAGTCGGCCAGGGCCTCCTGGAACACCTTCACCGAGTCGGGGCCGATGTCGAGGCCCATCCAGCCGTCGGGGATGGCGTCGATCGGGGCGGTCTGGCTGTTGGCGTCGGGGGCGAAGTTGTCGGCCAGCACCACGTCGGTGGGCAGCAGGAACTGCACGCCCTTGGCGGCCGCCTTGGCCTCCAGCTCCCTGGCCAGCTCCAGCTTGTCCTCCTCCACCAGGCTCTTGCCCACCGAGAGGCCGCGCGCCTTGTAGAAGGTGAAGATCATGCCGCCGCCGATCAGGATCTTGTCGCACTTGTCGATCAGGGCCTCGAGCACGCCGATCTTGCTGCTCACCTTGGAGCCGCCCACGATCGCCGCCAGGGGACGCTTGGGAGCGTCGATGGCGCCCTGCAGGTAGGCCAGCTCCTTCTCCATCAGGTGCCCGGCCACGTTGGGGCTGAGGAACCTGGTGACCCCCTCGGTGGAGGCATGGGCGCGGTGGGCGGCGCCGAAGGCATCGTTCACGTACACCTCGGCCAGCGACGCGAGTTTCTTCGCGAACTCCTCTTCGTTCTTCTCCTCCTCGGCGAAGAAGCGCACGTTCTCCAGCAGCACCACGCCGCCCTCCTCGAGAGCCGCCACCTTGGCCTCGGCGTCAGGGCCGATGCAGCTCTCGGTCTTGGTCACGGGCACGCCCAGCAGGTCGCTGAGGCGGGCGGCCACCTGGGTGAGGCGCATGCCCTCGTTCACCTGGCCCTTGGGCCGGCCGAAGTGGGCCGCCAGGATCACCTTGGCGCCGTTGTCGCGCAGGTGGGCGATGGTCGGCAGGGCAGCACGGATGCGGGTGTCGTCGGTGATCGTGCCGTTGTCGTCCTGAGGCACGTTGAAGTCGACCCGCACCAGCACTCGCTTGCCGCGCAGCTCGTCGACGCTGAGGCTGGTGAGGGATCGCTTCGCCATGGGACGCGTGTGGGAATAGGGATAAACGGGCCGGAGCTTAGCCCGCAGCGCGTCGTTCAGACTGAACACCTCGCTCCCCGGCGTCCCCTGGTTGGCACCGGGCCCCGTCAGCCATGTTCAAGACCGTTCTGTTCCCCATCGACCGCAGCCGTCAGGCCATGGACACCGCCGCCGTGGCCCTGCAGCTCGTGCAGGAGCACGACAGCCGCCTGGTGCTGCTCTCGGTCGTGGAGCCCGGCGATGAGGAGCCGGCCGTGGCCCAGCTCCTGGAGCAGGCGCGCGGCAGCTTCCAGCAGGCCGGCGTGACCTGCGAGGTGATCGAGCGGGAGGGCAAGGCGGCCTTCGTGATCGGCGATGTGGCCGATGAGATCGATGCCGACGTGATCGTGATGGGCACGCGCGGCATCGCCCTCGAGAGCGACCAGCAGAGCACCGCCGCCCGGGTGATCCAGCTGGCGCCGTGCCCGGTGCTGGTGGTGCCCTGATGCCGGCGTCAATGCCGCCCCTGACCCCGCCGCAGCTCAGCGTCAACGCCCCGGCGATCCAGTGGTATCCGGGCCACATCGCCAAGGCTGAGAAGGCTCTGCAGGAGGCTCTCGCCAAGGTGGACCTGGTGATCGAGGTGCGCGACGCCCGCATCCCGCTGGCCACCGGTCATCCGCGGCTGCAGCGCTGGATCGGCACCAGGCAGCACCTGCTGGTGCTCAACCGCCGCGACATGGTGCCCGTCGCGGCGCAGCAGGCCTGGGATGGCTGGTTCCGCGGCCAGGGCCAGGCCGTCTGGTGGTGCGACGCCAAGGCCGGCACGGGCGTGAAGCAGCTGCAGCAGGCGGCGATCCGGGCCGGCACGGCGCTCAACGAGCGGCGCCTGGGGCGCGGCATGCGGCCGCGGCCGGTGCGGGCGCTGATGCTGGGTTTCCCCAATGTGGGCAAGTCGGCCCTGATCAACCGGCTGGTGCGCCAGAAGGTGGTGGAGAGCGCCCGCCGCGCCGGCGTCACCCGCAGCCTGCGCTGGGTGCGGCTGGGCCAGGAACTCGACCTGCTCGATGCCCCCGGCGTGCTGCCGCCCCGGCTGGACGACCAGCAGGCCGCCCTGCGCCTGGCCCTCTGCGACGACATCGGCCAGGCCGCGTACGACGCCGAGGCGGTGGCCCTGGCCTTCGCCGCGCTGCTCCAGCTGCTGGAGACAGTGCCGGCCACCGGCGTGTCCGCCGGCCTGCTGGAACGGCGCTACGGCATTCCCCTGGGCCAGCTGCCGGCCGGTGGGCCGGATGTGGAGGGCTGGCTGGCGGCCGCCGCCGCTCGCCACACCGGCGGCGACAGCCTGCGCATGGCGACCAAGCTGCTCGACGACTTCCGCTGCGGCCGCCTCGACGCCATCGCCCTGGAGCTGCCGCCCGGGGCATGAGTGACCTGGAGTGCGGCGGGCGCTGCTTCGGCGAAGGGGAGGGGGAGCTGCTCACGCTCACCTACCCGAAGCCGCTGCCGATGCGGCTCGACCGCTGGCTGGTGGCCCAGCGGCCGGAGCAGAGCCGCTCGCGCATCCAGAAGTTCATCGACGCCGGCTATGTGCGGGTGAACGGCGTCACGGGCCGGGCCAAGACCCCCCTGCGCCACGGCGACACGGTGGAGCTGTGGATGCCGCCGCCGGAACCGCTGCCCTACCTGGTGGCCCAGCCGATCCCCCTCGCTGTGCTCTTCGAGGACGAGCACCTGATCGTGCTCAACAAGCCCGCCGGCCTGACGGTGCATCCGGCGCCGGGCAACAAGGACGGCACCCTGGTGAACGGTCTGCTGCACCACTGCCCCGACCTGCCCGGCATCGGCGGTGAGCTGCGGCCCGGGATCGTGCACCGGCTGGACAAGGACACCACCGGCTGCATCGTCGTGGCCAAGAGCCAGGAAGCCCTGGTGAAGCTGCAGGTGCAGATCCAGAAGCGGATCGCCAGCCGCGAATACCTGGCGGTGGTGCACGGCCAGCCGGCCGCCGATTCCGGCACGATCGTGGGCGCCATCGGCCGCCACCCGGCCGACCGCAAGCGATACGCGGTGGTGAGCGACGCCGGCGGACGCCATGCCCGCACCCACTGGCAGGTGATGGAGCGGCTGGGCGACTTCGCCCTGCTGCGCTTCAGGCTCGACACCGGCCGCACCCATCAGATCCGGGTGCACTGCGCCCACATGAACCACCCGATCGTGGGCGACCCGGTGTATTCTCGCTGCCGCCGGCTGCCGGTGGAGCTGCCGGGCCAGGCCCTGCACGCCGTTCAGCTGGGGCTGAACCACCCGATCAGCGGCGAGCGCCTGGTGTTCGAGGCGCCCTTGCCGCCGGTGTTCGCAAAGCTCCTGGCGGCGCTGCGCCGCCGCACCCAGAGTGGTGCTGTCCTTTCTCCCACGGCGCTTTCCATGGCGGAGCAGAACCTGCGGGCCTTCATCGCCGCAGTGCAGCGGGATCAGGGCCTGCAGCAGCAGCTCTCCACCACCGCTGCCGCCGACGCCGACGAGGTGGCGAGCATCGCCCGCGGCGCCGGCTTCGAGGTGCGCCCCAACGACCTGGTGAGCTTCGGTGATGGGGCCCTGGTGGACTACGAGGACGAGGACTACTTCATGAAGCCCCTCTGGTGGACCCTGGCCGGCTCAGGGGCGGGCTGAGCAGGGCATTCACACCAGAGCCGGCAGCCGCGGGCAGGCCGCCACCAGCTGGCGGGTGATCGCCGCCCGGGGGTTGCTGAGCAGCGCCGATCCGGGGCCCTGCTCCACGATCCGCCCCCCGTCCAGCACGATCACGCGGTGACAGAAGCCGCCGGCCACCGCCAGGTCGTGGGTCACGAACAGCATCCCCAGCCCCAGGCGGGTCTGCAGATCGCGCAGCAGCTGCAGCACCTCCGTCTGCACCTCGGCGTCGAGCATGCTCACGCTCTCGTCGCAGAGCAGCACCTTCGGCTCCAGGATCAGGGCGCGGGCGATCGCCACCCGCTGCTGCTGACCGCCGGAGAGCTGGCGGGGCAGGCGGTTCTCGAAGGCCTCGGGCGGATTCAGCCCCACCGCCGCCAGCAGCTCCCGGGCGCGCTGTCGGGCGGCGGCGCGGCCGGCCAGGCCGTGGATCAGCAGCGGATCGGCGATCGCCTCGCCCACCCGCAACTGCGGGTTGAGGCAGGCCAGCGGGTCCTGGAACACCATCTGGATGCCGCGCCGGGCCCGGCGCAGGCTGGCGCCGCTCAGCTGCTGCAGATCGACCCCCTCCAGACGCACGGCGCCGCCCCGCACCGGCTCCAGGCCCATCAGCGCCCGGCAGAGGGTGCTCTTGCCGCAGCCGGAGGCCCCCACCAGGCCGATCGTCTCGCCCTGCTGCAGCCGCAGGCTCACGCCGTCCACCGCCTTCAGCCAGCGCCGCTGCCAGGGCAGGCCCGGCAGGGGATGCCAGCAGCGCAGCGCCTCGATCTCCAACAGCAGCGGCGCCGCGGCCGGAGCCTGGCTTTCGCTGCCCTCCCGCTCCCGTGCCTTGGTCACCAGCCGCCGGGCCAGGGCTGATCGCGGCGCTGTGAGCAACTGCCGCGCCGGGGCGCGCTCGATCAGGCGGCCCTCGTCGAGCACGGCGATCTGGTCGCACCAGCGCCCCGCCATGGCCAGGTCGTGGCTGATCAGCAGCAGGGCGCTGCCGGCCTCGCGGCAGAGGGTGGTGAGTTCGGCCATCACCTGGCCGGCCACCGCCACATCGAGGCTGGTGGTGGGTTCATCGGCGATCACCAGCGGCGGGTCGAGGGCCATGGCCAGGGCGATCGCCAGCCGCTGGCGCATACCGCCGCTGAATTCGTGGGGATAGCTGCCGTAGCGGTCCACGCCGATCCCCACCCGCCCGAGCAGTTCCTCGGCCCGCTGGCGCAGCTGCCGCCGGTTCCAGCCGGGGCGATGGGCGCGCAGGGTGTCGGCCAGGTGCCCGCCGATGGTGAGCAGCGGGTTGAGCCGCGTCATCGGGTCCTGGAACACCAGGCCCACCGCCTCGCCGCGCAGGCGGCGCAGGGCCGAGCGGCGCAGGGCGCGGGGATCGCTGCCCGCCAGCAGCAGCTCGCCGCTGCAGTCGCTGCCCTCCGGCAGCAGCTGCAGCACGGCGCGCGCCACGGTGCTCTTGCCGCAGCCCGACGGACCCACCAGCGCCAGCGTCTCGCCGGGGTTGAGGCTGAGATCGAGGCCGTCGAGGGTGGGGCGTTCGCTCTGGGGGTAGGACACCCGCAGCTGGCGCACGCTGAGCACGGCATCGGTCATGGCTGGCTGCGGCAGTGGCGGCTGGAGCGGCTGCCGAAGCGGCTGCGGTGCGGGATGTGGCGTTGCGGGGCCAAGGCTTCGGGCTGAATCCCCCCCGAGTGTCGCTGGCTGCATACGATGAGTCCACTCCGCAGCACCCCATGCTCCGGGCGGTCACCGAACTGAATCCATCGGCTCTCAAACCGCCGGATCCGGATCCGCCGGTGGATTCCACCGCGGTCGCGCCCCTGGACTCCTCCGCTCCCCCAGCGGCTCTGGGGCGGCGGCCGATCCACAGTCCCGCCGACTACGGCGTGCCCCTGCCGGAGTGGTTGCAGCGCTGCATCGAGCATGTTCCCCCCGGCAGCGGCGAGAGCTGCCCCACCGACGCCGAGGCCCTGCTGGCCTCGGCGTTTGATTTCGCCTTCCAGCTGCACGAGGGCCAGTACCGCGCCAGCGGCGAGCCCTACATCATCCATCCACTGGCCGTCGCCGATCTGCTGCGCGACATCGGCGCCAGCGCAGCGGTGATCGCCGCCGGCTTCCTGCACGACGTCGTCGAGGACACCGACGTCACCTCCGAGCAGCTCGAGGAGCACTTCGGGGCCGAGGTGCGGGCCCTGGTGGAAGGGGTCACCAAGCTCGGCGGCCTGCACTTCACCAACAAGACCGAAGCCCAGGCCGAGAACCTGCGCCGCATGTTCCTGGCCATGGCCAGCGACATCCGCGTGGTGCTGGTGAAGCTGGCCGACCGGCTGCACAACATGCGCACGCTGGCAGCGCTCAAGCCCGAGAAACAGCTGCGCATCGCCCGTGAAACCCGCGAGATCTACGCCCCCCTGGCCAACCGTCTGGGCATCGGACGCTTCAAGTGGGAGCTGGAGGACCTGGCCTTCAAGATCCTCGAACCCGACGCCTACCGGGACGTGCAGCAGCAGGTGGCGTCCAAGCGCAGCGAGCGGGAGGAGCGTCTGGCCACAACCGTGCAGTTGCTGCGCAACCGGCTGCAGGCCATGGGTCTGGGGGACTGTGAGGTGCACGGCCGGCCCAAGCACCTCTACGGCATCTGGAGCAAGATGCAGCGCCAGCAGAAGGCCTTCCACGAGATCTACGACGTGGCGGCCCTGCGCATCATCTGCCCCAGCCTGGAGAGCTGCTACCGGGCCCTGGCGGTGGTGCACGACACCTTCCGGCCGATCCCGGGCCGCTTCAAGGACTACATCGGCCTGCCCAAGCCCAACGGCTACCAGTCCCTGCACACGGCGGTGATCGGCCGCCACCGGCCGATCGAGGTGCAGATCCGCACCGCCGACATGCACCAGGTGGCGGAATACGGCATCGCCGCCCACTGGAAATACAAGGAGGGCGGCTCACCCGCCGCCGGGGCCGACGCCGAGCGCTTCAACTGGCTGCGTCAGCTGGTGGACTGGCAGAAGGACGACGGCGGCGAGGACAGCAGCGACTTCCTGCGCTCGATCAAGGAGGACCTCTTCGACGAGGAGGTGTTCGTGTTCACTCCCAAAGGCGACGTGGTGGGGCTGCGCAAGGGCTCCACGGCGGTGGACTTCGCCTACCGCATCCACTCGGAGGTGGGCAATCACTGCCAGGGGGTGCGCATCAACGACCGCCTCTGTCCGCTGGCCACGCCGCTGCAGAACGGCGACTTCGTGGAGGTGATCACCAGCAAGAACGCCCACCCCAGCCTCGACTGGCTCAACTTCGTGGCCACCCCCACGGCCCGCAACCGCATCCGCTCCTGGTACAAGCGCAGCCACCGCGAGGAGAACATCCAGCGCGGCACGGAGCTGCTGGAGCGGGAGCTGGGCCGTGACGGCTTCGACGCCCTGCTCAACGGTGAGGCGATGGCGCGGGTGGCGCGGCGCTGCAACCTCGTGGGCACCGACGACCTGCTGGCGTCCCTGGGCTTCGGCGGTGTGACCCTGCACCAGGTTCTGAACCGCCTGCGGGAGGAACTGCGCCTGGACAGCGCCGCCGCGACGCCGCCGCTCAGCAACGAGGAGCTGGCCCGCAGCGTTTCGGCCCAGGGTGAGCAGGCCGCCAGCCGCCCCGCCGTGCATGGCAGCGAGAGCCCGATCCTGGGGCTGGAGGGGCTCGACTACCGCCTCGGCGGCTGCTGCAGCCCCCTGCCCGGCGAGCCGATCCTGGGGGCGGTGGCCCTGGGCAATCACGGCATCACCATCCACCGCCAGGACTGCGCCAACGTGGCCCAGGTGCCGGCCCAGCGCCGTCTGCCGGTGCGCTGGAACCCCGCCATCGCCCAGCCCCGCCGCTACCCGGTGCAGCTGCGCATCGAGGTGCTCGACCGGGTGGGGGTGCTCAAGGACATCCTCACCCGCCTCTCCGATCACCGCATCAACGTGAGCGACGCGCGGGTGCGCACCAACCCCGGCAAGCCCGCGCGCATCGACCTGCGCGTGGAGCTGGAGAGCGCCGCCCAGCTGGCCTCCACCCTCAATCAGATCCGCTCGATGGCCGACGTGCTCGACATCGCCCGCACCGGCATCGGCTGATCGGCCGCGTCACGACTCCCACCCTTCTGCCCCGCTGCTTCCAGCGACGGCATGCCACGGCCATGACCCGCACCTCCTCCACGCCCCCGGCCAGGGGCAATCCCCTGCTGGCCCTGCCCTTCGAGCCCGCCGTGGAGGCCCTGGGGCCCGAGGACTGGGACGTGGCGGAGGCGGCGCCCATCACCGCCACCCTGCGGCGCTGGAACCTGCCCGAGACGCCTGTTCGCCCCGTGATCGAGCGGATCTGGGAGGCGATCGATCAACGCGACGACTGGCAGCCGCTGCACGACTGGCTGGCGCGCGCTGGGCTGATGGCAGCGGGTGAGGGTGTGCCCACAGGCGCCGCGGGCCGTGCCCTACACGACAGCACCCACGGTTGAACCGGCCTACACAGCCGTCACCGATTCCGAACCGCCATGACCTCCGAGCAGGCCGCCCGCTTGATCGACGACACCCTGGCCCTGGTGCACCACCGGCTCCAGGCCCTGCAGACCCAGTCCCTGGGGCCCGAGGAGCAGGCCCTGGCCGCTGAATTCCGGGAATGGCGCCATCCCGCCGGCGGCCAGATCGACCTGATGGTGTTTCCCGGACTGGCCAACCCCTGACGCTGGTCGCCCGGCGGCTGCCTCAGCCGCCGCCGCGCCGCTGCTCCCGCTCCAGCCACAGCCAGTAGAAGCCGCCACCGGCGGCACTTGCCGCCAACCCCACCAGGGTGGAGCCGAGCAGCAGCCGGCTGGCCACGCTCCAGCCCAGTTCACGCAGACCGTCCGCCCGCAATGCCGCCATCCCCGGCCAGCCGTTGGCCGGACCCATCAGCCAGCAGCCCAGCTGGTAGTTGAACCAGTACAGCGGCACGTAGGTGAACGGGTTGCTGACCCAGGTGCCTGCCGCCGCCAGCAGGTGATTGCCGCGCACCAGCGAGGCCAGGGCGATCCCCAGCAGCGTCTGCAGGCCGAAGAACGGGAAGCAGCCGCAGAAGATGCCTGCCGCCAGCCCCCGGGCCCGCTGGCCGTGGCTGCCCTCCTGGGCCCACAGCCAGGCCAGCAGCGCCCGGCCGCGCCCCAGCAGGCCCAGCAGCAGCCGTTGCAGCAGTGCCGGCAGAGACGAGGCGTGGGGCTGAAATGGGGGCATGGACGCCACAGACACGATCGCCGCCATCGCCACGGCCGTGGCCCCGGGCCAGGGCAGCGTCGCGATCGTAAGAATCTCCGGGCCCCGGGCGGAGGCGATCGGCCGGCGCCTGTTCCAGGCCCCCGGGCGGCAGGAATGGGAGAGCCACCGCGTGCTCTACGGCCATGTGGTGGATCCGGCCAGCGGTGAGCGGGTGGACGAGGCGCTGCTGCTGCTGATGCGGGCACCGCGCAGCTTCACCCGCGAAACCGTGGTGGAGCTGCATGGCCACGGCGGGCTGGTGGCGGTGCGGCGGGTGCTCGAACTGGTGCTGGCGGCGGGCGCGCGGCGGGCCCTGCCCGGGGAGTTCAGCCAGCGGGCCTTCCTCAACGGCCGCCTCGATCTCACCCGGGCCGAGGCCATCGGCGAGCTGATCAGCGCCCGCAGCCGCCGCGCCGCCCAGCTGGCCATGGCCGGCATCGACGGGGGTGTGCAGCGGCGCCTCACGGGCCTGCGCAACCGCCTGCTGGATCAGCTGGCTGAGCTGGAGGCCAGGGTGGACTTCGAGGAGGACCTGCCGCCCCTCGACGCCGCGGGGGTGACCGCCGAGCTGGAGGCCGTGCGCCGCGAACTGGAGCGGCTGGTGGCCGAGGCCCGCCAGGGGGAGCTGCTGCGCGAGGGGCTGCGGGTGGCGATCGTGGGCCGCCCCAACGTGGGCAAGAGCAGCCTGCTCAAC
>JALOOQ010000007.1 GCA_025454305.1 Cyanobium sp. Prado107
TCAGCTCTCAGGCGGCCAAACCTTGGCTCGCGCAGTCCATCAACCTATCACCTTCCACTCCCTCCCGACAACCCCATCCTCAGATCTGCTGGACGAGCCGCCGGAAGATCTTCCTGCCCAGCTGCAGCACCTTGCCCTCCAGCTCTGAAGCGCAGCTGAACTCGCGGTTGGGGTCCGCGAGCTTCTCGCCATCGAGCCGCACACCGCCGCCCTGGATCTGCCGGCGGGCCTCACTGCTGCTGGCGCAGAGGCCCATGGCGCTGAGCAGATAGAAGGCCTTGGCGGGAAACCTCACCGCTGCGAGCGAGGCTTCGGGCACATCGGCTTCAGCGGCACCCATGCCAGCCGCTCCTGCCACCAGGCTGGCGGCATCGGCCTGGGCCTGCCGGGCCGCCGCCTCGCCGTGCCTGAGCCTGGTGACCTCGAGGGCCATGGCCTTCTGCCGCTCCCGCGGATTCGCAGGCAGACGAGCCAGCTCGAGGTCGGTGAGAAGGGTGAGGTAGTCGTTCACCGCCGCATCGGGCACCTTCTCAAGCTTCGAATACATCGACAGCGGATCCTCGCGCAGACCCACGGTGTTGCCCAGGCTCTTGCTCATCTTCTGCACCCCGTCGAGACCGGGAAGGATCGGCAGCAGCAGGCCGAACTGGGGACGCTGGCCGAAGTGGCGCTGCAGATCACGACCCATGGCCACGTTGAACTTCTGATCGGTGCCGCCGAGCTCCACATCGGCCTGCACCTGCACCGAGTCATACCCCTGCAGGAGGGGGTAGAGAAACTCGTGCAGGGAAATGGGAATGCCGGATCCGTAGCGCTTGGCGAAATCCTCCTTGGCGAGCATCTGGCTCACCGTGCTGATCCCCAGCAGTTCGATCACCCGGGGGAGATCCAGATGGGCCAGCCACTCGCTGTTGCGGCGCACTTCCAGACGGCCCGGTGTGTGGAAATCGAGCAGCGCCCGTTGCGGATCCTGTCCCTGCCCCAGCTGAGCCAGGTAGGTGGACGCATTGGCCTCCACCTCCTCCACGGTGAGCTGCACGCGGGTTGCGCTCTTGCCGGTGGGATCGCCGATCCGCGCCGTGAAGTCACCGATGATGAGCACGGCCGTGTGGCCGGCATCCTGGAAGGCCCGCAGCTTGCGGAACAGCAAGGAATGGCCGAGATGGATGTCGGCACCGGTGGGATCGATGCCGAGCTTGACCCGCAGAGGGCGCTGCATGGCCTCGGCCTCGGCAAGGCGGGCGGCCAGTGACTGATCGGCGCTGACACCCTGATCGTCACCGATCTGAGCGTCCCGGCTGGGGAAGAGATCGGCCACACCACGCTGCAGCCAGACCGGCAGGGGCTCGGTGGTGGCGGCCGGTGATGGCGACACGGCGGCGCCGGTGCCGGGTGTCTCGGTGCCTGGATTCATGGGTCCGGCGGGCGTGGCTGCAGCCGATGATGGTAGGCAGACACCGGTGAGCGGCTCAGAGCTCCTTTTCGAGCTGGGTCTTCATGCGCTCGAGGGTCTGATGCATCTGATTGAACATCGTCTCGGGCGTGAGGCCGAATTGACCGAGCTGCGTGCGCAGCTGCTCCACGGTGAGCTTGGCCTGAAAGTCCTCGGACAGCTCGAAACGCTTCATGAACACGCGATAGCGATCCATGACGTCTTCCATGCGATCGATGTAGAGCTTCTTGCCCTCACGATCGAATTTGCCATACTCACTGCCCAGCTGCATCAGCTGCTGGTAGTCGCCGAACAGGCGTTTGGCCTCATCCTGAACGATCTGAGAATCAAAAAAGGCCATCAGCTCGGGGCCTGCGCAGAGCACTGGATCCGATTCTGAACACCCGGGCGGCCGGGAGCGAGTGCGGAAAGACGTAACAGACCGGTCCGGTCCGCTGACAGGCTGCGACGAACGGACCAGATTGGGATTCCACCGTCCGGCGCCGGGCAGGTCGTGGACCTCACTCCAATCCTGGCCCAGTTCCAGGCCAACGCCAGTCACAGCCGAGAGCTCCTGCGCGATACACGGATGGTGCTCTGCCTGGGGAACCGGGCGATGCTCACTCTCCTGGCGGGCCAGGCCATGCCCTCGGCCAGGGTTCTGGGGGCCTTCACCGCCGCCCGTGAAGCCTGCGCGGCGGTGGAACGGGAGCGCCCCGCGCTGCTGGTGATCAGCGACGTGCTCGAGGAGGGGGACGGCATCGAGACAGCTGTCAGCCTCAAGGCAAGGCACCCGGAACTGCACGTGCTGCTGCTGCTCCACCAGGAACACCGGCTGCATGCCATCCGCCGGGCGATCGAGGGCGACTGCGACGGGCTGGTGCTGGAGTCGAGTTTCGGCTCCGGCGCCTTGCTGGCGGCGCTGCAGGTGGTGAGTGGCGGCGGCATCTTCATCGACCGCCCCTTGCGCCGGGAATTCCGCCGTGGGCATGAAACGGGAGGGCCGCTTCAACCCCTGAGCGCACGTGAGCTCGAGGTGCTCAGCCTGGTGGCGAACGGGCGCAAAAACACCGAGATCGGCCGGGCCCTCTTCCTCTCGGCGGAAACGGTGAAGACCCATCTGGGGAAGGTGCTGGAGAAACTCCCGGCCCGCGACCGCACCCATGCCGCGGTGCTGGGCCTGCGCTGGGGTCTGATCGACTGGCCGGAGGTGGAACACTGCCGCTAGGTTCTGCTGACGGCAGCGACCGGCACCTCCCCCCATGGCCAGGCGGCACTGGCTGGATCCACTGGCACGTCGGCTGCTCATCGCCAGCGGACAGCTTCCTGCGGCTTCAGCGGCCGGCCGCGGCTCAGCTCAAGCGGGGGGACAACCTTCGAACTCTGCCCCGCAGGCAGCGGCTGACCCACAGGCACCGGGCACCCCGGAGCAGATCGAGCGCGACCTCCTGGAGCTGAAGCTGCGCCATGACCCTTCACGCCCTCTCGCGAGCGCCTTGGAAGTGCGACTCGCCGCCGAGCTGGGGTGGCGGCTGGATGTGAACCGGGCCGGCGCCGGCGACTGGCAACGCCTGCCCGGCATCCGGCAGGAGCAGGTGGATCTGCTGCTGCGGCTGCAGGCCGGGGGCGTGCAGCTCAGCGGCAGCGACGACCTGCAGCGACTGCTGGAGGTGCCGCCGTCCCTGGTGGAGAGCTGGCTGCCGGTGCTGGTGTTCCGTTGGTACGGGGAGCCGGCGGCGCCGACGGGCGCGCCGGCCCGGGTCGATCTCAACCGCGCCGGACAGGTCCAGCTGGAGCGGCTGGGCCTGTCCCGGGACCGTGGGGAACGGCTGTTGCGCGAGCGGGCGCGCAGGCCCTTCCGCGATCTGGCCGACCTGCAGCAACGCCTGCAGCTTCCCCCCGATCTGGTGGAGGGCTGGATCGGCAAGGTGATGTTCACTCCCGATGCCCCAGGCCCGGTGCTGCCTCCGGCCCGCCGCCCGGGGTGAGGCCGGATGCACCACCGAGGTTGAGATGAACGGGGCACGGCAGGGCGAACTGTTCGCGGCATCAGCAGCGCTGGGGGCCAGGCTGCCTGGAGGCGCGGAATGGCCGTTGCTCAGGCGCCAGCTGGAGGACTGGCAGCGGGCACTGACCCGTCACCAGGCCCCCCTGTTCGAAGCGCCTGCTGCCCGGCCGCTCCAGGGAGGGCTGTTCGAGACCTCCCCCTCGGACCCTGCGCTGACGGGCGAGCTCATCGATCCGCTCAGACTGCGGGCCCAGCCCCTGAGTTTCTGGCGCTGGCCGGAGCCTCCCCAGCGGGGCGCAGCGCTGTACTTCGTGCTGGACAGCGTGCCTGCCGAATCAGACCGGAAGCCGCCACCGCTGTTGCTCTATGTGGGCGAGACGGGCCGGGCCGATCGGCGCTGGAAAGCTGAGCACGATTGCAAGCAGTACCTGGCTGCCTACAGCGAAGCGCTCGCCCGGGCGGGGATGGCCTGCAGTCTGAACATCCGGTTCTGGCTCGACGCTCCCAGCAGCAGCCGCGATCGCCGGGCGCTGGAGCAGGCTCTGATCCGACACTGGCTGCCGCCCTTCAACAAGGAGACCCGCCAGCGCTGGGCAACACCGTTCACCGCAGAACCCGACTGAGCGGGCTGGCTACGATCGCGGCCCATCCGGCGGTTGCCATGGAGTTTCGCTGCATCCCCGACGAACTCGCTGCCGCCCTGAGCCAGTGGAGTGGAGACACCCTGGCGGTCGGGCTGTTCGCGCGAGGCGACGAACGACCCGACCATCCCCTCTGGTCCCAGCTGATCGGGGCCTTCGGAGCGGAGCTGCGGGAGAGGCTCGAGCAACGCCGCTTCAAGGCCAAGCCGGGGGACTGCCTCACCCTGGAGCGCATCGGGGCCCTGCCACGCACGCTGATCCTGGCTGGGCTGGGCGAACCGGCCGACTTCGACCTCGACGCTCTGCGGGGGGCAGCAGCAGCGGCTGCCCGCGCTGCGGAGGCCGCCGGCGCTGAGCGGCTGGCCCTGGCCCTGCCTGTTGAGGCCTTTGCCCCCGCCGCGGCCGCCCGGGGGATCGCCGAGGCCGTTCGCCTGAGCCTCTACAGCGACCAGCGCTTCAAGAGTGAAAGCGAACCCAGGCGCCTGCCGGCCGTGGTGAGCCTGATGGGTGTGCCGGCGAACGCTGCCGATGCCCTGGCCCAGGTGCCTGGCACCTGCGCCGGAGTGGAACTCGCCCGCGAGCTCGTGGCGGCTCCCCCCAACGTGGCCACCCCCCAGCATCTGGCCGACACGGCCGCCCGCATTGCCGGCGACCATGGCCTGGAGCTCAGGGTGCTGGAGCGGGAGAACTGCGAGGCCCTCGGCATGGGGGCCTACCTGGGGGTGGCGCAGGGATCCGTTCTTCCCCCCAAGTTCATCCATCTCGTCTACCGCCCCGCCGGCGAAGCCACACGTCGTGTGGCCCTGGTGGGCAAGGGACTCACCTTTGACTCCGGTGGCTACAACCTCAAGACCGCCGGCTCCCAGATCGAGCTGATGAAGTACGACATGGGTGGCAGCGCCGCCGTGCTGGGAGCTGCCCGGGCCATCGGCGAACTCAGGCCGGAGGGCGTGGAGGTGCACGTGATCGTGGCCGCCTGCGAGAACATGATCAGCGGCGGCGCCCTTCACCCGGGCGACATCGTCACGGCCTCCAACGGCAAGACGATCGAGATCAACAACACCGATGCCGAGGGGCGCCTGACGCTCGCCGATGCCCTGGTGTACGCCTGCAAACTCGAGCCCGACGCCGTGGTGGATCTGGCCACCCTCACCGGGGCCTGCGTGATCGCCCTGGGGGAGGAGATGGCAGGTCTGTGGAGCTGCAGCGAAGACCTGGGCAGGGCTCTGCAGGACGCCGGGGCCGCTGGCGGGGAAACCCTGTGGCCCATGCCCCTGCGCACGTCCTACAAGGCGGGGCTCAAGAGTCCGGTGGCCGACCTCAAGAACACCGGTCCCCGTCCCGGCGGCTCGATCACCGCCGCCCTGTTCCTGCAGGACTTCGTGACCAAAGGCCTGCCCTGGGCACACCTCGACATCGCCGGCACGGTGTGGAGCGACAAGGGCCGGGGGCTCGATCCCGCCGGGGCCACCGGTTTCGGCGTGCGCACCCTGGTGAACTGGATCTGCTCCGGCGCCCCGCTGGGCCCACAGGCCTAGGTTTGCCTGACCGCTCCGCCATCCGCCTCGAGCCCCGATCCCATGGCCGTCAAGAAGATCCGCTGGTACGTGAAGGCTCAGCTGGGGGTGCTGATGCTGCCGGCAGGCCTGTGCCTGTTCGGCGAGGCCGTGATCCGCAAGGGCCTGGAGGAGCTGATCAAGCGCACCGAACTGGCCTCCGGGGCCGACGGGGCCCTGCCCATCAAGCTGCTTCAGGCGCCTGGACCATGGTTCTGGTACGGCACCTTCGGCCTCATCCTGATCAACGCCGGTGTGGGCCTGATGGTGGAGAGCGGTCTGCTGCGCGGGTATCCACGCCAGGGCTGAGGCCGTCAGTCGCGACTCAGGCGGCGCTGCTGCTCAGCCGTCCGGCAATCGCTTCACGGCCGCTGGCACCCCTGCCTGCCGGCAGCAGGCTGGCCAGCAGATCTTCCGGGGCCTCGAGAGCGTGAATCTGCCAGCGGGCTCTGTCGCTGCACAGCGGCAGGAGGCGGTCAAGATCGTCGGCGGCCTGCTTGGGGCTCTCGTAAGGGCCCACATGTCGGGTCTGCAGTCCATCCCGGATCGTCAGCAGATACATATGAACCCTGCGTCGCGCAGGTCCCACGCTAACTGCGCGGACCGGATGGGCCAAGAGCCGCGGCCCAGGGAAGCGCGGAACGGGCACGGGTTCCCCAGACGGCCTCCAGCCGCCGGTCCCGGCCGCAGGCCCAGCGGTAGTACCCGTAGCGGAGCGGATTGCGCTCGGCATAGTTCTGATGGTGGTCTTCCGCCGGCCAGAACCGCCCCTGCGGGCGGATCTGCACCTTCAGCGCCGACTCCGGAAGCCCCAGCTCCAGCGCCGCGGCCCTCCGGCTGGCCAGGGCAAGACGGCGCTGCTCCGCGTCGGCGGTGAAGATCACCGGTCGGTAGGAGGTGCCACGGTCACAGAACTGGCCGCCGTCGTCGAGGGGATCCACGTTGCGCCAGTAGGCCCGCAGGAGCTCCTCGTACCTGAGGCCACCGGGATCGAAGCGCACACGAACACTCTCCTGATGGCCGCTGCCTCCGGCGGACACCTGGCGATAGGTGGGCCGTTCCAGGTGGCCTCCGCTGTAACCGCTCACCACATCGAGCACCCCGGTGAGGGATTCCAGATCGTGCTCCAGACACCAGAAACACCCCCCGGCCAGCACCGCCTCCCCCTGCTGGGAGGCAGGGTCGGCAGCCCACGCGCCCGGAGGCCGGCAGCCCAGGCCGGCGATGAGCACGAGCAGGGCTGCGACAAGCGTCAGCCATCGCACCGGTGCCGGCATCCGCGGCCGACCTGGGGGTGGCGACAGGACGATCACGGCGCAGCGCCAGGATGCGCCGGCGACCAGCCTGCCTGCACCTGATCCAGGATCGCGGCAGCCGCCCGATCGGTGACGCCCGGTTCGCCCAGCTGACAGCGCAGGCGCCGGTACCCCTCGAGCATGGCGCGCCGCTCCGGGCTTGCTTCCTGGAGCAGCGGCAACGCCTGTTCCACGATCGCGGCCGGGTGCAGGGCCTCCTGGAGGAGTTCGGGAACCAGCCGCTCGCCGAGCACCAGATTGACCGGCGAGATGTGGGGCACGCTGAAGCGGAGCAGATGGCGGGCCACGAAGGCCGTGAACCAGCTGACGCGGTACACCACCACCTGGGGCACCCCCCGCAGGGCCAGTTCCAGGTTCACCGTGCCCGACTTGGCCAGGGCCAGGTCGGCTGCTGCGCACAGCAGAGGCTTGAGCCGGTCGGCGTCGGCAGCGGAGACGACCGTCGCCCGCAGCCCGGCCCGCTCGAGCTGGTGGTTCAGCCGGACCTCGAAACCCGCCAGGCCCGCCGGCACCACCACCTGGAGACGGGGTTGGCGGCGCTGCAGTTCAGCCGCCGCAGCGACCAGGTGAGGCAGAAGGTAGTGGAGTTCCTGACGGCGTGACGCCGGCATCAGCAGCAGCACCGGAGCCTGTGGATCCAGGCCCAGCTGATCACAGGCCTGATCCCGCACGGGTGGGTCGCCGATGGTGTCCAGCAGGGGATGGCCCACGTAGGTGACATTGGCGCCCCGGCAGCGGTAGTACCGGGCCTCTTCCTGAAAGATCGCCAGGATCTGATTGGTGAAGCGGATCAGGTTCGTGCGCCCCTCGGAGCCGAACTTGAAGGCCCATTCCTGCGGGGCGATGTAATAGGTGATGGGAACCTGGGGGAAACAGCGCTTGGTGCGCAGTCCCAGACTGACGTTGGGACCCATGTAGTCGATCAGCACCACGCCATCCGGGGGCTGCTGGAGAAACCAGCGCCGGAGCCGACGCTGCAGTCGCAGGGTTGGCAGCAGGAAGGGGATCGCCTCCCACAGACCGATCGCCCCCATGCGGGTGGTGTCGGCCAGCAGCTGGGCACCGGCCCGCTGCATGCGTTCACCCCCAAGGGCGACCACCTGCAGCTTCAGGCCCCGGCGGCGGGCCTCACGGTGGAGCGCCTCCACCAGCAGGGAACCCTGCAGATCCCCCGACACCTCGCCGGTGCTGACCAGCAGGCGAAGCATCAGCGGCTCCCCGGAATCGGCCCGCGCCGCCCCTCGGCCACGGAGGCCTCCAGAAACGCCACCAGCTCCTCGGCCGCGGCCGTGAGCGGCTCTTCCCGCAGCTGGGCCAGGGACTCCGCCAGGGTGAGCCCGCTGCGGTAGATCAGCATCCAGGCCCGCTTGAGATCCTCCAGCTGGCGCCCGCCATCGCGGGCCGCCAGACCACTGCGCTGCAGGCCGATGCGGTTGAGCGCCCGAACCCTGGCCGGGTGACCTTCGACGGTGCTGAACGGGGGCACATCGCGCTCGATGCGGCTCATGCCTCCCACCATCGCCAGGGTGCCGACATGCACGAACTGGTGAATCCCGAGCATGCCGCCGATCACCGCGCGATCGCCGATCTCCACATGGCCGGCCACGGCAACCCCGTTGGCGATCACGATGCGGTCACCGAGCACGCAGTTGTGACCGAGATGGCTGTAGGCCATCAGCAGGTTGCCGCTGCCGATGCGCGTGACCTGCTCGCCCTTGGTGGCGCGATTGATCGTCACGCACTCGCGGATGGTGTTGTCATCGCCGAGCACCACCCCGGTGGGGTCGCCGGTGTACTTCAGATCCTGGGGCTCCAGACCGATGCAGGCTCCCGGGAAGATGCGGTTGCCGCCGCCCATGCTGACGCGGCCTTCCAGCACCACATGGGGGCCGATGCGGCAACCCGGGCCGATGCGCACCTGCGCCCCGATCACGGCATAGGGGCCGACCTCGACACCACTGGCCAGCTCGGCCCGCGGATCGACTACCGCCGTGGGGTGGATGCTGGTGGACATGGCCGTCAGTCGACCAGCGAGAACATCAACTCACCGGAACACACCAGCTCGCCATCCACCGTGGCTTCCGCCTGCACCTTGCCGAAGCGTTTGCGCCTCAGGCTGATGAGTTCACAGGTGATGCGCAACTGATCGCCGGGCACCACCGGACGCCGGAAGCGCACGCCGTCGATGCCTGCGAAGACGAACAACCCCCTGGGCAGGTCCGGCATCTGTGTGACGATCAGCCCCCCCACCTGGGCCATCGCCTCGACGATCAGCACCCCCGGCATCAACGGGCGGCCAGGGAAATGCCCCTGAAACTGGGGTTCGTTGATGGTGACGTTCTTGATCCCGACGGCGCGTTTTCCGGGTTCATGCTCGATCACCCGATCCACCAGCGCGAAGGGATAGCGATGGGGCAGCAGTCCCTGGATCTGCTCCACCGCGAGCAGTGGGCGCGCTGGCGGCGCAGGGGCGTCCGGGACCGGGGAAGGCTCAGGCAAGGTGTTCAGACGGGGAGAAGGGCGGGTGCGTCAGCCAGGGCCGCTGCGACGGCGCTGGCGAGATCGGAATGCAGACGGTGGGAGCCGCGGAACGCGAACACCTGGGCACAGGGCAGTCCAACCAGGGCCAGGTCGCCCAGCAGGTCGAGGATTTTATGGCGCACCGGTTCGTCCGGGTAACGCAGGGGTGGGTTCAGCCAGTTCGGGCCGTCACACACCAGGGCGTTGTCGAGGGCTCCGCCACGGATCAGGCCCGCGGCGCGCAGCTGGTCCACCTGGGAGCGCAGGCCGAAGGTGCGGGCCGGGGCGATCTCGGCCACGAACGCCGCCGGGGTGAGGGCCAGGGAGAACACCTGGCGCCCGATTGCGGGCTCGGCAAACTCGATGGCGGCCCCCAGATGGAGCTGCGGGGCCGGCAGGGCCGTGACGAACCCACCGGAGCCGTGCACGGTGATGGGGCGGTGCAGGTGTGGCCTGTCCGGGCCAGCAGGCAAGGGATGCAGTCCCGCCGTCGCGATCGCCTCCACCCAGGGCAGGGCTGATCCGTCCAGGAGCGGCACTTCCGGTCCTTCGGCACGGATCTCGACCTGGGTCACGCCGGTGCCCGCCAGGGCTGCCAGCAGGTGCTCCACGGTGGCCAGGCGCCTGGGTCCGACCCGCAGGGCGGTGCAGAGAGTTGTCTCGCTCACCAGGGCCGGGGTCAGGGAAACCGTCTCAGGGCCAGGCTCGTCGAGCCAGCCCAGCCGGTAGCCGGGGAGCTGGCTGGGCAGCAGGCGCAGCCGGCAGGCAGCGCCACTGTGAAGCCCCACTCCCGTGAGCTCGATCTCACCGGCCAGTGTGAACGAGCCAGCGTAATCGGCAGGCCAGTCTTTCACTAGAACTTCCAGCCCACGCCGAGGTTGAAGCGCCACTCACTGGTGAAGTTCTCGCTGGCCACCTCGAGGCGCAGCGGCCCCACAGGTGTGGTCACGATCACACCGATGCCGGGGGAATAGCCCTCTCCACTCTTGCCGAGAAGTCCACCGGGATTGCCGGGAATGTCGGACTGGGTGCCGAAGGTGGTGCCGGCGTCAAAGAACACGCTTCCGCTGACGATGCTGAACAGCGGGAAGCGGTATTCCACGGTGAACTCAGCGAAGCTCTTGCCCACACCGAGGTCACAGTCGAAGTAGCCGCGCACGGAGTTGCCGCCACCGAGGCAGAAAGCCTCATAGGGAGGAATCTCATCGCCGATGAGCGTGCCACCGGACACCTGGAAGGCCAGAGCCTGCTTGCAATCCTCAGGCTCCCCGGGAGCTGGCCTGCAGCCCTTGTAGATCTTCAACCAGTTGACGGGAATGAAGTGGCTGAAACTGCCGCGTACGCGGTTGAAGGTGGGCGAATCCTCGCCGACGGAAATGAACTGCTCGGTGCTCAGGCTGAAGAAGTTGCCACGGGTTGGATTGCGGGCATCATCGAGGCTGTTGTAGGTGGCACCGATCCGGAAGCTGAGCAGCTGGTTCTCGGAGGCGCAGTTGTAGGCGATGCAGATCACCTGACGGTTCGGCACCACATCGGGGGACTTGGTGGCACCAACGACAGCCTGAGAGAACTTGCTGCCGGAGAAGTTCATCGGAGTGACCTCCTGGCCGCCGAAGGCCAGGATCAACCGCCATGGTGCCTCTTTGAAGGGATCGCCACCGTTGATCGGGCGCACGAACTGAACGCTGGCACCGACACGCTCGATGGCGACGCTGTCGAAATTGGTGCGCACCAGCTGATCACCGCCACCGATATCCAGGGGGTCGTTGGTGACCACCTCGAAGTCAGCTCCCCGGATGCGCTGGGATCCGTCCTTGAAGACGCTGTTGCGGCTCTGGAAGATCTGGGGAAGCTCACGGCTGAAGAAGGCCCGGGCACGGAAGGAGGTGCGGTGGCGGTCACCCTTGATCCAGGGATCGAAGAAGGTGATGTCACCAAGTCCACCGAACTGGCCGTAGGAGATGTTGGTGCCGAGATCCCAGGCCCGGCCCAGAAGATTGCTGTCCTGCAGCTGAATCTGCCCGAACACACCCTGGCTTTGACTGAAGCCCACACCGCCGGAGAGCGAGCCGCTGGACTGCTCGACGATGCCGAGCACCACCACCACTTCACCCGGCTGTGCCGGCACGGGCCTCAGGGTGACCCGCACGTCGCTGAACAGACCTGTGCCGTAGAGGCGACGGATGTCGTCCTCCAGCTGACGCCGGTTGAACACCGATCCGGCCTGGAGGGACACCTCACGGGTGATCACCCAGGGCTTGGTCTTGCCGCGGACCGGCTCGCCCTTGTCGTTGGTGGCACTGCCATCACTGGTGATGAACTGCACCTCCACACCCTGCACCGTGCCCTCCCGGACGGTGAGCTCCACCACCCCGTTGGGGCTCACCCGCGACGGACCGGTGACACGGGCGAGGGAATAGCCCTGGTCGGTGTACCAGGTCTGGAGCTCCTGCATGCGGGTCTGCAGGGTCTTCAGGTTGAGGGTCCGGCCGTAGTCGGGGGCGAAGGTGTCGGCAACGACCGCCTCAGGAAGCTTGAGCTCACCGGCGGGCTCGACGGTGATGCGGCTGAGCACCGGGTTGGGAACCACCGAAACGATCAGCCGAACCCCCAGCGGACCGTCCTGGGGCTGGATGCGCACATCGGAGAACCAGCCCGTGGCGAAGATGGCGGCCAGATCGGTCTCCAGCTGGGAGCGGGTGACGCGGCTGCCCGGGATCGTGCCCATCGCTTCATAGGCGGCGATCGCGAGCCGGTCGGCATCGGGATGGCCCTCCAGCCCCTCGATCACCACCTCGGCGATCAGCACCTGCGGTTCGGCCGGAGACTCGGCGGCGGGCGGTTGGGCAGCCGGTGGCTCTCCCCCGGTCGAGGGAGCCGGGCTGCCTGGAGCGGGACTGCCCGGAGCAGGACCTCCAGGCAGGGGGAAGGGCGTGTCGGTCTGCTCGGAGAACGGCGTCGTGGGAGCCGGCGTGGCCGGGGCCGGCGTGGAAGGAGCCGGCTCTGTCTGCGCGAACGCGGGGCCGGCGGCGAGGACGCCCAGGCCCAGCAGGGTCAGGACAGCCTTCGAAGCCAACATGCCGGCCATGTGTGTGCGGATCGGTGCGGCGTCAGCCGCAGACGCCGGAACGTTACTGGTAGACCCTGGGTTGGGGACAGCTCTGCTGGAGCCGTTTGAGAACCTGCCCATAGGCTTCCACCACGCCACCGAGGTCCTGACGGAAGCGATCCTTGTCGAGGATGCGCTCCTGGCTGTCGGCCACGGCCCGGTTCCAGAGGCGGCAGGTGTCCGGGCTGATCTCGTCGGCCACCACCAGCTGGCCATCGGCGGTGAAGCCCAGCTCGATCTTGAAATCCACCAGCTGGAGACCCACGCCATCGAACAGCTGCCGCAGTTCATCGTTCACCCGGCGCGCCAGCCGCTCGATCTGGACCCGCTGATCGGGGCTGAGCAGATTCAGCCGCTCCAGGCGCGCCTCGGTGAGGAGCGGATCGCCGAAGGCGTCATCTTTGTAGTAAAAGTCACAGAGGGGTGGATCGAGGGCGGTGCCGGGCTGGATCGGCAGCTCACGGCAGAGCGAACCGGCCGCCACATTGCGGATCACCACCTCCAGCGGAATCACCCGCACCGGCCGCACCAGCATCCAGTTGCCGGTGTCCCCGAGACCCAGGTAGTGGGTGGGGACTCCCCGGGCGTCCAGCTGTTCGAACAGCAGGGCCGAGATCTGGCAGTTGAGGGTGCCCTTGCCGGGAAGGCTGGCCTTCTTGAGGGCATTGAAGGCCGTGGCGTCGTCCTTGAACTCCACGGCGACCACATCAGGCCGGTCGGTGGCGTGCACCCGCTTGGCTTTGCCTTCGTGGAGCAGGGGTCCGGGCTGGACGGCGGTCATGGCTGCACGGGGGAGGACAAGGGAGAATCTGGGGGCTGCGACGGGCTGGCATGGCCGCCGGGGAGCCGGGGCGAGCGCAGCTGGAGCTCCAGCTCCCGATTGCGGTCGTCGTGCCCGGGCCCCGGCAGCTGGCGGCGCAGCAGCCATTCACCGTAGGCATCGTCGATGCGCCGACCCAGCCTGAGGCGGCGCTCGAGGGCCTGGCCGGAGGCAGGGTCGCTGATGCCGGCCGCGAGCTGCTGATCCAGGAGCGCCGCCACCAGCCCCCAGGCGCCGGCGGCGGCAGCCTGCTCGAGGGCCTGCTCGAGGATCTGGTCGCGCTGCTGCAGGGGCATGGTGGTGCCGGCGAGGGCCACCGCACGCCCCCAGCGAGCGGCGGTGGCCGCGCCGGGGGTGCTGCTGATCAGAAGCACCCGGGCAGCCTGCTGACGCTGCCCCAGGCTCTCCAGATGCTCGGCCAGCAGATCCAGGGCCGAGCGGGTGGCCGGCGAGCCCCCCGAGGCACGGCCCTTGCCATTGCTCTCCGGCTGCCCCAGGGGCAGGGCCACCTCCTCGAGCCGGCGCAGATCGCCCTCCGCCATCAGGGTGAGGGCCTGAACCGCCAGAGCATGGTTGAGGCCGGCCTGGGCCGCCCGCCACTGCATCACCAGCCAGCGGCTGCGCGCTTCGCCGGGAGCGGGAGAGACGCGGGCGAGCACATCCAGCGCGGCCTGGGGCGCCGCGCAGGCCAGCAGCCGCTCGGCGCTGTCCAGGACCGCGTCCAGGGTGGGCTTGGGCCCCAGCGACGCCTGCGGCTGCTGGCACCCGGGCGCTCGCTCATCGACCGCACCGGCGGGGCTGACGCCCAGCGCGAGCATGGACACCAGGGCCACCAGCCCCAGGGGTGCTCGCCAGCGACAGGGAACCCGCCGGGCTGCCCGTTCGGAGACAAGATGGGGCACGGCGACCCGTCCGGCGAAGGTCCTCTGCGTCGGTCAACCTAGGGGAACCCGACCGACGCATCTCCTCCACCGCGCACCCCCCGCATGGCTTCAGTGGCAACCCCCGGTCCGGCCCGGATTCTGGTGGTGGGTGGCGGAGGGCGGGAAAACGCCCTTGCCTGGGCCCTGCTCCGCAGCCATGGGGTCGAGGCCGTGTGGGTGGCCCCCGGCAACGGGGGCACCGTGGATCTGCCGGGCTGCCGGCAGCTGGCCGTCGCCGAAACCGATGCTGACGGCCTGCTTGAGGCCTGCCGGCGGCAGGCCGTCGATCTGGTGGTGGTGGGCCCCGAAGCGCCTCTGGCCGCCGGCCTCGCCGACCGGCTGCGTGCCGCCGGGCTGGCGGTGTTCGGGCCGGGGGCCGACGGCGCTCGCCTGGAGGCAAGCAAGCACTGGGCCAAGACCCTGATGCAGGACGCGGGCGTGCCCACCGCCCGCCACTGGCCTGCGGCGAGCGAATCCGAAGCCCTGGAGCTACTGGAGACGCACGGCCGCCCCCTGGTGGTGAAGGCCGATGGACTGGCGGCGGGCAAGGGCGTGACGGTGGCCGACACGATCGAGGAGGCACGGGCCGCCATCCGGGAGATCTTCGCCGGCCGCTTCGGTGCGGACTTCGGTGCCGACGCCGGAGCGGCGCTGGTGCTTGAGGAACGCACCGAGGGGCCGGAAGTGTCCGTGTTCGCCCTCACCGATGGCCGCGATCTGGTGCTGCTGCCGCCGGCGCAGGATCACAAGCGCATCGGTGAGGGAGACACGGGCCCGAACACCGGTGGGATGGGCGCCTATGCCCCGGCACCACTCCTCGACGCAACCGGACTGGAGGAGGTGCGGCGGCGGGTGCTGGAACCCACGCTCGAGGCCCTGCGCCGCCGTGGGATCGACTATCGCGGGGTGATCTATGCCGGCCTGATGCTCACCGCTGAGGGCCCCAGCGTGATCGAGTTCAACTGCCGCTTCGGGGACCCCGAATGCGAAACGCTGATGCCCCTGCTGGGACCGGAGCTGGCCGCCGTGCTGCTGGCCTGCGCCGAAGGACGACTGGCCGAGGCCCAAGCCCTCTCGGTCAGCCCTCTCTGCAGCGCCTGCGTGATCGCCGCCGCCGAGGGCTATCCCGGCAGTGTGCGCCTGGGGGATGTCATCCACGTCAGCCTGGAGTCCCAGGAGCGGCTGCAGCTGTTCCACGCCGGCAGCCGCCGCGACCCCGACGGGCTCTGCCGCACGAGCGGCGGACGGGTGCTGGCCCTCGTGGCCCAGGCCGAAGACTTCGACACCGCCTTCCAGCGGGTTTACGCAGGGCTGGAGCAGGTGCGCTTCGAGGGCATGACCTTCCGCCGAGACATCGGCCATCAGGTGCGCAGCCGATGAGCAGCGAGCACACAGCCCCTCGACGGGACTGGCGCCAGGCCCTGGCGCGCTGGTGGGCGGAGTTCAGCCTGCAGACCAAGCTGCTAGCGGTGGCCACCCTGGTGGTGAGCCTGCTGATGACCGGCATCACCTTCCTGGCTCTCAATGGGATCCAGCGGGATGCGCGGATGAGCGACACCCGCTACGCCCGCGATCTGGGGCTGCTGCTCTCTGCCAACGTCACCCCACTGGTGGCCGAGGGGAACGATCGGGAGCTGGCGTCGGTAGCGGATCGTTTCTGGCGCTCCAGCCGAAGCCTCCGCTACATCTTCTTCGCCGATCCGGAAGGAATCATCTATCTGGGCATACCGATCGGCTCGAACAACGGCACCAGCGACCTGTTGCTGAGTCGGCGCCTGGAACTGCCCGCCGACATCCAGAAGCGACCGGACAACCCCCTGGTGCGCCAGCACCTCACCCCGGACGGCCAGGTCACCGACGTGTTCGTGCCGATGGTGAGCAACGGCGACTACCTCGGAGTGCTGGCCCTGGGCATCAATCCCAACGAAACCCTGCTGGCGAGCGCGGCCCTCACCCGGGAGGTGACGGTGGCGGTGTTCATCTCCATCTGGGTGCTGGTGATCCTGGGCTCGGTGTTCAACGCCCTCACCATCACCCAGCCGGTGAAGGAACTGCTGCGGGGGGTGCGACAGATCGCCGGGGGCAACTTCGAGGCCCGCATCGCGCTGCCGGTGGGAGGGGAGCTGGGGGAACTGCTGGAGGGTTTCAACACCATGGCGGCCCAGCTCGAGGATTACAAGGCCGCCAACATCGAGGAGCTCCGTGCGGCGCAGGTGAAGCAGGAGTCGTTGATCGCCACCATGGCCGATGGGGCGGTGCTGCTCGATGCCGAAGGCGCGATCGTGCTGGCCAACCCCACGGCGCGTCGGTTCTTCCGCTGGGAAGGTCGCAACCTGGAGGGAAATTCCCTCATCCAGGAACTGCCGGAACGGCTGGGCATGGACCTGCAGGATGCCCTCGACAACGTCACGGCTGGAGGCCAGGACAGTGCCGATGTGCGCTGCAGCCTGGGGGAACCTGCCCGCACCCTGCGCATCGTGCTGCAGTCGGTGCGGGACGCCAGCGGCGAAACCCTCAAGGGCATTGCCATGACCGTGCAGGATCTCACCCGGGAGGTGGAGCTGAACGCCGCCCAGAGTCGCTTCATCAGCAATGTGTCGCATGAACTGCGGACACCACTGTTCAACATCAAGAGCTACGTGGAAACCCTCCACGACCTTGGCGATCAGCTCAGCGAGGAGGAGAAGCGGGAGTTCCTCGGGATCGCCAACGCCGAAACCGACCGCCTCACCAGGCTGGTGAACGATGTGCTCGATCTGTCACGGCTGGAAGCCGATCGCCAGTGGAGTTTTGAACCGCTGGAAGTGAGGGCTGCCATCGAGCAGACCCTGCGCACCTACCGGCTGAATGCCGAGGACAAAGGGGTCAGCCTGAATTTCGAGGCTGACCCGGAGCTGCCGCGTGTGCTCGGCAACTGGGATCTGCTGCTGCAGGTGTTCGACAATCTCGTCGGCAACGCCCTCAAGTTCACCCCGCAGGGGGGTCAGCTGATGGTGCGTGCCTATCCCTGGCCGGATCTCTGTGTGTTGACATCAGCGAACCCGGAAGTGGAAGAGGGACCCAGCTGTGAATTCCGCTCACCCCTGCCTCGCCTGAGAGTGGAAATCACGGACACGGGCAGCGGGATCGCTCCCAGTGATCAGGAGCGCATCTTCGAGCGCTTCTATCGCGTGGAAAACAGCGTTCACACCGAGGCCGGCACCGGCCTGGGGCTGTCCATCGTGCGTGGCATCCTCGACAAGCACGGCTCTGAGATCCAGATGGCGAGTGAACCGGGTGTGGGCACCACCTTCTGGTTCGATCTGCCGTTGGAGGACGCCGACAACGATGAGCTCCAGCTCACCGCAGACCGGCAGCGCCTGGCTCTCAGCAAGGCCTGAGCACCGAGTCCAGCCCATCATTCATCGGCCACACTCTGAACGATGCGCGCCAGTTCACTGCGCTCGTCAGAAATGATGCGATGCGGCACACCGGAAATGATGCGCTCGAAGTTGGAGAAGGAATCCTTGATTTCAGGACCCTGGCCCGTGATCACAAATTCACGGATGCCCTTGTCGTGCCAGGATCCACGCATCTTGAACACGTTGAGCGCCCGGGCCATTTCACCACGGATTTCCACGTATTGGAGAAGCAGAATTGTATCCGTGATCGTAGAGATATGAGAGTCCGTAATCGAATGGCTGCCCATGAATTCCTCTGACGTATTCGTGAAGAAACCGGCGATCTCCTCCTGCTTCGCATAGCCCGTAACCCCGATCACGAACTGGCGGAAAGCATTGTGGCTGACCCCCCGAGCCAAGGCACTCAGGGAGTCAATGGCCATGCGGGAAGGCTTGAACTGACCGATCTCAGTCTTGATGATCTGAAGGTGATCCTCAAGACCAGTGGATTCCGGGTAGGCACAGATGATCTTCAACAGACCATCCTGCTCCATCTGCTCGAAGTCAATCCCCCAGCTGGTGGCATTGCGCAGCAGCTGGGAGCGTGATTCCTCGTAGGCAAACAGGATGGCGCGCTCCTTGTTGGCACAGGCATCCTCGATGAACTTGGAGACCAGAAGAGTTTTGCCGGTCCCGGTTGCACCCGTGGCGAGGATGATCGAGTCCTTGAAGAATCCACCGCCACACATGGCATCGAGCTTCGGCACCCCCGAGCTGAGCCGCACGTTGGAACTGCGCTGCGTGAGACGCATCGCCCCGAGCGGGAAGACGCTCATGCCGTGGCTGCCGAGGGTGAAGGGGAACTCTCCCTTCATGTGGGTGGTGCCGCGCAATTTGAGGATTTCCACAGTGCGACGGCGGCGCTCTCCCTCCAGAACATTGCGCAGGATGACGACGTTATCCGATACAAATTCCTCGACGCCATAGCGGGCCACAGGGCCGTACTCATCCACACGCTCCGTGGTCATGACGGTGGTCACACCGATCTCCTTCAGCCTCGCGATCAGGCGGAAGATTTCTCGGCGCACCACAGAAACGGCATCATATTGCTGAAACACGGCCGTCATGGAGTCGATCGCCACCCTGCGCGCCTTGTACTTGCGGATGGCATAATTGATGCGCTCGATCAGGCCTGAAAGATCAAAGTTTCCGGCCACGTCCTGACCTTCTGGATCCGGAGAGGCATCGAGAATGAAGAGCTTGTTCTGCTCCACCATTTCCTGAAGATTCCAGCCGAAGCTGGCGGCATTGCGCATGATGTCAAGCGGCGACTCCTCAAACGTGACAAAGATGCCAGGCTCGTTGTAGTGCTGAATCCCGTTGTAGAGGAAGTTCAGCGAAAGCACGGTCTTGCCGGTTCCCGACGTGCCCGACACCAGCGTGGAACGACCGATGGGCAGACCGCCATGGCAGACATCATCAAATCCCTCGATGCCCGTTGGCAGCTTCTGAACCAGCGCCAGAGGCATCGCAGGGGAGGAGAGATCTGACATCACTGAGCTCGTTTCGGGAAGGGAGGGGAATCGGCGCCGCCGGGCCAGGGCCAGGGCGGGGATCGACAGAATCAGGCGGGGCTTGCCGGAGAGGAGTCCTGCGACTCCAGCAACTCATCGCCGAGCAAGGCGTCGTCCGCCAGCTCGTCGTAGAGAAGATCCAGACCGATCAGGACTTTCTCTCGGTCACTGAGATCACCGATGATGCGGCGCACCGGAGGGGGCAAGATCTTTGAGAGGGTTGGCGTAGCCAGAATCTTGTCCTCCTCGGCAAGCTGCGGATTTTTCAACACGTCAATGACCTTGAGGGCATAGACACCCTGAAATTCCGTCTCCAGAATGTTGCGCAAGGTTTTCAGAGCCCGCATGGAACTTGGCGTGTTTCCCGCGACATACAATTTCAGGATGTAGGTTTTTCTGGCTGGCATAAGATGGATGAATGCTTCAGCTGGCTGAAGTGACGTTCTGGATCGGCAGGTCAGGAGGCATGGACCGGCGATACATTTCACAGAGATGGGCCAGCACATCCAGAAGGGCCAAACGGTAGTCCTGGAGAAACCCACCTTTGTGCCCCTCAAGTTTAAGCTGCTTGGCGAAGCCATCAATGAGATCGATGTGCATCTCGATGGTTCTCGTGATCGGCAGATCACTGAAGAACGCCGTATTCACAAAGCTTTCAAGCGCCTGGTTCGCCGCGGCGGGATCCCGGAAATACTCAACCAGAAAGTCGCGGTAGGTGCGCCGCAGGGACTGCAGCAGTTCAGACGCGTCGACCGGGGGGAGATTGCGCAGGAACCGTGAAGGATCGCGCTTGTAGAACACCCCGGCCAGGCCAAGCCGTCCCTGCAGTCGATCGGCGAGGCGCCAGCGGTCTGACAGACCGGTGTCACCGACCGGCCCGCCCTTCTCCGGGGAACCCCTGCGGCCGCGCACCAGGAACCGCGAGACGGCCGCATCGAGGTTGTAACTCAGCTGCTCCAGCTGGTCTGCGGGCAGGTGCACCTCCGCTTCGTGCAGATCGACCCTGCCGCTCATCACACCGATCACCACCGCCGGCAGCAGCAGAGCCCGGTCCCTGAGGTCCTGGACCTGAGCGGGGGTGAGACACCCCTGCTCGAACAGCAGCACATCGATGCTGTCGCCTTGCCGCTCCAGCTCGGCCACAGGATCCTGACCGGGTTCAAAGCGCTCCAGGCGGTAGCGCTCCTGGCCGGCCAGCCAGCGGTCCACCGCGGCCTGGAGCGCTGGGTCATCAACGAGGGCAAGGACGGTGAGGGGGGAAGCGGGCATGGGGGAACGTTCCGCGGCGGTGGAACCGTCGCGGTCAGGACCATGTTGACGAGAGGCGGGGCAAACAGCGAAGATTTCTGTTTGTCTTCGCAAACGTGCGCCAGGCCGCAATGGCGGCGACGCTGGGATGAGCTGCAGGCAGTGGACAACACCGCTGCCCAACAGCCCGGACTCAACGGACCAGACAGCCCAGGACCAGGCAGTCTCAGACCAGACAGCTCAGGAGAGGTTCCGCACTCGCGCCCTCTCCCTCACCTGACTCTCTGAAACTCCCCTGGTCACAGACTCCCCTGTCCCCGGAACTGAACGCCGAACGGTCCGAACCCTGAACGGTGTTCTCGTCCTGTCAGCCAGCCCCAGCCTCGATCGTCAGCCTGGCCATGCCCTTCACCATGGTCCAGCCCTCCTCCTCACCAGCCAGCTCCGGCACCCCTCAGGCCTCAGCTCCGGCGCCCTACGCCATCGTCGAGACCTCCGGCCAGCAGTTCTGGCTCCAGCCCAACCGCTACTACGACCTGGACCGCATCGCGGCCGAGGTGGACAGCACCGTGACCCTGGAGAACGTGCTCCTGGTCAACGACGGCACCACCCCCACCCTTGGCCAGCCCTACGTCAAGGGCGCCAGCGTCGAGTTGAAGGTGATGGCCCATCGGCGCGGTCCCAAGCTGCTGGTGTACAAAATGCGGCCCAAGAAGAAAACCCGCCGCAAGACCGGTCACCGCCAGGAACTCACCCGGGTGATGGTTCAGTCCATCTCAGTCAACGGCAAGCCCCTCGCCTGATCGATCGGCCGTCGAACGCGCCGGTCCACCGCACGCCACAATTTCCCCATCACCTGCATCCGACATTCCCATGGCCCACAAGAAAGGCACGGGTTCCACCCGCAACGGCCGCGACTCCAACGCCAAGCGTCTCGGCGTCAAGGCCTACGGCGGTGAGACCGTCAGCGCCGGTTCGATCCTGATCCGCCAGCGCGGCACCTCGGTGCTGCCCGGCAGCAATGTGGGCCGCGGCTCCGACGACACCCTCTTCGCCCTCGTGGACGGCGTCGTGAGCTTCGACACGATCAAGCGTGGCCTGCGCGACCGCAAGCGCATCAACGTCGGACTGGCCTGATCGTCAGATGCGCCTGATCCGCCGCCTGCCCTGCGGATTCAGGCGAGCCGGTAGGCACGGGTCGTGATCAGCAGGGGGTGAAACACCTCCACAAACCGCTGGTGGAGGGTGCGGAAGAAACGCTCCACCAGCACCGGATCATCGATATGAAAGGGATACTCGCCGTTGTGTCCCTTGAAGAAATACCAGTTGAACAGGGCCGTGGCACGCTGATCCATGCGCTCGGCAAACTCCTCCAGCTGTGCGGCCGGATCGCTGAGGTGCTCCAGCACATCGAGGCACACCACGGTGTCGAACC
Source organism: Cyanobium sp. Prado107 (assembly GCA_025454305.1). Lineage (GTDB taxonomy): Bacteria > Cyanobacteriota > Cyanobacteriia > PCC-6307 > Cyanobiaceae > NIES-981. The sequence goes on from JALOOQ010000007.1 coordinate 21,963, forward strand.
GGCCGGGCAGCGCAGGGTCGGCCAGATCCCGCACACAGCGCAGCTTGCCGGCCAGCCCCAGCCGCTCGGCGCGCTCGGCCACGAAGCGGCGGTTGTGGGGGTTGAGGTCCACGAACCACACCCGCTCCACCGCCTCCAGGCCAGCGGCGGCCAGGGCATGGCTGCCGATGCCACCGCCGAAGTCGAGCACCTCGCCGCGGGCGAATCGCTGCTGAAGCCGCAGCGTGTCGGCGATGTAGTCGGCGCTGTCGAGGTGCCAGGCGGCAAGCTCCAGCAGGTGGCCGGTACCCACCGTCTCCTCGTAGAAGCGGCCCGCCTGCTGCGGATCGAAGCCGCCGGGATGGAGGGCCGCCAGCTCGCTGGTGCTGTGGGGCAGCCGCCGCTCCAGCGCCTCGACCGTCAGCGCCAGGTGATCGGCCAGCTGCTGCCTGAGCGCGAAGCCATCCCGCAGAAACCGATTCACGCCGAGCCGATCAGGCTCCCCCTGCTCAGCCGTTCCGGCATCGGCGCTCAGCGGGTGCGCGCGCTCCAGGCCGGGAACCGCAAGAGCGGTGGCGTCGCCGGTGCTGTGACCTGGTTGCGGGTGTTCCGTCACCGCCCATCTGCTTCGGACCTGGTCAAGTTACCCATCGCCCAGCTCCGTGCCGGGTCCAGGCACCTCCAGCCAGTGGCGCAGCCAGCCCACGAGCAGGTAGAAGGGCAGCGTGTCGATCAGGGCCGCCAGGGCCTTGAACAGGTAGCCGCTGGCGATGTAGCTGGCCAGCTGGGGCAGCACCGGGGCCTCCGCGCGCAGCGGCAGCAGATGGTTGGCGTAGTGGCTGATGAGCACCACCGCGCTGGTGTCCACCAGCTGGCTCACCAGGGTGGAACCGTTGTTGCGCAGCCACAGCGCCCTGCCCCCGCTGAAGCGCTTCCAGAAGTGAAACAGGCGCACATCGGTGAACTGGGCGGCCATGTACGCCGCCATCGAGGCCCCCACGGCACCGAAGGCCAACCGTCTGACCTCGAAGAAGGTGGCCTCCGGCGCTCCCGGCAGGCCCGGCAGGGTGCCCCCCAGCCAGAGGATCAGCACGATCCAGCCGTTCAGGGCCAGCCCAACCCACACCAGCTGACTGGCCCGCCGCTCCCCCCAGATCTCACTGATCAGATCCGTGCACAGGAACGTCAGCGGATAGGGCAGGGCACCCACCGCCACCACGATGGGCCAGGAGCCGATGCTGCCCAGCTGCAGAAAGCGGGTGAGGCCCAGGATGTTGAGCATCCCCATGGTGCCCAGGAAGAGTCCCGCCAGCACCAGGAACGCCAGCTCACGGCGCTGCTGCAGGGTCATGACGGGAGAGCATGGAGTGGACCAGGCTGACGTGGGAAGGGATGGCTGACCAGCCCTGGGGCTTCCTGGTGCTCGACAAGCCGGCCGGGCTCAGCTCCCACGGCTGCGTGAGCCGGGTGCGGCGGGCCTATGGCCTGCGCCGGGTGGGCCACGGGGGCACCCTGGATCCGGCGGTCACCGGTGTGCTGCCGATCGCCCTGGGGGCCGCCACTCGGCTGCTGCCCTACCTGGAGGGCGACAAGACGTACCGCGCCGTGGTGCAGCTCGGCATCACCACGGCGACCGACGACCTGCAGGGGGAGGTGCTGGAGCGTCGGCCCTTGCCCCGCCTGGAAGCACCCGACCTGGATGAGGCCCTGGAGCGGTTCCGCGGGCCGATCGAGCAGGTGCCGCCGCAGGTGTCGGCGGTGCATGTGGACGGCCAGCGGGCCTACCAGCGGGTGCGGCGAGGCGAGACCCTGGCCCTGGCGCCCCGGCCGGTGCGGATCAACCGGCTGGAGCTGCTCAGCTGGGACAGCACCGGGGGGCGCCTGGAGCTGGAGGTGACCTGCTCCGCCGGCACCTACATCCGTTCGCTGGCCCGCGACCTCGGCACCGTGCTCGGGTGCGGCGGGGCCCTCGCCAGCCTGCGGCGCACGGCCGCCCTGGGCTTCAGCCTGGAGCAGGCGGTGCCCCTGGAAGCGCTGGAGCAGCGTCCACCGCCGCCCCTGCTCGAGCCCCTCCAGGCCCTGACCCACCTGCCGCGCCAGCTGCTCGGGGCCGGTCAGCTGGCCGGCTGGCGCTGTGGCCGCCGGCTGGGGGCCACGGCGCCGCTGGAGGCGGGGCAGGCGGTGGTGGTGCTGGCTCCGGATGGCAGTCTGGCGGGCATGGCCCGCGCCACGGACGACGGCCAGCTGCAGCCCAAGCTGGTGCTCGAAGCGGCCGGGTGACCCCGTTCCCTGCTCCACTTCCCACTCCTCTGCCATGGCCGGCCACAGCAAATGGGCCCAGATCAAGCGCACCAAGGCGGTGGTGGACGCCAAACGGGGCGCCGTGTTCACCCGTCTGGGGCGGGAGATCATGGTGGCGGCCCGGGGAGGCGCCGATCCGGCGGGCAACTTCCAGCTGCGCACGGCGATCGAGAAGGCCCGGGCGGCCGGTGTGCCCAACGCCAACATCGAGCGGGCGATCGCCAAGGGCTCCGGTCAGCTGAGCGGCGGGGCCGACGCCTTCGAGACCGTGCGGTACGAGGGTTACGGGCCCGGCGGTGTGGCCGTGCTGGTGGAAGCCCTCACCGACAACCGCAACCGCACCGCGGCCGACCTGCGGCTGGCCTTCGGCAAGCACGGCGGCAACCTGGGGGAGACCGGGTGCGTGGGCTACCTGTTCGAGGAGCGCAGCGTGGCGCGGCTGGAGCAGCCCGGCCTCGATGAGGAGACACTGCTGGAAGCACTCCTCAGCCTGGAGAGCGACGCGGGGGTGGCCGTGCTGGGCTACGAACTCGGAACCGCAGGCGACTCCGAACGCCCGGGCGAGTCCGCCGAGGTGTTCGCGCCGTTCGCCCAGCTGGAGGCCCTGCAGGACGGGCTGCGCCGGCAGGGGCTGACCGTGAGCGGCTGGGAGCACCGCTGGATCCCCCAGGTGAGCTGCAGCGTCACGGATCCGGACCAGCTGCGCGCCTGCCTGCGCATGCTGGATGCCCTCGAGGATCTCGACGACGTGCGCAGCGTGACCTCCAACCTGGAGGCCGACGCCGCCCTGATGGAACAGCTGCTGGCCTAGGCCCCCGACCGGGGGGCGGCGGCGGCGCCGAGGGCTGAGCGGTCGACGATCAGCTGCACAGCCGGGTGGCGCTGCAGCCAGCTCGCCGGCAGTTCCGGGGAGGGGTCCTGCCGCAGCAGACGCTGCAGCACCTCAGCCTTGGCGGCACCGGTGACGATCAGAAGGATGCGGCGTGACGCCAGGATCTCGGCCAGCCCCAGCGTGATGGCCCGCTGCGGCACCGCCGCGGGATCGCCGCCGAAGGCGGAGGCGTTGTGGCGGCGGGTTTCGGGGCTGAGCTCCACCGGCCGGCAGCTCTCGCTGGCGTCGCAGGGTGGCTCGTTGAAGCCCACATGACCGTTGAGGCCGAGGCCGAGGAGCTGCAGACCGATGCCACCGGCAGCCCGGATCTCGGCGCAGTAGCGCCGGGCCTCGGCCAGGGGATCGGGTGCCATGCCATCAGGCAGCCTCACCCTGCGGGGATCGAGCTGCAGGGGCCCGGCGAGCCTGGCGTGCATGAAGGACGCGAAGGAGCCGGGGTGCTGCGGCGCCAGTCCCAGGTATTCGTCGAGGTTGTAGCTCCGCCAGTGCTCATGCAGGCGCTCCAGCTGGATGGCCGACAGCTGCCGTGTCTCGGCCACCACGGCCTCGTACACCGGCACCATGGTGGCGCCGGTCGCCAGACCGAGCGGCCGAGGCCGATCGGCGAGCTGATCGGCTAGGACCAGACGGGCCACGTGGCGGGCGACGGCCTGCGCATCGTCCAGAGCGATCAGGGGGAGCCGCTGGGGTATGGCGATCAAGCAGGCTCAGCGCTGGCCGAAGGGCCGCAGCACCGTACCCCGGTAGTAGTGGCTCAGGATCCGCTCATGGCTCTGGCCCTGGCGGGCCATGGCGTAGGCGCCCCACTGGCTCATGCCCACCCCATGTCCGAAACCGCGTCCCACCACCAGCAGCGCGGGCTGGGGAACCTGCAACGGCCGGGCGGGCTCATCGGCAGTTGTGCCGGCACCGGGGCTGGAGTCGGCCCTGCCGCGGCGGTCAGCGGCAAGCAAGGGAGGAGGAGGCGGAGGCAGCTGACTGCCGGGAGCGGCGGCCAGCTCCGGAGCCACAACCTCGAAACGCACCTTGGTGCTGCGCAGACCCAGGCGCGTGCGCAGCTGCGGGCCCGTCACCACCAGGGTGCCGCTGGGCCCCACCACCCGGGCCTGCCGGACGCGGCCGGTGGCCGTGGTGGCCAGCACGTCGATGCGGTAGACCCCACCGGTCTCGGTGAAGGCCTGACGCAGCCGGTCGGCCGGCAGCAGCTCCTGCCACTGGTGCACGGGACTGTCCTGATCGAAGTCCGGGACGCTGACCAGGTAGGGCAGCTGCTGCTGCCAGATGTCGCCGCTGTTCTCGGTGAGCCCGCCGCTGCTGCTGTGGAACACCGTGTTGGCCAGGCTCGATCCGAACATGAGCACCTGGCCGCTGGTGCTGGAGACGGCCTCACGGGTGGAGGCGGTCTCCGCCTCCAGCCCCTTGTACACCTGGCTGCTCACCGTGGCCTTGAGGTCGAAGTCGGCGGCGGGCCGGAGCTGACGCAGGGCGAAGGTGCGGGCGGCCACAGCCTGGGCCCGCAGCGCTGCCTGGGGCCAGCTGGCGGGCATCTCGCTACCCACCACGCTGGGCAGATAGGCCTCGAGTGGCAGATGGTTGATGGCCTGGATCTTGCCGCCGCTCACCAGCAGGCGCAGCCTGCCCCGGTAGCGGCGCTGCTGCAGCTGGAAAACGCCGTCGTCGTCGGAGCGGCTGCCGGGAACGGGCTCCAGCCAGTAGGTCGTGGCCGGAGGCAGCTGGATGGGAGCGGAGGCTGAAGCCTGGGAGAGGGCAAGGCTCACGCGTCCGCCCTGCAGGGCCAGGGTCGCCGTGGTGCCTGGGGGCAGCTGCACCCCTCCGGGCTGGATCTGCAGGGGCTGCCGCAGGGCGGACACCGGCAGGCTGACGCCCTCGGCCAGCAGCACGCGAACGGTCTGATCGGCCTGGCGGGCCTGCAGTGCCGGATCTCCGGCCACGACGACGGCCGGCACGGACAGAGCCACCAGGGAGAGCACCGGTGTCCAGTGACGCAGGGAGAGGGGCACAGCGGGCTGCCGGACGACGGGCGCCCATTGTGGCCGGCGTGGCAGCATGCGCCAGAGGCCATCACCCCGTGCAGGTCACGTTTCTCGGCACGAGCTCCGGGGTGCCCACCAGGGGGCGCAACGTCTCCGCAGTGGCCCTGCGTCTGCCCCAGCGCGCCGAGCTCTGGCTGTTCGACTGCGGCGAGGGCACGCAGCACCAGTTCCTGCGCAGTGAGCTGCGGGTGAGCCAGCTTCGCCGGATCTTCGTCACCCACATGCACGGCGACCATGTGTTCGGACTACCCGGCCTGCTGGCGAGCCTGGGGCTGGCCGGCAGCTGCCCCGGCATCGACCTCTACGGCCCGGACCGGCTGCGTGAGTATCTCGAGGGTGTGCTGCACACCAGCTCAACGCGCATCACCTATCCCCTGCGGCATCACCGGGTGCGGCAGGCGGCCGGCAGCGGCGAGCCGCTGCTGGATCAGGACGGCATCAGCGTGCGCTGCGCGCCCCTGACCCACCGGGTGCCCGCCTTCGCCTACCGGGTGGACCAGAAACCCCGGCCGGGCCGCTTCGACGTGGCCCGGGCCCGGCAGCTCGGCATCCCCCCCGGGCCGCTCTACGCGCAGCTCAAACAGGGCGCCAGCGTCACCCTCGAGGACGGGCGGATCATCAACGGGGCCAGCCTCTGCGGGCCGGAGCGGCCCGGCGCCAGCATCGTGTACTGCACTGACACGGTGTTCTGCGAGGCGGCAGTGGAACTGGCCGCGGGGGCCGACCTGCTGATTCACGAGAGCACCTTTGCCCATGCCGAGGCGGAGCTGGCCTTCGCCCGCCAGCATTCCACGAGCACGATGGCCGCCCAGACCGCCCTGGCCGCGGGCGTGAAGCAGCTGGCCCTCACCCACCTCAGCCCCCGCTACGTGGCCGGCAACCCCGTCACACCGGACGACCTGCTGGCGGAGGCACAGGCCATCTTCGCGAACACGGTTCTGGCGCGCGACTTCCTGACCATCGACGTGCTGCCCGGGGAACCGGAGCCGCCGGCAGCGGTCGAAGCCGGTGCCGACGCCGCTGTCCACACCTGAGCCTGCAACAGTTCTCCCGAATCCGGACCGGAGCCCCCGGCCCCCGTGATACAAGGTCTGCGACGCGGTTGCTCCCGCCACACCTCCGGCTTCTCCCCATGGCCTTGACCCCTCCGGCCTTCGCCACCCCCTCCCTGCGCAGGGCGCTGCGAGCAGCGGCCCGCAATCTGCTGGCCCTCCCCCTCGCGCTGCTGCTCTGCGTGGGCTTCAGCGGCCAGGCCCTGGCCGCCCAGTGGACCACGGAACAGCTCACGGTGCCCGGCAGCCCCGATGGCAGCACGGTGACCTTCACCCAGCAGGAGATCAAGGCAGGACGGAAACTGTTCAACAGCAGCTGTGGTGAGTGCCACGCCGGCGGCATCACCAAGACCAACCAGAACGTGGGGCTCGACCTGGAGACCCTGGCCCTGGCCACACCACCCCGCGACAACGTGGAGGCCCTGGTGGACTACATGAAGGATCCCACCAGCTACGACGGTGAGTACTCGATCGCCGACGTGCACCCCAGCATCCGCAGCAGCGACATCTTCGTGAAGATGCGCGACCTCGATGACGAGGATCTGCGCCTGATGGCGGGCTTCATCCTCACGGCGCCCAAGGTGCAGGGCGTGCAGTGGGGCGGCGGCAAGATTTACTTCTGAGTCACGTCAAAACCACTTCCTCCCTGCTCAGCCGACTCGCCCGCTCAGCGACCGCTGATCACACCGGTGCCTCAGGCGCCGGCTTTTTTGTGGGTCGGCTCCCCGGCGGCAGGCGTGACGGCGACACGTGGAGGTGAGACGTTGGCCGGATCGAGTGAAGCCGGCAGCTTGCTGTACCACCACTCCTGGAGCGTCGGATGCAGGCGCACCGGGAACAGCGTCACCACCGTGCGGGTGGGGCGCGCACCGGGCAGGAGCAGTTCCACGGCGTAGGAGGGACAGCGCCGGGCGGCCAGGTCGGCCACGAAGCGACGCCCGATGCGGCGCCAGCTCGGCTCCTTGCTGCGCCAGGCCAGGCGACAGCAGGGCCAGGGAAGCTCCTCGCGATCGAACAGACGGCAGCAGGGGCCAAGAATGCGGTAGCTGTGCTGCCCGCCCGCACTGGTGTGCTCCGAACCCGGGGGCAGCAGACGTTCACCCGCATGGGCGAGGGAGAGCGCCGGAGAGGAGCCGCTGGTGAGGGAGGAGGACAGGGACAGAAGAGGACGCGGATTCAGCGGAGTCTGGGCATGAAAAAGCCACCCCGAAGGGTGGCCGAGACCGGGTTCGGGATCAAGCCCGCCAGGACGTGACTGGAGGCCTGCAGGCGGCTCAGTAGAGCTCTTCCTCGGCATGGGTGGTGATGGTGCAGTCGCTGGTGGGGTAGGCGACGCAGGTGAGCACGAAGCCGGCTTCGATCTGATCGTCGTCGAGGAAGCTCTGATCGGACTGGTCGACGGTGCCTGAGGTGAGCTTGCCGGCGCAGGTGCTGCAGGCGCCGGCGCGGCAGGAGTAGGGGAGGTCGATGCCCTGCTCTTCAGCGGCGTCGAGGATGTACTGGTCGTCAGGAACCTCGATGGTCTTGTTGAGGCCCTCGCTCTCGTTGATGAGGGTGACCTTGTAGGAAGCCATGGAAGGGATTGGGGCTCACAGGCACCCGGAAGTCCGGGCCTGCAGGACTTGCCCTTCATACATCCGACAGCAGCCGTTCCCGTCGATTTCCAGGAGGGGAACGGAGAAGCCCAATCAAAGCCAGATCACC
>JALOOQ010000070.1 GCA_025454305.1 Cyanobium sp. Prado107
CACCGAGATGCTCTCCTTCATCCCCAGCGCCTACAAGTCGGACATCCTCGACTACTTCGGCCTGGCCGGCGCTTCCGGCACCTACAACAAGGCCACCGGTGCCGGTGTTGGCGTGAGCTGGCGGCAGCAGGTGGAGAAGGGCAATCCCTACCTCACCTTTGACACCAACTACGTCTCCAGCAACGGCTTCGCCGACTCCAGCGTAGGTGCCTTCACCTCCGACAGCGGCATCAACGCCCTCTCCCAGCTGGGCTATCGCGGCAAGAACTGGGGCCTGGCCCTGGGCTACCGCTACGGCTCCGCCAACTCACGGATCCGCGTCCCCAACTTCAGCGCCACCGTGCCTGATGGCGGCGAGACCAACAGCCTCTCGATCGCCGGCTACTGGGGCCCGGTGGACAGCGGCTGGATCCCCTCGATCAGCCTCGGCTACGGCTACAACTGGGCCAGCGGCGGCCTGGATGATTCCCAGTCCTGGATGGCCGGTCTGCAGTGGAGCGATGTGGGCTGGGCCGGCAACGCCGCCGGCTTCGCCATCGGCATGCCTCCGTTCACGGACGAAAACGAGACCGAATCGCTGCTCTACGAGATCTTCTACCGCTTCCAGGTCACCGACAACATCAGCATCACCCCGGCTCTCTTCTACGCGGACAGCCCGCGCAGCAACAGCTTCAACGACGCCTGGGGCGGCGTGATCCAGACCACCTTCCGGTTCTGATCGCTGCTCACAATCCTGCACACCTGTCCTCGTGCCAGGGACCGATCCATCTCGGTCCCTGGCCTTCATTTCCCACAACCATGATCAAGTCTCCCTTCAACACCAGGGCATTCCGCCTCGGCCTGGCCGCCGCGGGCAGCCTGAGCCTGCTGGCTGCCATCACCGCCGCGACCCAGGCCCAGAGCCGCAACCAGGTGGTGAATGTCTACTCCGGTCGCCACTACAATACCGACAAGGAGCTCTATGCGCAGTTCACCCGCCAGACGGGGATCAAGGTGAATCTCATCGAAGGCAAGGACGATGAGATGATCGAGCGTCTGCGCCGCGAAGGCGCCAAGAGCCCCGCCGATGTGCTGGTGACGGTGGATGCCGCACGCCTGATCAGAGCGCAGGAGCTGAATCTGTTCCGCCCGATCAACTCGGCCGCCCTCAAGCGCGACGTGCCCGCCAATCTGCGCGACCCCGGCGGCCACTGGTTCGCCCTCACCCGCCGGGCCCGGCCGGTGATGGTCAACCCGGCCCAGGTGAATCCCAACCTGATCCGCACCTACGGCGATCTCACGCGCAAGGAACTGAAGGGCAAGCTCTGCATGCGCAACAGGGCCAGCGTCTACAGCCAGTCGCTCACCGCCGATGTGCTGCAGCGGGCCGGCAAAGCCACCACCGAACGCTGGCTGAAGGGCATGGTGGCCAACGTCAAGCAGCCCTTCTTCACCTCCGACACCACCATGGTGCGGGCGGTGGGCCAGGGCGAATGCGGCGCCACCGTGGCCAACACCTACTACCTGGCCCGCCTGCTCACCTCCGACAACGCCACCGACAAGGCGAATGCCCGCAAGGTGAAGGTGGTGTGGGTCAATCCCACCCACGTGAATGTCACCGGTGGCGGTGTGACCAGAAGCGCCGGCAACCCCGAAGGGGCCCGCAGGCTGCTGGAGTTTCTCTCCTCCCCCACCGCGGGCGAAGGGTACGCCGGGGCGAACAACGAATATCCGGTGAAGGGATGGGGCAACAACGCCACCCTGCGCAGCTTCGGCACGTTCACGGCCACGCCGGTGACGATCCGGCAGCTGGGTCAGCGCAACCGTGAGGCCGTGCAGCTGATGCAACAGGCTGGCTGGAACTAGACCGGAGCCTCAACCCCGCTGCGATGGAGTCAACGGCGCGTCCAGACCGCAACCTCGCAGGAGCGTCCCCGGCAGCCGGCAACGGTCGCCGGGGCCTCGTGCTGTCGGCCCTCGGCATCGGCCTGCTGGCACTGCTGCCGCTGCTCGCCCTGTTCTGGGACGCCCTCTTCGCCGCCCAGCCCAGTCCCCTCGGGCTGGGCTTCGATGGGGCTGCCCAGATCCGCGGCACCCTGCTGCTGGTGGGCGGCGAGGGCATCCTGGGAGCGTTGCTGGGCACGGGAATCGGCTGGCTCACGGCCGTCTGCCGCTTCCCGGGACGGCGTCTGCTGCGCATCGCCCAGCTGGTGCCGATGGCCTTCCCCACCTATCTCCTGGCCGCGAGCCTGATCGACTGGGGCAGCCACCGGGGCTTCCGGATCCATGGCCTCGGCTGGGCGATCCTGCTGCTCAGCCTGGCCAACTACAGCTACGTGTTTCTGCTCACCACGGAGAGCTTCTCCGCGGGAGGCCGCCGGCTGGTGGAAGCCAGCCGCTCGCTGGGCATGGGCCCGTGGTCGAGCTTCTTCCGCGTGGCCCTGCCGATCGCCCTGCCGGCGATCGGGGCCGGCGTGGCCCTCAGCGCCATGGAGGTGGTGAATGAACTGGGGGCCGTCCGGCTGCTGGGCGTGCCCAGCCTCTCGGCCGGCATTCTCGACCGCTGGCAGGTGGACGGTGACCCCCAGGGAGCGGCGCTGCTGTCGCTGGTGGCGCTCGCCATCGTGGGTGCGCTGATCGCCCTGGAGCGCCAGCTGCGCCGGCGCAGCAAGCGCTGGAACCTGGAAAGCGAGGCCGAGCAACCGTTCAGCTGGCCCCTGCGCGGCTGGCGTGCGGCTCTGGCTCAGCTGGCCACGGCCCTGCCCCCGCTGCTGGCAGTGGCGATCCCGGTGCTCTGGATCAGCGAGGGCTGGCCGTCACTGCGGGCCGAACCCCTCGACGAACTCATGCGGCTGTCCAGCCGCAGTCTCATCCTGGCGCTGGTGGCCACCGTGATCACCTGCACCGGCGCCGTGCTGCTGGCGATCATCCGCCGCTGGAGCCCCCAGCCCCTGATCCGTCAGATCAGCTTCGTCGCCGGGCTCGGCTATGCCGTGCCGGGAAGCGTGCTCGGCGTGGGACTGCTGATCATCGGCGGTCCGCTGCTGCTGAGTCCGCTGCTGCTGCTGGTGTGGGGCTACGCCGACCGCTTCATGGCGGTGAGCAAACAGGGGCTGGACGCGGCCCTGGAGCGGGTGCCGCCCTCCATGGACGAAAGCGCCAGCAGCCTCGGCCACTCCTGGCTGGCCGTGGTGCGGAAGGTGCACCTGCCGCTGCTGCGGGGACCGCTGCTGGTGGGCGGCTTGCTGGTGTTCGTGGATGTGGTGAAGGAACTTCCCCTCACCCTGGCCCTGCGACCCTTCAACTTCGACACCCTGGCGGTGCGGGTGTATCAGTACGCCAGCGACGAGCGGGTGGAGGCGGCCATGGGGCCGGCCCTGGTGATCATGGTGCTGGGTCTGGTCGCCTCGATCGCCCTGATCCCAACGCTGGAGCGGCGCGACTAGTCGCGGCCGCAGCGGCACTTGCCGCCCTTCCAGTTGGAGCACTTCTTCTGCTTGCAGCTCTTTTTCTTGCCGGCGGTGAGCACCGGGCACTGGCGGACGCCGGGGCAGAGGTTGGCGTGGTCTGAACTGGCGGTGCCTAGGGGCTGGGCCATGGAGTGATGCGCTGGCTGAGCGCCTGTGGGGAGATCGTCAGAACCTAGGAGGAATCGCGTCGCTTTTGCAAGCGATTCTCAATTGCGTGTGCCCGATGCGACCTGCCTGTGTAACGAGTTCTGCGCAGGAGGCCCCCCGTTTCGTGGGGCCGCTGCTCGCTGCAAGCCCCAATGGCAACCCTGGCCCCAAAGGGCAGTGAACAGAGTGGGACTGAACAGACGGCTGCCGGACCGCAACTCAGGGCAGAGAGATCACGACGAATCTCGCTGAGATCCTCAGCTGCTGCCAACCTGGCATCCAATGACTGGTTCCACCAGGCCTGCAGCCGCCTGGGGAAGAGCCGCCTGGGCCTGTCCTGTCGGAGTCTCCAGCGCTGGAACGGTGCTGGCGGGCGATGAGCCCCCGATCAAGCAACGTGTCGATGGGCCGAACCAGCCAGCACGACTCAGTGAACCCTTGGATAGCGAATGCGCCCCGTCCGGCGCACCGTCTGAATACGCAAAACAGTTAAATCTGTCGCTAGTGGGTGATTCCTGGGCCGCTCCTCTCCCAGTTGGCTGAGCACAGCTTGCTGCCCTCGGCATCCGCAACGAACGACGACAGAATCCGTGTCCACGCAAGATGGGCAGCCAATCGGACGACAACCTTTCCCCGATCGGGCTGCTCCGAGCCGATAAGGTGTGACCCCCGGCAGGGTGTGCCCCCTGGCAGGACTCGACCATCCAGCTGCGGTTGACCATTCAGCGGCACCAGCCACGATTCCCCACCCACCCCTCGCAACTCCGACACGACTCCGAGATGATCCGCATGCCGCCTGTGTTCAGCAACCTCGCTGGGATCGCCGCGGTCCTTGGAGTTGTTCCATGCCTGCTCGCCCCTGTCGCCGCCAGGGCCGAGTCCGCCCCTGAGCCCTCCACGGATGGGCCGACGGTGCCGGAGACAGCCGCGCAACCCCTCGCCCAGGGGGAGGGACAGACGCCGGCTCTCCCGCTGGAGGCGGCACAGGACGTCGGACCGGCAGCGGATCCGGCGCCGGCCACCCCCGATTCCGGTGGCGAAACCGATGCAGATGGTGATGGCGAAGGCGATGGCGAGCCGGAGTGGCGCGGCTCCCTCGAGCTCTACGGCTTCGCCCCCCTGAAAGCCACCGGAACCACCCGCATCCGCGGCTTCGAGGCGGACGTGGACCTGAACCTGGGAGACATCCTCGATGCCCTGGAGTGGGCCACCTTCGTGCGCGGTTATGTGGAGCGCGACCGGTGGGGGCTGCTCACCGATCTCAGCTACGTGCAGCTCGGCGCCCAGGCGGCCCGCACCGGCCCGAGGGGCCGCTTCACGGGCAAGGCGGAGGTGACGCAGGGGCTGGGCATCTACGACCTGGCCGTGCGCTACCGCATCGGCGCACCGGAAACCGCGCTGGCCGAACCGGGCACCTTCACCCTGGTCCCCTACGCCGGCGTGCGGCTGATCGACGCCTCTCTCGATGTGGATGCGCAAGTGCGGGGCACCGGGCCGCTGGGGCTGGAGTTCGAACGGCAGGGCACCTTCGGGCGCACCTGGGCTCAGCCGCTGGTGGGGCTGCAGGGCCAGGTGTTTCTCTCCCCCCGTCTGCGCGCCTTCGCCCGGGCCGACATCGGCGGCTTCGGCATCAGCGGCGATCAGGACCTCTCCGGCAATGCCCAGGTGGGCCTGGGGTACGCCATCGGCAACAGCACCCAGGTGAATCTCTCCTGGCGCTACCTGGGGTTGGAGTACCGGAACGACAACAGCCCCAGCAGTGGCTTCAGCCTCGACCAGAACGGCATCGAGGTGGGACTGACCTTCTTCTTCTGAAGCCCCACACCCCTGAAGCCCCGCGCCCCTTTCCGACCCCTTCCGCTCCTGAGAAGACACAGCCAGGAAGGGGTGAGCCCCAGGGCAGACGGGCGAGGGGGCCTACGCCAGGATGCCAGCCCTGAACCGTGAGGAGTGCGGCCATGCCGGACCTGCCAAGGAGGAGCCGTGATCGGATCCACAGGCATGGACCCGTCCTTTCCCTCTGCCTGGCACTCGCACTCACCTTTGGGATTCTCCTCACCACGCAGACACCCGTAGGGGCTCTTGGGGGTGACGCGTTGGCCGCGACGGCCAAGGATGCGGCGCCGGCGGAGGTGGCCGGCAAGGCGGGATGTGCAGAACAGCCGGGCTTCATCACTCTGGACGGCCAGACGGTGCTGGAGATCCGGCGTGCACCGGGCGCCCAGGAGCTCGATGCCTACGTGCGTCGTGCGGAGGCACGGTTGCTCCAGCTGGCAAGGGACCTGGCCGTTCAGCCCTCCCAGGTGGTGGTGCAGGAGGATCCGCCCTACTCCGTGATCGGCATCCTGGAGCCGGACGGGCACTTCGCGCCCGAGATGGCCGTGGACGATCGCGTCGCGGCCTGTTTCGGTCTCACCCGTCAGAACCTGGCAATCCGCTACCGCGACCAGCTGCGCACAGCCATCAACGACTACCGCAGCCGCCGCACCCTCAGCTCCTGGCTGACGGGAACGGCACTGGCCGCGCTGGTGCTGGGGATCTACGTGCTCTGGCTGCGAGGCCAGGGAATGCTCAACGAGCGCCTGCGCAGGCAGTTCGCCCAGCGGCCGCAATTCATCCTGCAGCGCCTGAGCCGTTTCGGCCTGAGCGGGTTTGTGGAGGTGGATCAGGTGCGCAGGCTGATGCAACGCCTGCGCCAGGTGATCCACTGGAGCGTGGTGATCCTCATCAGCTACCTCCTGATCCCGCTGCTGCTGGGTCTGTTCCCTCCCACCCAGGGCATCGCCGCGGGCCTCCGGAGTCAGATCCGGGATCTCGTGATGGGCTTCCTGAGCGGGGTGGTGCAGGCCATTCCCAACCTGCTCTCGATTCTGGTGATCCTGGCGATCACCATCCTGGTGATCCGCGCCAGCAATGCCTGGTTCCAGGCGCTGCATCGCGGACGGGTCCGCATCCCCGGGTTCTATCAGGAATGGGCCCTGCCCACGGCGCGCCTGGCGACGATCCTGCTCACCCTGATCGGCCTGGCGGCGGCCTTCCCCTACATCCCCGGCTCGGAGAGCAAGGTGTTCCAGGGAGCCGGTCTGTTCGTGGGCGTGCTGGCGGCCTTCGGTTCGAGTGCCATCGCCACCAACGTGATCAGCGGCCTGATGCTGATCTACACCCGGGCCTTCCGCGAAGGCGACCGGGTGGAGATCAACGGCGTTCTCGGGGTCGTGCAGGACCGGGCCCTGCTGGTGACGCGTCTGCAGACGCCGCGCAACGAGCTGGTGAGCATTCCCAACGCCACCGTGATCGGCGCCTCGGTGGTGAACTACAGCTTCTCGCGGCGGGAGATCCAGCAGCCGGTGGCTCTCGCCACCACGATCACCATCGGCTACGACGTGCCCTGGCGGCAGGTGCACGAGCTGATGCTCGGCGCCGCCCGCAGCGTGGCCGGCATCACCGATGAGATCGAACCCTTCGTGCTGCAGACGTCATTGAACGACTTCCACATCAGCTACGAACTCAACGCCTTCGTGCGCGATGCCGGCACCTACCGGCAGACGCTCTCGGAGGTGCTGGCTGCGCTGCAGGATCAGTTCGCCAAGGCCAACGTGGAAATTCTCTCCCCCGGCTATCACGCCATCCGCAACGGCAACCCCAGCACGGTGCCCGCAGCCCCGGACGACGGATCCCGGGCCCCGAAGGGTTGATCAGGCGGGTGGATCAGGCGGCAGCGAACTGCCTCCGCCAGCGCAGGAAGGGGATGTGCACCACCACGGTGATGAGCAGATAGACCAGGATCGCCAGCTTCAGGCCCTCGATGGTGGGGCCGTGGATGGCGGCGAACAGCAGCGCCAGCCCGGGATTGCGCATCGAGGTCACCAGGGCGGCTGTGGTCTGCTCCTCCCTGTCTCGTCCGGCCAGCAGGAAGCCGATCGCCATCGAGGCGAGCACCATCACCGCCATGAAGGCCAGGGCCAGGAGATTCCGGCTCACGAAGGGCACGAGCAGGTGCCCTGTCTTCAGCAGCACGGCCACCACCAGGATCAGCAGCAGCACATTCGCGAGCCGGTCGAAGAAATCGATCTGGCTGGCGGCCCAGGCCGGCCATCGTCGCCTCACCACCATGCCGAGAGCAAGCGGCAGAATCTGGGCGATGCCGATCTGGAGCGCCACCTGCCGGGGCTGAATGTCCCACCCCTCCACGCCGTGCAGCGTGGTGAGCAGAACGGCCATCAGCGGGATGGACACGATGGCGGCCAGAGCCGCGCTGACCTGCAGAGTGGCGGCCAGAGCGCTGCTGCCGCCGGCCTTGTCCGCCTTGCGCAGCGTGAGCGGCGCACTGGGGCACACGGCCATCAGGGCAAGGCCGAAGCGGGCGGGCTGGGAGAGCAGCTCACTGAGGGGCAACTGGAGAAGGAGCACCGCCACCAGGGGAACCAGAAGGCAACTGCCGAGCAGCACCCGCAGCAGCAGCAGGCGCCGACTCCTGACCAGGTCGCGGATGCCTTTCGGCAGCCCCAGCCCGAGCGCGAACATGATCGCGAAGAGCGTGGCAGGAACGAGGAGGGCAGCGGCCTGGGCCATGGGAAGGAAGGAGGGAATGAACAGGAATCCAGGGCAGAGCTTGTGAGCCCGCTCAAGCCGAGAACGCCCCTAGGATCAGGATGATCAGAGCGATCGCGCCGATCACGATCAGCGCCGCCGCAGTGGCCGTGGAAATCGATCTCTCCTCGATATAGACATAATCGTCGCGGCGGATCTGGCGGAGATCCCTGTGGTGCTGGCGGATGGCCGCCCCCATCGCCAGGATGCCGACGAGCACGAATCCCATCGCCATCAGGCGCACGCTCAGATCCACATGGCTGCTCTCGCCAAGACGGGTGCGGTTGATGGCGCCGATGATCTTGTCGAGGCCGAAGCCGAAGCTGATCAGCGAGAGACAGGTGCGGATCCAGGCCATCAGCGTGCGCTCGGCGGCGGCCCGGTTGCGCTGCTTGGCGAGCTCGTTGGTGAGGTTCATGGGCGATTGCGGGTCATTCATAAGCTCCTGCGCGCTGCAGTTCCGCCTCCATCTTCTGCTCCGACTCGATCTCCCTGGCCAGGAACACGTTGAGGAACGTTCGGATCACAGCCACTGCGGCCAGCTGGATCAGGTTCTGACCCGTGGGGGCGGTGGTGGTGGCGACGATGTCGGCCCCCAGCTGGAATTCCAGGGCCATCGACAACCAGCTGCCGAACGTGAGGCGCACACCGGTGGTGGGCCGGTGGCGCCGCCGGAGGAGGGTCGGTGGTGTGGCCATCCGCAGCACCGACACCAGACCGGTGAGCACGCAGAGCACCGACAGAGTTTCGAGCACGAAGCGCAACCAGCCAGCCAGAACCTGCAGGCCGGGCTCCAGATGCTCGAGCAGTTCCATGGGATTCAAGAGGAGTGGGGGATGCGCACGATGCAGCGGAAGCCCATGTGGCAGGTGGAGGTGTCGATGCCCTGGGCCATGCGCGCGGCCGGGCGGTAGCGGCGGCAGTAGCTCGGCGCGCACAGAAAGGAACCGCCCTTCACCACCTTGCGGGGGATGGTGCCGTGCTGGGAGGAGGAATCGATGCTGGCCTCCCGGGTGGCCCCGCGGGGAATCTCGATGGTGCAGCACCCCCCGGCGGCCTTGTGGTCTCTCACGACGCGGCCGTGGTCGGCATACCAGTCCTCGGTCCACTCCCACACGTTGCCGATCATGTCGAGCAGCCCGAAGCCGTTCGGCGGGAAGGAACCCACCGGCGACGTGCGCTCAAAGCCATCGCGGCGGCTGTTGTGATGCGGAAAGTCGCCCTGGAAGGTGTTGGCCATCGGCACGCCGCCGGGGTGGAGCTCGTCACCCCAGGCGAATTCGGCCCCTTCGAGTCCGCCCCGGGCGGCCCGCTCCCATTCGGCTTCGCTGGGCAGGGTCTTGCCGGCCCAGGCGGCGTAGGCCACGGCATCCGCGTAGGCCACATGCACCACGGGGTGCTGTTCACGGCCCTTGATGGAACTGCCCGGGCCCTCGGGGTGCCGCCAGTCGGCACCCGGTACGTACTGCCACCAGCGATAGGGATCTCCGGTGCCCACCGGCCCTGCCGGCGGCACGAACACGATCGAGGAAGGGGCCAGCAGCTGCGGCTGGGCACCGGGGTAATCGGCAGGATCGGCGGGCTTCTGGGCGAGGGTCACATACCCGGTGGCCTTCACGAACTTCTGGAACTGGGCATTGGTCACCGGGGCCCGGTCGATCCAGAAGCCGTTCACCCGCACCCGGTGGGCGGGCGCCTCCTCGGGATAGTGGTGATCGGAGCCCATGGTGAACGTCCCTCCAGGGATCCACACCATGTCCCTGGACGGTGGCCGGCCAGGGGCGCGGGCTCCGGCACCGACCGATGGCTGAGGAGAGCTGTTCATAGGCGGATCGCGCGCTGTTCCCGGGCCGCCGAATCCTTGCGGAGGATCGGCAGACCGTCGCCATCCCGGTCGGGAAGATCCCGCAGGAAATCCATCACCGCCTGCCACTCCTTGATCTCTCTGCTTGCCGCGTCGAGCACGGCGCTGGCGGGGTCGAGCGTGGCGCCCACCGGAAGTACATAGGGTCCGCTCGACGCGCGGGGATCGGCGATCGC
>JALOOQ010000071.1 GCA_025454305.1 Cyanobium sp. Prado107
ATCGTGCCAACGGTAAACGCTGGGTAGCCATGTGCGGAGAGGATAACCGCTGAAAGCATCTAAGTGGGAAGCCCACCTCAAGATGAGTATTCCCATGGCAAAAGCCAGTAAGGTCACGGGAAGATTACCCGTTGATAGGCTCTACGTGGAAGCGCAGCAATGCGTGAAGCGGAGGAGTACTAATAGACCGAGGGCTTGACCAACACGAGAGCTCAACCGCGGCTGTTTCCGTTCAGGATGATCTGACAGAGTGATCTGATCAGGGTGATCTGAGCGGCGGGAGCTGGAGATGGGATCGATCCAGACGTGCAGCGCCGAGCGCCGCCGCGAGCCGAGAGGTGAGCGGTGGGGGCAGAGGAGCTGAGAGACCTATGCAGTTTTCAGGGTTCATCCCTGGAGGAGACGTTTTCCTGGTGTCCATGGCGCAGTGGACCCACGCCGATCCATCTCGAACTCGGCTGTGAAACGCTGCAGCGCCGACGATATTGGGGGGGAAGCCCCCTGAGAAAATAGGTCGATGCCAGGATAAACCTCCAACCATCAGCCGGTCTCAGCCGCACGTTTCAGGGGCTGAGCTGTATCTTGCGCCTTGAACTGAACTTTGGCTCAGTCAGCCGAGTGGTGTGCTCTGCGTGTTGGCCTGGCCGGCCTGGGGCATGAGTGTGGGTGAGGACCTGGGGATCAGGGAGTTGAGTGTCGAATTCACGGTGTTGAATTCACATCGGTCTCCGGCTGGAATGTGAGCTGAGTGAAGTCCGTGACAGCCGTGAGGCCCTGGGGATCGCGCTGTGGATTGCCGTCGCGATCACTGAACAGAACCACCATGCGTGCTTCCTGTGCCGCCAGGCATTCCGCTGCCGAGTCGCTGATGAACAAGATCTCAGCCGGGTCATGGCGTAGTTCTGCGGCAATCTTCTCGTAGCTGCTGCTCTGTTGTTTCGGACCTGTGCGTGTATCGAACCAGTGCTTGAATAGGGACCTCAGGTCACCTGCAGAGCTGTGCTGATAGAGCAGCTGTTGTGCTGGCACCGATCCTGATGAATACACGGACAGTCCCAGTCCCTGCGCATGCCAGCGCCGGAGACTGTCTGCCACGTCAGGGAACAGGGGCGCAACCAGTTCTCCTGAGCGGTAACCCTCCGCCCAGACCAGCCCTTGCAGTTCCTTCAGGGCCGGCAGCTTCCGGTCCTGCTTGATCAGCCAGCGCAGATAGCCGACCGCGTCCTCTGGGTCCTGTTCCCTCATGCGGCGACCTGCTGGATCCTCATCCCGCACCCAGGCATCGTGAACCGCTGCCAGCAACTGCCGCACCTCCTCGCGCCGCGGCGCCCCCGCCTCCAGGAATGGCCCCAGGGCCCGCGAGGCATAGGGGAACAGGGTGTCGGCCACGAAGCTCACCGGGCAGGTGGTGCCTTCAATGTCGAGCAGCACCTGAGCGATACCCCAGAGCTCGATGCCGGCTTCGGTGCGCCGCAGGCGGGCAGGTTTGCGGGACATGGGGTTCAGCGCGTGAGGGCGGTCAGGAGCAGCCGTCGCCAGTGCTGTTCCAGCAGGAACTCGTGAATCTCCAGGTGGCGACGGGCCATGGCCAGGTCCGTGCCCCACACGTACAGGCCATGACCGGCGATCAACAGTCCATGGGGTGCATTGGCCAGATACGGCCTCGCTGCCGCACTCAGGCGCTGCAGATCCTGGTCATTGGCCAGCACCGGAACGTCCACGACGGTGGCGTGGCTGGTGATCCCTTCCAGCCCCTTGAGCATCTCCAGATCCTCCAGACGCAGTGAACCTGGAGCGCCGGCGGCTGCGGGTGAATGGTGCTGGGACAGCAGCGTGCCGGCCTGGGAGTGGGTGTGGAGCACGGCTCCTGCCCCTGTTTCCGTCACGATCGCCAGGTGCAGCAGGGTTTCCGCGCTGGCCCGCCCCTTGCCACGCACCAACCCGCCTTGTCCATCCACCACGATCAGCTCTTCCGGTCGCACGGCTCCCTTGTCCACGCCACTGGGGGCCATCAGCAGCCGCAGGGGCGCGTGTTGCAGCACGCAGCTGAAGTTGCCGCCCGTGCCATCACACCAGCCGCGGCGGTGAATGGCCGCCATGGTGGCGCTCAGCTCACAGGCCAGCTCCAGCTGGTGTTCTCCGGACATGGGGCAAGCTGACATCAGTGCTGGCAGCGGGGACACCAGTGGCTGCTGCGTCCCCCCAGCTTCTCGCGGCGGATGGACGTGCCGCAGGTGCGGCAGGGCTGTCCGCCACGCCGGTACACCAGGGCCACCCCCCCGTAGTTGCCGTTGGTGCCGGTGAGATCGCGGAAGTCGCTGAAGGTGGTGCCTCCGGCACCGATGCTGATCTCCAGAACGCGCACGAGGGCCTCGCGCAGCGTCTCGAGCCTCGCCAGGCTCAGCCGGCCGCTGGGTGTGTGCGGGCGGATTCCGGCGCTGAACAGCGCCTCATCGGCATAGATGTTGCCCACCCCGGCCACCAGGGACTGATCCAGCAGCGCAGCTTTGATCGGTCGCCGTGATCCCCTCAGCCGTTGCCGCAGATAGCCGGCCGTGAATGCCGCGCCGAACGGTTCAGGCCCGAGGCGCTGCAGCCCCGTGATCACCTGCTCCACCGGGATGTGCGGAGGCACCCACCACATCTGTCCGAAGCTGCGGGTGTCCACGAAGCGCAGCTCCTCGTTGCGCTGGTTCCAGATCCGCACCCGGGTATGGCCGCACGGAGGTCGTTGCTCGCACAGCCAGAGGAACTGGCCGGTCATGCGGAGGTGCACTCCCCAGACCCCCGCCGTGTCACCATCCCGCCGGAGATCACCCAGCAGATACTTGCCCCGTCGCTGCCAGCCGGCGAGGCTGCAGCCCTCCAATGCGGCAGCGAACGCGGCTGGGTCGGAAGGACTGGCGACGGCCCGGTCCCGCAGCACCTCGACCCGCTCCACCCGGAAGTCCGTGGTCCGCTGCTGCAGACCACGGCGCACGGTTTCAACCTCGGGGAGCTCCGGCACGGCGTCGCGGGAACGGTGCAGCCGCTCAGCGTGTCACAGCCCCGGCAGGTGACTCATGAGCACCTGCCGGGGCTGGTCAGGAGCTGCGGATCGCAGCTCCGCGGTCGCCCATTGAGCCGTTGGGCTCAGGCCTTCTCGAGCTCGCTCTCGGCGAAGTTGTTGGTGTTGATGCCGCCTTCGGAGCCGCTGTAGCCGCTGTAGTTCACCTTCTCGAAGCGAACCACCACGGGGTAGCGGATGCCGGAGGTGTCAACCGACGCCACGGTGCCGACTTCGTTGAACCAGTAGGACTCGGGACGCTTGATGCGCACCTTGTCGCCGCGGGAAATGGCCATCGCTGCGGTGAATGTGGAGGCTGCCAGAGGGAAGATACCCGCGGCCGCCGGGGCCGCCGGGGGCGACGTCACGTTTCGTCGTCCAAGCCGTAGCGCTCCGCGTGGGAGCATCGGCCTCTGTGCCCGGCCCCTGTGCCCGCATCCTCCATGGCTCTGGACGCGCCCGAGGCTCCGGTGTTCAGCCTCGATCTGCCCGACCCGGACAGCGACACCATCAGCACGATGGAGTTCCTGGCCCGGCTGGAGCAGGCCTGGGCCGTGTGCGACCGCTTCGACCTGCACACCGAGATCTGGCGGGGACGGATCCTGCGGGCCGTGCGCGACCGGGAGAAACGCGGCGGCGAGGGACGCGGCACCGGGTTTCTGCAGTGGCTCCGGGAGCGGGAGATCAGCAAGACCCGCGCCTACACCCTGATCCAGCTGGCCGAGTCGGCCGACCGGATGCTGGCCGAAGGGGTGCTGGAGGAGGCCAGCGTGAACCGGTTCTCCAAGCGGGCCTTTCTGGAGACCGCCGAGGCCGATCCGGAAGTGCAGCTGATGATCTCCGAGGCCGCCAACGACGGCCAGGAGATCACCCGCAAGCAGGTGCGGCGTCTGGCCGATGAGTTCACGGCGGCCACCAGTCCGCTGCTGCCTGAGGAGATCCGCCAGCGCACGGCGGAGAACCTCCTGCCGCCGCGGGCGGTGGCGCCGCTGGTGAAGGAGCTGGCCAAGTTGCCCGAGGAACAGCAGGACGACCTGCGCCGGGTGCTGCGGGAGGAGCCGGAACTCGAGCGGGTGCGGGAGGTGACCAGCACGGCCCGCTGGCTGAGCAAGGCGGCCGAGGCCGCTCTGGCGGTGCGGGCGTTCCAGCAGGGGGAGCTGGATTTCGAGAAGGCCCTGCAGGAGGCCCAGCGGCTCGATGCCCTGGGACTGCTGGCCGATGCCGTGGGCCAGGCCCAGACCCTTGAGGCCGCCGTGCTGAAGCTGCACACCAGCTGGCGGCGGCTGAACGGCCTGCAGGAGCGCCTGTGGGTGGAGAGCGGCAGCAGCACCCCCCACCTGCGCGAGCTGCTCACGGCCCTGCAGTCGCTGAGCGGCAGCACCCTGCGGGTGTCGCTCGGGGAGCTGGCGGGCGGCAAGCGGGTGCGGCTGCAGCTGGTGGAGGAGTCGCCGGATCAGCTGGAGGCGCCACCCCTGCCCTGACCTCACTGGCGCCGGGCGCCGCGATGGGTATCCTTCCCGCGTCCCCGGATGGTGGTGTTGCCTGACCCTCTCGAGCAGGCCCTGCTGCGGCACTTCGGGTGGGACGGGTTCCGGCCAGGCCAGCGTCCGGTGGTGGAAGCCCTCCTGGAGGGACGCGATTGCCTGGCGGTGCTGCCCACCGGCGCCGGGAAATCCCTCTGCTTCCAGCTGCCGGCCCTGGTGCGTGAGGGTCTGGTGCTGGTGGTCTCCCCGCTGGTGGCGCTGATGCAGGACCAGGTGGAGCAGCTGCGTCGCCGGGGCATCGCGGCGGCCTGTCTGCACCGTGGGCTGGAGACCGGGGAGCGGCTGCAGCTGCTGCGGCGCATCCGTGAGCGCCGCCTGAGGTTGCTGTATCTGGCTCCGGAGCGGCTGCAGGTGGAATCGACCCGCCAGCTGCTGGACGACCTGCTGGCTGAGGGCGGGCTGGTGGGGCTGGCGGTGGATGAGGCCCACTGCATCAGCGCCTGGGGCCACGATTTCCGCCCTGACTACCGCCGGCTGGGCCAGCTGCGCCGTCTCTGCCCCGGGGTGCCAGTGGTGGCCCTGAGCGCCACGGCGGCACCCCAGGTGCGGGCCGACATCATCCGTCTGCTTGAGCTGCGCCGCCCCCTGATCCAGGTGCGCTCCGCCCGCCGCAGCAACCTCCGCTACGCGATGCGCCGGCGCCCGGCCGATCCCCTGCCGCAGGTGCTGGAGGCCATCGGCCGGTCGCGGGGGGCGGTGCTGGTCTACGCGCGGGCACGCCGCTCGGTGGAGCAGTGGGCCGCCCGCCTGCAGGCCGCCGGTGTGGACGCAGTCCCGTATCACGCCGGCCTGGATCCCAGCCGGCGGCGGCAGGCCCTGGTTCACTTTCAGGAGCAGCCCCGGCCGGTGCTGGTGGCCACGGTGGCCTTCGGGATGGGGGTGGACCGCCCCGATGTGGGCCTGGTGCTGCACCTTGACCTGCCCGCCAGTGCCGAGGGGTATCTGCAGGAATCGGGCCGGGCCGGCCGCGATGGCGGGCCGGCCGATTGTCTGGTGCTGTTCGACCCGGCCGATCGCACCAGCCTGGGCTGGGCGATCCGCGCTGCCGGCGGGGACTGCGCCGAGGGTGGGCCCGATGGCGAGCGGCAGCGTCTGGAGCTGGCCCAGCGGCAGCTGCGGCGCATGGAGGCGGTGGCGGAGGGGGAGGGCTGCCGCGAGCAGGCCCTGCTGCTGGCGGTGGGCGAGCTGGTGCCGCCCTGTGGGCGCTGCGACCGCTGCGAGGCCCGCCGCACCGGCTCCCTGCGGCAAAGGGACTGGTCCGAGCAGGCGGCCCAGCTGCTGGCGTTGCTGGGGGACCAGCGGGGTCGTGCCCTGCGCAGCTTGGTGGAGGAACTGGCGGGCCGGGGCGGCCGGGACGAGGAGCGCTGGGGCTGGCTGGCGCGCCGCCTGGTGGAGGAGGACCTGATCAGCGAGAGCGATGACGGCGCTCAGCGGCTCTACCTGAAACCGACCGGCCGGCAGTACCTGCGGGAGCCCTGGCCGCTGCACTGGGCGGCCTGAGCGCGGTGGCTGCGGGCCTCGGCTGCCTTGCCTCAGCCGCCTTTTTCCTTGCAGATGTCCTGTACCAGCTTCTTCTCGAAATCCTGGGCCGGCGATTCCCAGCTGTTCCACTGGCCCGCCGGCGTCGTGGTGTTGAGCTTGCGGGCGGTGCAGTTCACAGCCAGATAACGGGCCTTGCCGTCGCTGTTCAGGCTGGGGGCGACGTAGCTGCCTCCCATCGATTGCCAGTTCGCCCAGTCGATCTGCAGCGGGCCGTAGCTGCGCCAATCGCCGCTGCTGGCCGACGTGCGGCTTGTGGAACGGGCGGCGACCGTGGAGCTTCCCGTGGCCGCGCCCTTTGCGGCGGCGGCCGGACCGGTGGTCACCGCCGCGGCTGAGGGGGTTCGCTTGGCGGTGCTGGTGGCAGTGGTTGTGGCGGGAGTGGAGGCGGTGCCTGTGGTGCTCCTGGCGGTGGGCGCCGTGCCGGCCTGCGTGGGTGCCACCCCCTGGGTGGAGGCGGCGATCCGGCTGGTCGACGGAGCCGTGGTGCGCACACTCGCTGGTTGCACGGGTCTCGTCTGGACAGGGGGCTGGGGTCGCGGCTGGGGCGTAGCGGTCGCGGCGGCGGCGGTCGGGGCGTTGGCTGTGGAGCGGGCTGACGCTGCTGATGCCGCGACCGTGGCCCTCGCCGCCGTGGCTGCGCTGGCCGTGCTGGCCGCGGGGGCGGTTGTGGCTGCGGTGCCGGCTGTGGCGACTGTGGCGGCTGCTTTGGCTGGGCTGGTCTTGGTGGTGCTTGTCGGGGCGGCTTCGGTGCGGCTGGGAGTTGGCGTGGATTCACGCGTGGGCATGACCGCCGCAGGATGGCTGCGGGCAGCAGCGGCAGGTTCGGTGCTGGCCTGAGGCTGAGGCCGGGGCTGTGCTTGAGCCTGCGGCTGCGGTTGTGACTGAGTCTGAGGCTGAGGTCGGGGCTGTGCTTGAGCCTGCGGCGTCGGTTGAGGTGCAGGGCGGGGTGCCGGCTGGACAGCCTGCTGGGGGGATGCCGCCGGGCGGGCCGCTGGGGCAGGGGGGGCGCTGCGCAGCTGCAGCCGTGTGCCGGCGAGCAGGCGGTCGGGATCCTCGATGCGGTTGAGGGCCACGAGCTGCTCCACCGTGGTGCCATAACGACCGGCGATCACCGAGAGGCTCTCCCCGCTTTCCACCACGTGCTGGCGTGCGTTCCGGTCCGGAGCTGCGGGCCTGGTGGGGGCGGACGCCGGTTTCGCCGTCTGGCGCTTGGGCGCCACGGGCACCTGCAGCCGGGTGCCGCTCATCACCAGATCCGGGTTCCGGAGCCCGTTCAGCTGGATCAGGCGCTCCGTGCTGGTGTTGAACCGCGTCGCGATGTCCGAGAGGGTCTCGCCGCTCTTGACGGTGTACGGCGCGGTGGGCTGGGGACTGCGCGTCGGTGGTGAGGAGCTGCCGCGCCCGCTCCCCGGGATGGTGAGGCGCTGGCCGGTCACCACCAGGTCGGGGTCGCTGATGCCGTTGGCCTGCATCAGGCGCGAGACGCTGATGCCATGCCGGGCGGCGATGTCCGAGAGGGTGTCGCCGGCCTGCACCGTGACGCTGCCCCCTCCGCCGCTGGTAGTGCCACCGCCGCTGCGCCCCCCGCCACCCGGGATGGTGAGGCGCTGTCCCACCACCACCAGGTCGGGGTCGCTGATGCCGTTGGCCTGCATCAGGCGGGTGAGACCCACCCCATGGCGCTCGGCGATGTCGGAGAGCGTGTCCCCTTCCCTGACCACCACCACCGCCTGGGCCCTGGCCGGGGGGGCAAGCAGTGCGGGCCCCGGCAGTGCCAGGGTGAGGGCCAGGGCAGCAAGGGTGCGGCGCATGGGCTCCGGGGATCGCTGGTCGAACCTTAAGGGGCCCTTTGCGGTCGATCCAGTGGCACTGGAGCGAATCCGCCGGGGTCAGCCCAGCAGGCGCTCCACCAGGGCCAGCTTGCCGGCGTAGGGGGGGTAGCGGAGCGGCAGATCCAGCCAGAAGGGCCGCCGGAGCACGCTGCGCAGATGGGAGAAGGTGAGGAAGCCGGCCTCGCCGTGGTAGCGGCCCATGCCGCTCTCGCCCACACCGCCGAAGCCCAGCTGGCTGGCCCCGGCCTGCATCACCACATCGTTGAAGCACACGCCGCCGGAGCTGGTGCCCTCCAGGGTGCGGCGCTGGGCCTCACGGTTGTTGCTGAACAGATAGAGCGCCAGGGGTTTCGGCCGCCCGCGCACCTGCTCGAGCGCTTCCTCCAGGTGGGCCACCCTCAGGATGGGCAGCAGGGGGCCGAACAGTTCCTCCTGCATCAGCGGATCCTCGGCCGACTCCACGGCCAGCAGGGTGGGTTCGATGCGGCGCCGGGCCGGATCGCAGCGCCCGCCGTGCAGCACCTGGCCCCGCTCGCGGGCGCCGGCGAGCAGGCCGGCCAGCCGGTCGAACTGGGCCTGGTTGACGATGGCGCCGAAATCCTCGCTCTGCAGGGGGTCGGGTCCGTGGAAGCGCTCCAGCTCCGCTGCCAGGGCCTCCACCAGGCGGTCGCGCAGGGGGGCCTCCACCAGCACGTGGTCGGGGGCGACGCAGGTCTGGCCGGCGTTGATGCTCTTGCCCCAGGCCAGTCGCCGTGCCGTCACGGTGAGGTCGGCATCGGCGAGCACGATGGCGGGGCTCTTGCCGCCCAGCTCCAGGGTCACCGGGGTGAGGTGCCGGGCCGCGGCCGCCATCACCAGCCGGCCCACCCGGCCGCCGCCGGTGAAGAAGATGTGGTCGAAGCGCTCCTCCAGCAGCCTGGCGGCGACGCCGCCGTCGCCGCATACCACCTGAACGATCTCGGCAGGGAGGGTTTCGGCGACCGCCCCGGCGATCAGGGCCGCGGTGCGGGGAGCGTGCTCGGAAGGTTTGAGCACCACGCTGTTGCCGGCCGCCAGGGCGCTCACCAGGGGGTGCAGGCAGAGCTGGAAGGGGTAGTTCCAGGGACCGATGATCAGCACGCAGCCCAGGGGTTCGGCCTGCTCGAAGGCACGGCCGGGTTTGAGGGGCAGATCCACCGGCACGGGCCGCGGGGCCATCCAGCGGCGCAGGCGCCGCCGGGTGAGCCGGAGCTCCTGCTGCACCGCCACCAGCTCGAAGCTGGCCTCCAGCGCCGGTTTGCCCAGGTCTGCGGCCAGGGCCTCGAGCACCGCCGGCCGGTGGCGTTCCAGCAGGGCGGAGAGGCGATCGAGCTGCTCCAGCCGCCAGGCCAGCGGCCGGGTGAGACCGCGGCTCACCGGTTCGCGCATGGTCTCGATCGGGCTCGACAGCAGCGAGCAGGTGGTGGGCATGCCGCAGGCCTGAGGGCGGAAGGCCACCCTGGCAAACGGCAGGCCGCGGTGTGAAGCTTCCGGGTCGCGTGAAGCTCCTGGGTCGCCGGCCGGGGCTGCTCGGGAGCACTTCATGCTCAGCCGGTCATCGCTCAGCCCGGCGGGTGTGCGGAGGGCGAGTGTGCGGAGGGCGAGGAAAAGCCCTTGACGAGACTTGAACTCGTGACCTCTCCCTTACCAAGGGAGTGCTCTACCGCTGAGCTACAAGGGCATGTGGAAGGTGGGCCGGGTTGGATTTGAACCAACGTAGGCAGAGCCAGCGGATTTACAGTCCGCCCCCATTAACCACTCGGGCACCGACCCGAACCACACCCCAAGAACTTACCAGCCAGCCTCCCTGGCGACGCCCATGCAGTTGCTCGCCATCCACGGTCCCAACCTCAACCTGCTGGGCAGCCGCGAGCCGGGGCTGTACGGCAGCACCAGCCTCGAGCAGATCAACGACGACCTGTGCCGGCGGGCCGAGGCGCTAGGGGCGCTGATCGACTGCTTCCAGAGCAACCACGAAGGAGCCCTGGTGGACCGCATCCACCAGGCGCGTGGGCTGGTGGACGGGATCCTCATCAATGCGGCGGCCTTCACCCACACCTCGATCGCCATCCGCGACGCCCTGCTGGCGGTGGCGATTCCCTACGTGGAGCTGCACCTGAGCAACGTCCACGCGCGCGAGCCGTTCCGGCACCACTCCCATCTGGCCGACCGGGCGGTGGGGGTGATCTGCGGCTTCGGGGCCGGCAGCTACGGTCTGGCCCTGGAGGGTCTGGTGGCCCACCTGCGCGCCCAGCCGTGACCGTTGCCCCGCTCCAGCCCGCCGCCGCACGGATCCGCTGGCTGGCCGCCCCCAGCTCCACGGCCTGGCTGGAGCAGGCCCTGGCCCGTCCCGATCTGGTGCTGATCGATCACGCCCACTGCGAGCGCAAGGCGGCGGGTGCGGCCCTGCAGCTGATGTTCCGCTATCCAGGCGATGAGCAGCTCGCGGCGCTGCTCAGCCCGTTGGCGCGGGAAGAGCTGGAGCATTTCGAGCGCGTCCTGGCCCTGCTGCAGCGCCGCGGCATCGTTCTGCGTCCCCTGGCCGCTCCTCCCTATGGCAGTGAGCTGAGCAAGGCCGTGCGGCGTCAGGAGCCCCAGCGCATGCTGGATGCGTTTCTGGTGGCTGGTCTGATCGAGGCCCGCAGCCACGAGCGCATGGCTCTGCTGGCCGCGCATGCGCCCGATCTGGAGATGCGGCAGCTCTATGGCGATCTGCTGGCCAGCGAGGCCCGGCACTTCGGCCTCTACTGGCTGCTGTGTGAACAGCGATGGCCGAGGCGCACCGTGATCGAGCGCCTCGTGGAGCTGGCTGCCCTGGAGAGCCGCTGCCTGGCGGGCTCTCCGGCATCGGGCGAGGGGGTGCGCATGCACTCGCCCGGCGTCAGCTCCAGCCGATCAGGCCGGCGAACTGACCGGCCAGCAGACCCACCGGCGTGCCCGCCGTGCGGGCCAGTTCCACCTCCACCTCCCCCTCGAGGGTGGTCACCAGGTCGGGGTCCAGCTGCAACAGGCTCAGCAGGCGCCCGTAGGCCTGCCGTTCGCGGGGATTGATGCTGCCGTCGTCGCCGGCGCGGCGGCTGGAGCGGATCACCCC
Source organism: Cyanobium sp. Prado107 (assembly GCA_025454305.1). Taxonomy (GTDB): domain Bacteria; phylum Cyanobacteriota; class Cyanobacteriia; order PCC-6307; family Cyanobiaceae; genus NIES-981. The sequence continues at coordinate 11,077 of JALOOQ010000071.1, forward strand.
GTAGGCCAGCTGCAGCGCCTGCTGCCGTTGCTCAGGGGTGGTCAGGGCCGCCACAAGATCGTCCAGCCCCTCCACGGGGAGGACGGCCGGGTTGGCGGCGGCCAGCGACCGGTCGAGCTGGCTCCGCTGATCAGGATCTTTCCGGCTGGCCTCGGTGATGGCCCGGGCGAGGGCCTCGTCCAGGCGCTGGCGCTCCTCGTCGCTCAGCTCTCCATCCGCCCAGGCCACGGTGGCGCCGATGCGGAACAGGGCCAGCTCGGCATCCATCATCGGGCCGGAGCGAGCAGTTGATCGAGCAGCGGATAGGACCGGGCGATCGCGTCACCCGTGAACCGGGCCACCCAGCCATCGGGATTGTGGAAGAAGCGCAGGGCGCAGAACCGCGGTTCCGGTCCCATGTCGAACCAGTGGCGGGTGCCGGCCGGCACCGCGATCCAGTCGTCGGCCTCGCAGATCAGCTGCAGCACCTCGTTGCCCAGGTGCAGACAGAACAGCCCCCGGCCCTCCACGAAGAAGCGCACCTCGTCCTCGCTGTGGGTGTGCTCGGCCAGGAATGTCTTGCGCAGGGTCAGACGATCGGGATGATCGGGCGTGAGGCGGATGGCATCCACGGTGGGGTATCCGCCTTCCTGCTGCACCCGGGCGATCTCCTCGGCGTAGGCCTCGAGGATCCGCTCCGGGGAGGCGCCGGCCGGCAGGGTGGCCCGGGCCGGCCAGCGCTCGAAGCGGATGCCGCGGGCGGCCAGCTGCCGCTGGATCTCCTCGGCGTCGCTGCTCACCAGTTCCGGCGGAAGCGGATGGCTCCCGGCGGCGACATCCGGATCCTGCGTGGGGGTGTCCGGGCTGGCAGGGTGCCGGTAGATGGCGAGCAAACTCATGGGTGGCCCGGTGCCGCTGGAGATCAGCGTAGGGGCGGCTGCAGCCGGGGTGACCCTGGTGGGGGTGGGCCCCGGTGATCCGGAGCTGCTCACGGTTGCGGCGCTGCGGGCGATCCGGGCCGCTGCGGTGGTGGCCTACCCGGTGGCCCGGTCCGGGGGGGAGGGCATGGCCGCCGCGATCGCAGCGCCCTGGCTGCTGGCCGAGCAGCGCCGGCTGCCGCTGCTCTTTCCGATGGTGGCGGAAGCTCCCCCGCGCATCGCCGCCTGGCAGGCCGCCGCCGATGCCCTGGCGGCCGAGGTGGCCGCGGGGCTGCCGGTGGTGCTGCTCTGCGAAGGGGATGTGTCCCTGTTCGCCAGCAGCAGCTACGTGCTCCTGGCCCTGAGTCGGCGCCATCCCCACTGCCCGCTGCGGCTGGTGCCGGGGGTGCCGGCGGTGTGCGCGGCGGCGGCGGCGGCCTCCGCTGAGGGCATGCCCTGGCCCCTGGCGCTGCAGAGCGAGGGCCTGCTGATCCGCCCCACGCCGGACACCGCCCCCGAACTGAAGCATCTGCTGGATCGGGCCGCTGCCACGGCCACGACGGTGGCCCTGCTCAAGCTGGGGCAGCGCTGGCGCTGGGTGCGGAGCCTGCTGGAACGCCGGGGACTGCTCGAAGGCGCCCTGCTGGCTCAGCGGGTGGGCTGGCCCGACCAGCTGCTGGCCCCGGCATCCGCCGTGCCGGCGGGGGAACGTCCGTATTTCTCCCTGCTGCTGATCCGGCAGGGCTGGCCGGCGGTGCTGCCCTGAGCCGCTGGGCCCCGCTCAAGGGGCCAGTGACGCCTCCGCCCCGGCCAGCAGCGCCAGCGCCTCAGCCGGGGTGGGGGCACGCATCAGGGCATGGCGCAGCTGGGGGGCGCCGGCAAAACCGGTGCAGGTCCAGCTGAGGTGTTTGCGGGCGATCAGCAGGCCGTGGTCGCCCCTGGCGGCTACCAGGGCGCGGAGCTGTTCGGCCGCCAGCGTCAGCTTCGCGGCCGGCCCGGGGGTGGGCGGCACCGGCCGCCCGCTGAGAGCCGCGTCGATCTGTCCCACCAGCCAGGGGCTGCCCATGGTGCCGCGGCCCACCATCACCCCGTCTGCGCCCGTGCGCTGCCGGCAACGCAGGGCGTCCTCCGGACTGTTGATGTCGCCGTTGGCGATCACAGGGATCGTCAGCGCCCGCTTCACCGCGGCGATGGCGGCCCAGTCGGCCTGGCCCCTGAAGCCCTGCTCGCGGGTGCGGCCGTGCAGGGTGAGCAGCTGGGCGCCGGCGCTCTCCAGCTGCCGGCACCAGCGCACCGCCAGGGCCGCCGTGTCGCCACCGGGGCTGTCGCCGCCCGCAGCGCCGCTGCCGACGCCGCACCAGGCCAGGCGCGTCTTCACCGTCACCGGGATGCGCACGGCCGCCGTCACGGCCTCCACGATGCGGGCCGCCAGCTCCGGCTCGCGGATCAGGCCGCTGCCCCCGCCCTTCCTGGCGATCTTCTTCACCGGGCAGCCCATGTTGATGTCGATCAGGAAGGCGCCGGCCGCCTCGGCCCTCCTGGCGATCTTCTTCACCGGGCAGCCCATGTTGATGTCGATCAGGAAGGCGCCGGCCGCCTCGGCCCTCCGGGCGGCGTCGGCCATCGCGGCGGGGCGGTGATCGAACAGCTGCACGCCGATCGGGCCCGCCTCCTCGGCCAGTTCCTCCAGCTTGCAGAGTCCATGTCCCAGCTCCAGGCTGGTGGCGTTCACCATCTCGGTGAACAGCAGGGCGTCCGGCGCCCAGCGCCGCACCAGCGCCCGGAAGATGCGGTCGCTCACCCCCGCCAGCGGCGACTGCAGTACCCGGCAGCGCAGGCTGCGCCGGG
>JALOOQ010000209.1 GCA_025454305.1 Cyanobium sp. Prado107
CCCCCGCCGCCCTCGCTGACCTTGCCGTCATAGCTGAAGGCCAGCCCGGAGGTGCCCGGGGGCATGGATAGCTCGCGCTCGAAATGCCAGCTCCGAAGCGGCTGGCGGTGACCGGAAAGCGCTAAGGTCAGGCTCTCCAGGACGAGGTTGTCGTCATCCAGCAGGTTCAGCCCCACAAAGAGCCTGTCGACCGCCGTATAGCCCGTCTGCAGACGCGCGGCCAGCACCACATCCCCGGTGATGTGCAGGCGGTCGGCACCCGTGCTGATGCGATACTGGATCTCGAGATCCGGCGTCACCCAGCGTCCCGCAAGCGAAGTGCCGGCTGCCAGGGCAATCCGGTTTTCGGGCCGGGCGGTGGTGCCCTTGTAGGAAAACCGCACGTCCTGGCAGGCGGTCAGCAGCAGCCCCGCCAAAAGCCAAACCCACCACCCGGTCACGCCCCCCAAGAAAGCCGCCGGCGGCGCCCGCAGGCTGTCGCACGGCAGCGCTCGCTCGTCACCCATGGTCTCACTCCTATAGTGTTGGCAGCCGCCGGCTTCAAAAGCGCCCGCGCGCCACCGCCACCCGATGGACGGCGGCTCAGCCCCCGATCCAGACACCAAACCGCCAGCGCCACCAGAGCGCCGGCGCCACCGCCAGCAGGCTGAAAACCGCCACCGCCAAGGCGACGCGCCGCCCGCCGGCCCTCAGCCGGGATGCGGTGCCGGGCACCGGCAGGCCGCAGCGCCGCACGGCGAGCGCCAGCATCCAGACCCCGGAGCCCTCCAGGGCCGCCAGCAGCAGGGCGCCGAAGAGGGGAAACCCCACAAAGCGGTGCTCGGGCAGAAACAGGCACCAGGGACAGTAGTGGTGCAGCACCTCGTAGGTGTAGGCGGCCAGCACCCGCACCAGGGCCACCGCCGCCACCCCGACCCACAGCAAGCTGGCGGCGGCCAGGATCCCCGGCCATCGCCCTTGGGCAGGGTCCGGGGCCCGCGCCAGCTTCAGGGCCAGGGCAATTAAAAGCCCCCCGCCCAGCGCGAAAAGCCCCACCCAGAAACGGTCCGGCAGCCCCGCCGCGCGCCCGGCAAGCTCCGGCGGGCGGAACTGGTCATAGGCCGCCGCGCAGCAGTCCACCGGCTGGTGCACGTCAAGCCCGGCGAGCGCCTGCAGGGTGTCGCCCGCCGCCAGCAGGGCCAGCGGCAACGTTAGCAGCAGCAGACGGGCGGCCGGCACCGTCAGCGTCCGCTGGGGCTGGCGGCGGTTGACGGTTTCAAGCATCCGCCAGCCATAGAGCAGCACCAGGGCCCCGAACCGCAAGCCCAGCGCGCGCGCGCCTGAGCCGGCGGTGGCCTGGAGCACGCCGGTGCCGCACATGGCCCCGGGCACCAGTTCGGGCAACACGTTCGTGATGCCGACCACCAGCACCAGGCTTGCCGCCAGGATGGCCCAGAAGCCGCAGCGCGCGGCCATCTCGGCGGTTTCCGCACGGCGCTCCAGCGCAATCTGCGCCGCCGCCGCCGAACCCGGCGCCCAGTGCAGCAGCACCTGCAGCGCGGCGGCCGCGGCGAACAGGAGCGCCAGCAGGCCCAAAAGATCGAGCCCGACCACCGCCAGCACCAGCGGGTGCCAGATCACTCGGCCACCAATCGGCCCGCGGCCAGGCGCCAGTGCCGGTCGGCCACCCCGGCAACGATCACCCGGGGGTCGTGGGCGGCGACCACCACCACGGCGCCGCGCGCCCGGCAGGCCGCCAAGACTTGGAGCACCCGGGCGGCATTGGCGGGGTCCTGGTGAGCGGTCGGCTCGTCGGCCATCAGGAAATCGGGCCGCCCCACCACGGCCCGGGCCAGAGCTGTCCGCTGCCGCTCCCCGCCGGAGAGCTGCCCCGCCTGCGCGCCGGCCAGGTCCGTCAGCGCCAGTTCGGCCAGCACCTCGCGGCCCGCGGCACGTAGCGCCGCCAGGGACCGGCTGCGGGGCACCAGCGGCAGAATCACATTTTCCAGCACGCTCAGCTCGCTGAACAGGTTGGCGCTTTGAAAGACGATCCCCACCCGCCGCCGCCAGCGGTCGCGGTGGGCCGCACCCCAGCGCGAAACGGGCGCGCCGTCGGCCAGCACTTCCCCGGCGGTGGGCCGCAGCAGCCCGGCCAGGAGGTGCAGCAGCGAACTTTTGCCGGCCCCGGTGGCGCCGGTGACAAGGGCGAGAGCGCCGCGGGAAAAGACCGCCGAGACATCCTGCAGCACGATCCGGGCGGGGCCCGGGGTGGCGCCGAAAACCAACCCCAGGTGGCGGGTGACCAGGCCGTCCATCACAGCAGGCCCTCGCCTTTCAAGAGATCCTGGGGATCGGCGGCCGCCCCCTGCAGGCTGGAGAGCAGCACCGCCGCCAGGTAGGGCCCCACCACCAGGGCGCCCAGCTCCAGCAGGGTCAAGAACGCGCCGGCGGGATCCAGGAAAAGCCGCAGGGGGGCCGTGCGCCAGCCAAAGAGCAGGCTGCCCGGCCAGCTGACGCCCGAGCGAAACACCAGCGTGTAGGCCGCCAGCATGCCGAGGCAAGCGGCCGGCAGGGCGATCAGGAGCGCGCGGTAGACCTGCAGCCGCACCACCTCGCCCGTGGTCCAGCCGAGGGCCTTGAGCAACCCGACTTCGCGGCGCTGACCGACGGCCTCACGCACCGCACCGGCCACCACCAGAACCAGCGCCAGGACAGCGGGAATGCCGGCGATCAGCATCAGTCCGCCGCGGCGTGCCAGCCCGCCGCTGTAAAGTCCGACGGCCTCGCTGCGGGCGGTGATGCGGACCGGCCAGGAGAAGGCCGCGGCAAGCTCGGGTTGAATGGCGGCAGCTTCGGCGGCGTGAAAGACATCCACGGCCAGATCGACGGCCTCCCCCGGTGGCAGGCCCAGCAAGCGGCAGGCATCGTCGGAGTGCACCAGGACCACATCCTGACCCAGGAGGGCGCTTTCGGCCGGCAGGCGCCCGACCGGCCGGAGTTCAAGCGCCGCGGCGGCGGTAAGCGCGAGGCGCTGGGGATCAGGGCCGGGGTCGACCCCCGGGCCGAGCAGGGCCTCGCCCGGCCGGGGAGCCGCAAGCGGCTTGCCGTCCGCAGCGGGCGGGAGCGCCGCATCCGCCCAGGCAATCACCATCAGCGGCGCCGCCGGGCCGGCCGCCACGCCCCAGACGCGCGCCTGGGCGTGGGTCACCCCGGGCACCCGCCGGGCGGCGGCCACGGCTTCGGCCGCCGGCAGCGGCGCCCAGCCGCCGGCGTTGAGGCGGCGCACCACCAGGTCGGGCCCGTGGGCCAGCAGGCGGCGGGCCGTCTGGCTGAGACCCTGGCTGAAGAGCAGC
>JALOOQ010000072.1 GCA_025454305.1 Cyanobium sp. Prado107
GGCGTTGCCGCCGGGGGCGATCAGGGCGGGCTGGGCCTCGAACAGATCGCGGGCGGCGTTGGTGACGATGGCGGAGGCGTTGGAGGTGATGCGGTTGACCGCATCCATCCGCTTGTTGCCATCCGCCACCATGGCGGCCAGGGCATCGATCTGCCCCGGGCTGAGGAATTCGCCCCGGGCGTCGGCCTGAGCAATCAGCTTGGTGAAGGCGTCGAACATGGAAACCCGAAACACGCTGGTGGGTGAGCCGAACCTAGAAAACGGAGCCGGCGCAGCGCGAGCGGGCGAGCCCCTGAGCTGGAACGACCTGGAGGCCCTGCTGCCGCCGGAGCTGGCACCGGCAGCCAGGGCCGGAGCTTCCGGCGCCGATCCCGGCGACGGCCCCACCAGCGCCCAGTCCCTGCTGCGCCTGTTCGGTCAGCCCGAGAGCGCCGTGCGCGTCACCCTCTACCGCGACCACCACGCCTGGTGCCCCTATTGCCAGAAGGTGTGGCTGTGGCTGGAGGAGCGGCGCATCCCCTACCGGGTGCGCAAGGTCACCATGTTCTGCTACGGGGAGAAGGAAGGCTGGTACGTGCGGCTGGTGCCGTCGGGGATGCTGCCGGCCCTGGAACTCGACGGACGGCTGATCACCGAGAGCGACCGCATCCTCGAGGCCCTCGAAGCCAGCTTCGGCAGCCTCGGGCCCGGCATGCACGACAGCGCCGTGCTGCCCCTGCGCCGGCTGGAGCGGGAGCTGTTCCGGGCCTGGTGCGAGTGGCTCTGCTACCCCCACCATCCCGCCTCCGACGCCCGGGCCCGCGACCGCTTCCGGCAGCTGGCCGGCGCCCTGGAGCGGGAGCTGGAGCGCCGGCCGGGAGCCTTCCTGCTGGGCGATCAGCCCGGCACGGCCGATCTGGTGTTCGTGCCCTACGTGGAGCGGATGAACGCCTCGCTCGCCTACTACAAGGGCTTTCTGCTGCGCCGGGAGCATCCGGCCCTCGACCGCTGGTTCCGCGGGCTGGAGCAGCGCTCCACCTACCTGGGCACCCAGAGCGACTTCCACACCCACGCCCACGATCTGCCGCCGCAGATGGGGGGCTGCCACGCCAACGGCAGCGAGGAGCAGCGCGCCCTGGCGCGGCGGATCGATCACGGCCCCTGGCCGATCCTCGAGGAGAACGGCCACGACCCCGAGACCAGCCAACCGCCACCGGCAACCGCCGCCGGGGTTGCCCTGGCCCGGGTGCTGCGCCATCGCGCCACCCTGCTGGCCCGCAATCCGCTGGGAGGCGAAGGCTTCGATCTGCCTCTGCGCTGCGCCCTCACCCGGCTGATCACGGGCGTGGCGATCCCCCCACCGGCCGGCAGTGCGGCCGGCCTGCGGCACCTGCGCGACCGCATCAGCGTGCCGCGGGACATGCCGCTGCATGCGGCCCGCCTGCTGCGCACGGCCCTGGAGCGCAGCGCGCACCTCGACCCCCTCACCCCCGAGGCCCAGGGCGCTCCCCTGCCGCTGCGGCACCGCCGCGATCAGGATCCGCAACCGTTTCTGGCCAACCCAGGGCCTGCCGACCAGCCGGCGAGCGGCGCAGGGTGATCGTCCCTAAGGTTCAACAGCCTGTCCCGCCGCCATGGCCCGCACCGGGGTCCTGATCAGCCTGGCCCTCAGCGTCAGCCCCTGGCTGGGGGCCCTGGCGGCTCCCCTGATGCCGCAGCCGGCCGGAGCTGTGGAACTGCGCGGATCCACCTACTTCACCCGGCCGCCCTGGAAGGTGGATCTGGTGAGCTTTCGCACCGACGCCGGCGATCCCCTGGCGGAGTACTTCTTCACGGTGGAGCTGGATCCAGACGCCGGCGCGTCCCTCGGGGGTCTGCTGATCCGGCAGAGCCAGGGACCGGACACGGATTTTCCCTTCAGCCCGGAGCGAACCCGAGCCTTTCTGGGCCGGCCACGGGGGCGGGGGGAGTCCATCCCTGTGGAGGCCGAGTATGCGCAGCGGGAGCGGGAAGTGCGGGTTCGCTTTCCGCAGCCGGTGGCCCCGGGCTCCACGGTCACGGTGATGGTGAAGCCCTGGTTCAACCCCTCGATGCCGGGGACCTATCTGTTCCAGGTGACGGCGTTTCCAGATGGCCCCAACCCCAATCCCACCCCCCTGGGATCGGCCCGGCTGCGGATCTACCGCCCCGACTGGCGCTGAGCGTCAGCCTCCGGGGAAGCGAACCGTGCGCCAGTCACCGCTGGCGGTGCTCACCTCCACGCCGATCTCCACGGGCTCGTGGCCCGGACCGAACTGGTTCTGCCACCAGCCGATGGCTTCGGCCCAGGCGGCCTCGAGGGAGTCGTAGAGGTCGTCCAGCACGGGGTGGGGAGCACCACCGCCGTCCACGAGGCGGTAGCAGCGCACATGTGGCTGAAACCGCTTGGCCTGCACCCGGAGGGGCTGGCGGGCGAGATGCGTGCTGAGGGTGTCGGTCACCGCGCCTGTCTGCAGATGATGACCTGATGATGGCCGTTGTGACAGCTGCTGACTGTCACCTTCACAACATGTGCGGGATCCGGGCCGGGTCACACCAGGTAGCGGCGGATGCAGGGGCGGCACCAGAAGATCAGGGACCCGGTGATCACCGCCCAGAGCAGCACGGAGAGCAGACCGGTGAGCAGTCGGCCCTCGCTGAGCAGCGCGAGCCGCACGATGCCGTAGGGCATGGCCACCGCCAGGCTCAGGGAGAGGGCCACGATGGCCAGGATCTGCCCCCAGGCGCGCCAGCGCAGCAGTGCCACCGAGGCCACGATCCCCACGGCCGCCGTGGGCAGCACCGCCGCCGAGCCGACGGCGATGTGCACCACGCGCCAGGTGGGCTGGCCCAGGATCAGGCCCAGGGTGAAGGGGATCACCAGCACGTTGGCCACCAGCCCCAGCCAGGCCAGGGTGAGGTAGCCGCGGGGCGGCTGGAGCATCGCCAGCGACCTGGCGAGGGACAACCGCTGGCCCGGCACGGGCTCCAGGGGGGATCGGGCGGGCGAGCGCTCAGGCCCTCTCATCGCAGCGCGAACAGCAGCAGATCGGCACCCATCCTGCCTGTCCTCAGCGCTCCGCTTCCAGCCCCCTGCCAGCCCAGCCCGTCGCCCCGCCGGAGCAGGTGCGGGGTGGAGCCGGGCCGCTCCACCGAACCCTCGATCACCTGCAGCCAGGTGTGGCTGGGGGGCTCGCTCCCGGAATCCGGGCGCGGCAGCTCCAGCAGCTCTCCCGGCCCGGGCTGGGCCCGCCAGAGCCAGGCCTCCCGCCGGATCGCCATCGCCCCCTCCCGCCCCTGCGGGTCGAGCAGGGGGGTCCAGCCGGAGCGGATCGCGAAGGGCTTCTGCTCGTAGGCGGGGGCGATCCCCGTCTCGGCCGGCTCGATCCAGATCTGCAGCAGCCGGCAGGGCTGATCCCCTTCGTTGATCTCGCTGTGCACCACGCCGGTGCCGGCGCTCATGCGCTGCACCTCCCCGGCCCGCAGCACCTCGGCATGGCCCAGCGAATCGCGGTGGTTGAGCTGGCCCTCCACCATCACCGTGACGATCTCCATGTCGCGGTGGGGGTGCATGCCGAAGCCCCGGCCGGCGGCGATGGTGTCGTCATTGATCACCCGCAGCGGCCCGAAGCCCATCCAGGCCGGGTCGTAGTGGCTGGAGAAGGAGAACGTGTGCCAGCTGTCCAGCCAGTCGAGCCGGCTGTGGAAGCGTTCGGCCGCGGGCCGGAACACAGCCGGCGTGGTGAAGGCGCTGGAGGGGGTTGTGCTGGTCATGGCTGGAGAACCGGGGAAGGAGAAGCGGTGGGGAAGGCGGAGCAGAGGGCAGGGATGGGCTCATCCCTGCGGGGCGGGCAGGCGCAGCAGGCGCTCCACCAGATCGCTGATGGAGCTGTCCTTGGCGGGGTTGGCGCCGTTGCTCACCAGCTGCCGGCCCACCACCTGGGCGCCGAGATGGGCCAGCTGCAGCCGCAGGGCCGTCATCACCGTGTGGCCGCCGCCGCCGGAGTGGGTGGCGATCACCACGGGCCGCTCGTTGAACAGGGTGCGGAAGTCGTCGCCCTGCACCGAGAGCCAGGCGATGGCGCTGGTGAGCACGGGGGGAATCGAGCCGTTGTACTCCGGGGCGCAGATCACCCAGCGGGGTGCGGCGGCCAGCGGCTGGTGGAGGGCAGCCAGCCCCGGGGGCATGCCCGCGGCGAGGGCGCGGGGGGTGAACAGCGGCAGGTCGAGCGCCGTGAGGTCGAGCACCTCGGCGCTCCGGCCCTGCTGGCGGGCTGCGGCGGCGAAGCGACCGGCGAGGGTGAGGTTCTCGCCATTGCTGGCCGCGATCACGATCAGGTCAGTCATGGAACCGGGGAGCCAGGATGGAACCGGCGTAGCTCCATGGATGCTGTGCCATGGGCCGGCAACGGCACAAGAACGCACGGCGAAGTGGCCCAGGCACCCGGCGGTAACGCTTGGATCAGCACTGGGCCGGCGAACGACGGAGCCCGGTAGAGGTGGCGGAGCAAACGAGCTTTCAGGACGCGCACGATCACGGCAACTGCAAGGCCGAACTGGCGCTGCGCGTCATCCAGGGCCGCTGGAAGCTGCTGATCCTGCGCGAACTGCTCGACGGCGTGCGACGCTTCTCGGAACTGCAGCGGGCTCTCGGGGGCATCAGCCAGAAGGTGCTCACCAGCCAGCTGCGGGAACTGGAGACGGATGGGGTGCTGCGGCGCCGCATCCACGCGGAGGTGCCGCCGCGGGTGGACTACCGCCTCACGGAGCTGGGCCGGGAGCTGCTTCCGGTGCTCGAGGAACTGCACGCCTGGGGCGAGCGGATCAGTTCACGCCCCGGGGACTGAAGCGATGGGCGGATCCGGCTCCTTCCCCGCGGCTCCGCCGCTGCGTCTCCCCTGGCTGGCGGCCTGCCTGGCGGTGCTGATGCTCGGCGGCTCGGATCCCGGCTCGGTGGCGGCCGACCGGGAGGGGGACCCGGGCGTGGCCGTGTGCGTCGTGGCGCCGCGGGTGGAGGCCATGGACGACCTGGATGCCTACGGACAAGTGCTCACCCCCGAGCCGGTGCTGGTGCTGGTGGAACCCCTGCTGGAGCTGCAGATCCAGCGGCTGAACCGCGATCCCTGGATGCTGCGGGGGAGTGCCGAGAGGCCGATCGTGACCCCCATGCTCTGGCCCACCGATCCGATCAACCCGGATGAACCGGTGCTGCTGCAGATGCGGCCCATGGGTGCGTCCCCCGACGCGTTCGCCCACGTGCAGCTGCTGGGGGCTTCACGGCAGCGCATGGAGCAGACCCAGCGCCTGCTGGAGGCACTGGGCGAAGACCCCCTCACCTGGCTGGCGGCGTTCGAGGAGGCCCTGGAACGGCAGGACGTGCCCCTGGCCTGGACCCTGCTGTTCGACCGACGCTCCCCGTCCTCGCCGGAACTGAATCAGCTGCGCCGCACGGTGGTGGAACGCGGCTGCGGTGACTAGGGCGCTCGCCTCACCAGAATCCCTGGGAACGCAGCCAGAGCGCCAGGAGCAGCATGGGCAGAAACACGGCCGCCAGGATCTGCAGCTTCACCACGGCGGGGGAGGGTTCCTGACCGGAGGGCTTGCCGGGACTGGCCATGACGGGGAATGAGGGGGTCCGGGAACGCTGGCACGCAAAAGCCCCCGGCCGGAGCCGGGGGCGTGGTATGGACGGATTGAGGCCGATGCAGGGATGGCGACCGGGATCAGCCCAGACCGATCTGGGACAGGATGCCCTGGCCGGTGAGCAGTTCGGTGGCCAGGCCGATCACGAAGCCCAGCATGGCCAGACGGCCGTTCCAGGTTTCGGCGAAGGCCACGAAACCGAAGCGGGAGGAGGTGTCGCCCATGGGTGGTAACGAAGTGTTTCATGAACTGTAACGCCTTGTGAAGCTGGATGCAAGGCCCGGGCTCCCGGCCCCACCTCGAGCAGGCACCGCTGTTGTGGGAATTCCGATGAAATGCCGAATCCAGGCGGTCTGAGCCCCCACCGCCAGCAGAATCGAGCCCATGGACCAGTTCGACTGCCACGGCCCCTACCGCGTTCGCCAGCGGGTGGAGCGCGAGCAGAGCGTGCCCCATCAGGTGCAGGCCCCGCGCTTCTCCAGTCGCGACGCCGCCGAAGCCTTCGCCCTGCTGGAGTCCCGGCAACGTCACCAGACCCTGCTGGTGGAGAAACTGGCGCCCGCCGGCTGCTGGCTGCTGCTCAGCACCGTGGCCGCCGCCCTCTGACGGCAGTCCCCTGATTCAGCGGCCAGGCCTGGAGCCGACGCCGCCATCGCGGGTGAGCTGAACGATGTCGGGGGTGAACACGAACGTGAGCTCATCGAGACATTCGGCCCGGCCGTCCATCGCACTGACGCCACCGGCCACGAAATCGATCAGCCGCTGGGCCTCCCCGCGCTCCATGGCTCCGGCATGCACCACGGCGGTCTTGTGTTCCCGCACGGTGTGCACGATCAGCTGGGCATCCTCGAAGCGAGTGGGGTGGAACACCACCACCTCGGGCAGCCAGTCGCCGAAGGGGCTGAACATGGGGCCACGGTAGTCAGCTCCCGGCCGGCCGGCAGGGAGCGCCGGACGGCGCGGCGGCCAGCAGGGCGGCGGCGAGGTGCTCGGCGCTGTGCAGGGCGCCCTCGATGCGGGCGAATCCCACCCCATCGATGTAATCCCCGCAGAACCCCACGCGGCTCGCGGGGCAGAGCGTCAGCGATGGCGGCAGACCGGGGGGCAGTGGAAAGGCGGCCGCCCAGCGCATCAGCCGGGGCTCGGCCTCCTGGGGATCCATCGTCCCGATCCACGGGGCCAGGCACTGCACCAGAGCGTCGCCGAGGGAGGTGATCACCTCCTCTTCCCGTCCTTCCTCCACCGGCAGCTGCAGCTGACGAGCCACCGCCGAACCGGCGCCGTAGACATCGAGATGATCAGCGGCGAAGGCATGGCTGGAGTGGGCCACCACGGCGCAGCGGCCATCCTCGAGGGGCTGGATGCTGATCCGGCGCAGGCCCCAGCGTTGCTGGGCGGCGGCATCGAAGTTCACCAGCCGGAACGGCAGCGCCCGCCAGGGCACGGCCGCTTCCCCGGCGAACACCAGCAACAGGTTGCTGCGGGCTTCGAACCGGATGCCGGCGATGGTGGTGAGGGCATGGGCGAGCTGCAGATCCTGCAGGTGCCGGGTGGCCCGCTCCAGCGGCACCTCCGGCCAGTCGAAGATCAGGCGGCTGCGGGGATGGGCCAGGAGCGTGCCGCTCAGCACCAGCCAGTCGGCCTCCTCGAGCAACTGGCCGGCGGCATCCAGCAGCCGCCAGCGGCCAGCGGGCGTCAGCTCCAGATGGCGCACCAGAACCCCGAAATGGCCGCGCACACCGGTGTCCCCCGCCAGATGCAGCAGCCCCTGGCTGAGCTGGTCCATGCCCGAGCGGCCGCGGTAGAGGCGGCCGATGCCGAGGGCATCGGGCCGGCCGATGTTCAGCCGCGATTCACCCTCCAGCATCGCCACCGGCTCGTTCCAGGGCTCGATCCAGCCCCCGGCCAGCAGCGGCTCCAGCAGTGCCGGGGCGGGCTCGGCGGTGATGTTGAGCAGGGGCGCGCCGTGGTCCACCGCCAGCTGCGGATCCTCCCTGGAGCGCCTGGTGCTGGCCCGCCCGCCCGCTCCGCGGCCCGTCTCCCACAGCGACAGCGGCCCCCGATGGCCGAGCCGGCGCAGCTGAGCGGCCAGGGCGCAGCCCGAAACCCCGGCGCCGATCACGGCAATCGTTTCCGGGGCGGGGCGAGGCATCCGGAAACACCAAACGCTGTAGCGTCTTAGCCGATCAAGGCAGTCATGGCCCGGTTCCTGCTGGTTCTTAAGCCAACCGGCACCCAGCCTGCGGCGCCCCCGGAGGAGACACGCTCAGGCCTGCTGGATTCCCTGGCCCCGGTGCTGGACGCGCTGCACGCCGACGTGGACCACCGCACCCCCGCCCACATCGGGGCCCTGCTCAGGAACGGAGCGGAGCACCAGCGCATGCAGCTGTTCGCCGACGTGCAGTCGCACGCCGATGGGCGGCTGCTGGAACTGGTGCTGCTCAGCCGCGAACCGATGGTCGCGCGCGCACCGGTCACGAGCGGGACCTTCCAGCGGCTGGTGGACCTGGTGTGCACCCACCTGCCGGGCATGGATGTGGTGTTCCGCTCGGACCGTGACGGACCCTGCCATCTCGGCGCCCAGCCATGAGCACCAACCCGGTGGGCTCTCGCCTCGCTGGTCTGCGCCGCTGGCGTCAGCAGCTCACGGTGCCGCAGTTCACGGTGGTCACCGGCGCCCTGGTGATCCTCGGCGGCACCTTCGTGCTGGCCTCCCCGCTCTGCTCCAGCGACGACGTCGGCCTGTGGCAGGCCCTGTTCACCGTGGCCTCCGCCATCACCGTGACGGGCCTCTCGATCATCGTGGTGGAGCGCGACCTCACCCTGCTGGGCCAGGTGGTGCTGGCCGGGCTGATCATCACCGGCGGCCTGGGGCTGATGGCAATCACCACCTTCCTGCAGGGGTTCGTGCAGGGGCGCAGCGGCCTGCGCCAGCGGCTCGACAAGGGCCGCGCCCTCGATGAATTCGGCGTGGGCGGCATCGGCCCCACCTTCCACAGCATCCTGCTCACCGCCACCTGCGTGATGGGACTGGGCACGGTGGTGCTCTACGCCTTCGGCTTCACCGACATCGACAACCCTCTGCGCCGCCTCTGGGCGTCGATGTTCCATGTGATCAGCGCCTACAACAACGCCGGCTTCGGCCTCTGGGCCAACAGCCTCGAGCGCTACCGGGACAACACGGTGGTGAACGCCGTGATCGCGGTGATGATCGTGTTCGGCGGCATCGGCTGGCGGGTGGTCAACGACCTCTGGGTGAACCGCCTGCGGCTGCAGCGCCTGCGCCGGCTCAGCCTCCACACCCGTCTGGTCATCCGCACCACGGTTGCCCTGATCCTGCTGGGCTGCATCGGCCTGCTGGTCACCGAAAACTTCGGCTACGAGGCCAACGGCATGGGGGCGCTGAGCATCGTTCAGCAGCTGCGGATCACCCTGTTCCAGTCGATCACCACCCGCACCGCCGGCTTCAACACCATCCCCCTCTCCTCGGACACGATCACCGACGCCGGCCTGCTGCTGATGATCGTGCTGATGTTCATCGGCGCCAGCCCCGGCGGCACCGGCGGGGGCGTCAAGACCACCACCTTCGCGATCCTGATGGGCGCCACCCGCTCCACCCTCGAAGGGCGGCATGACGTGCTGCTCCACCGCCGGGTGATCCCCGCCGCCACCGTGCTGCGGGCCGTGGGGGTGACACTGGCCTCGCTGCTGTTCGTGGTGCTGATGGCCCTGCTGCTGGGCATCGGCGTCACCGCCGGGGAACGGCCCGGCTATGCGGACTACAGCTTCCTCGAGAAACTGTTCACCTGCGTGTCGGCCTTCGGCACCGTGGGGCTGGATCTGGGACTCACCGCCAATCTCAACCGCTGGGGCCAGCTGGTGCTGATGGTGGGGATGTTCGTGGGCCGGATCGGCATCCTGCTGCTCCTATCTGCCGTCTACGCCCACCGGCCCCAGCAGCGGGTGGGCTACCCACGCGAGGATCTGTACGTGTGAGGCCGGGGGCCTAAAACGGTTCTGCTGGTGCGGGCATGGGCGTGAGTCAGTGGTGGCAGTGGGGGAACGAGTCAAGCGGCCGTCGGGGCGGGTTTGCCGTGATCGGCGTGGGCCGCTTCGGATCCTCGGTGTGTGCCGAGCTGCTGCGCTCGGGGGCCGAGGTGCTGGCGATCGATCAGAGCCAGCGCGCCATCGATGAACTGCGCCAGATCGATCCGGCCATCGAGGCCCGCATGGTGGACTGCACCGATGAGGAAGCGCTTCGTGCAGCCGGTGTGCTCGATCTGGCCACGGTGGTGGTGGCGATCAGCGAGCCGATCGAGGCCAGCATCACGGCCACGCTGATCTGCAAGGACAGCGAGGGCAGCCAGGTGCAGCAGGTGATCGCACGGGCCACCAGCGACCTGCACATGAAGATGCTGCAGCGGGTGGGGGCCGACCGGGTGGTGTTCCCCTCGAAGATGCAGGGCCAGCGCCTGGGGATGGAACTGGTGCGGCCCAAC
>JALOOQ010000073.1 GCA_025454305.1 Cyanobium sp. Prado107
CACCGCCAGGCGCCGGTAGCAGCGGGCGAAGGGCTCGGCGTTGTGGTTGTCGCCCTCCCCGGGGTGCTCGAACATCCACTGGAGGTGGGAGATCAGCTCCCCGTTGGCACCGGCCGGGATCACGGGCTGGTGCATGTGCAGCGCGCAGGCGAAGCCGGAGCGGATCTCCTCGAGCTTGAGGTTGGTGCGCGGCAGCGCCACCGGGCCTGGCTGCCGCACCAGGGCAAGGAGTTCGGCTTCGCGGCCGGCGATCGGCGGCAGGGCTGGGTGGCGCAAGGCAATCAGCTGCAAGCCTCCTAGGGTTGCACCAGTCGATGGCTTGCCCCAATCAGCTGCAAGCCTCCTAGGGTTGCACCAGTCGATGGCTTGCCCGGTGCAGACGCGCTTCCTCGTTGTGGCTACTGCGCTGATCGCCCTTCCCGCATTGATCCCCGGCGCAGCGCTGGCGCAGAAGCGGATTCCCAAACTGCCGGGTTATGACGAGTGTCCGCTGGGCTATGTGAATGACCTCAAGCAGCACTGCAATTCACCCATCTACTACGAGATGAAGCCCACTTACGGCAAGCCCTGCGAGTCGGGCTGGATGAACGTCGGCGCGGGCTACTGCAAGAAGAAAACCCTGGGAATCTTCTGAGCCGGCCTGCGCCTCACTTGGCCAAGGCGTTCAGGTCTTGGCGGGGCTCATCCACCCAGCACCTCCTTCATGGCGCCCGCCAGATCCTCAAGCATGCCCCGGCTTGCTCCTGTGAAGCTCGATCCATGCATGAGCGCCAGGGTCTGCGGCTCCAGCTCCGCGAAGCCTTGCAGCAACCGCTCGGTCTGGTGCGTATAAGGCATGTAGGAGGCCAGGGGGCCCTGCTGCATCTGACGCATCCCTGCCAGAGCCGGGCCGATCAGGTCTGCGGAGGTGACGGGGGAGACATCTCCGAAGTGATGCAACAGATCTGAGCAGAACAAGGTTCTGCGCGTTTCCTCGAACAGCAGGCCCGCATCCCAGCCATGTGGCAGATGGGGAGAGGGGAGGAACCGGAACCGGAACCGTCCTGTGGTCAGCACGTCATCGGCGGTCATCCCTCTGGCGGGCCTGATCGCGAAGTCGTCGACGCTGACCACCTTGCCCACAAACGTGCAGACGGGTTCGGCCTGTGGTGCCAGCGCAAGCCAGTGATTGAGGCCGCCGATCTCATCCGATTCGAAGTGACTCCAGGCCACATAGCGCAGCGTTGTGGGATCGATCAGCGTCGCCACAGCGTCGCTCAGGTCGCTGAACATCCCCTTCAGGCCGGCATGAAACAGCAACGGCTGCTCGTCTCGAACCAGAAAGTGATTGAACTGCAGATCGAGATCGGCTACGTGGATCGACAGGCGGAACAGATCCGGTGCGATCTCGGTGATGGTGGCCACGGCTCGGTGCGGGGATCAGTGGCTCGCGGTGACATCACGAGCGTCTCCCAGGTTTGGCCGCATTGGCGCTGATCGCGCCGATCGCCACGGATCTCTTCACAGCCCGGCCACGGGTCGGCGAGTGGCCGGCGTGCTCAGCGTCGCCAGCGCTCATAGGGCGCGGCGAGGCCCAGCGCCACGATCAGGTAGAGCAGAACGGTGCCGATCACCGCTGCCTGGTGCTGCGGGAAGGCGCCTGAGGCGAGCAGGAGCGCGATGGCCGGGTGCCGCAAGACCGTGGCCGAGGCGAGCGCTCCACGGTTGCCCGGATCCGGACCGCCGAGCCAGTGCCCCGCCAGCAGCCCGAAGACCACGACCGCTACGATGACGAGCAGCGTGCCGCCGCCGAGCAGGGCCAGGATCCCGCGGCCCTGAACGACGAGGAGCACCACCACGCCGAGCAGCAGCACTGGCCCACCCACCCTGTCGGCAATCCCAGCCAGCCGCGGCGCCGCACGCGGCCAGAGCTGGGCGAGCCCGATGCCGAGAGCCAGAGGAGCCGCCACGGTGATCAGCAGCACCCGCTCCACAGCCAGGGGTTCCAGGAAGGTCTGCACGCCGAACAGGCGGTCGACGATGGCGATCAGGAGCGGGATGAGCAGCAGTGCGACGCCGGAGGAGAGCACCTGCAGGCCGATCACGTAGTCGGTCTGGCCGCCCACGGCGGTTCCCTTCTTCGCCCAGGGAGGCAGCACGGGCGAGATCGCGATGCCCAGCAGTGCCCCGCCCACGCCCTCCCGGAGCGGCAGGAGCCACACCAGCATCAGCACGAAGGCGGGCACCGCCACATACATCGCCGCCATGGCGCGCAGGCCGAGGGCCGGCTTCCGCACCAGCAGCATCGGCTGCTCGAAGCGCGCTCGCAGGCCGATGGCCATCACGAGCAGCACCACACTCAGGAGGAGCACCAACTTGAGGATGGTGGCGGGATTCATGGGCGCGCTGCTGCGTCAGCTGAAGCGGTGCTTCAGCAGCATGACGGCCGTGAGAGTCGCTGGGCCTGATCCCTCTCAAGCAACCGAGCCGAAGACCCGCAGCTCATCGGGTTTGGGAGGCTCTCGCCTGGCCATGCCATGCCACATCGCCGTGGGTCGAGCAGGTCGGCCAGGGAGGAGGAGAGGCGAAAGCCCGGCTCGCCGGGGTAGTGGATGTCGCCGATCAGCCAGGCGCCGCCGGGGCCGGGCCGAGCCGGAACGCGGCGCGCAGCTGCCGGTCTATGGCCGGCGTGAAACGGCCGCTCTGGCTGGAGAGATCGGTCGGTTCGCGAGTGTCCTGCCGGGCCACCAGGGGCGCGGGGCAGGGGGCTGGGGCGGCGCCAGCCGGCAGGCCCGTCGCCGCGAGCAGCGGCAGCAGGGCGGCGGCGCCCACCGCGCGGCGGCGGATCCGAGGGAGACGGCCTGGCAGCGCAGCTCTCCTCAAGGTTCGCTGCAGCGGCGCCAGAAGAGACCCGTCACCAGCCCATCGAGCAGCGCGCCCGAGCCGGCGATCAGCCAGAAGAGGGGATTCCAGGCAGCCGTGGAAACATCGAGCCCGACGGGGTCAAGCAGCGCCTGCAGCCCGTGCACCCAGAGATCCGCGCCGAGCAGTGCGGCCACGCTCAGCGGGATCCACAGACCGGCAGGCCGGAGCTGCCGCCACAGCACGAGCCACTGGGCACAACCGAGAACCAGGCCCGACAGGCCCGCGAACAGCCAGCGCGGCAGAGCGAGCGCGCAGGCAGCACAGCCCCCAGCGGGGGGGTGTCCACGGCGGGAACGAGGGTGTGGGCGTAGAGGGCGGTGCCGGCCAGGCGGGAGACCGCCAGGATGCCGAGGATCTAAAGCGAGGCCCCCGGGGCGCCGATGCCGCTGGCCGACAGCGCGACCTGGGCGATGCCATCGCCCCAGAGCTGCAGCATCTGGGTGATCATGCAGGCGGCCAGCCAGTGGCTGATGCTCAGCGGGGCGGCACGTTGCATGACAAATACCATAAGCAAGGGTGCGGGAGTTGACTAGGCGGAGATGATCGGTTCCATCACGGACACTTGAGTCAACGGAGGATGATCCCGGTGCGGTGCGCGAAGGGTGCGGCGGCGCTGCTCCTGCCTCTGCTGGCTGGATGCGACATCCTCTGGGGCTGGACGGCCGAGCCCTTCCGCCTGAGCTGCAGCCTCGACTCCGGACTGCCCACGATCCTCCGCATCGATCCCCGGACTCAGCAGGTGCAGGAGCTGGATCCGAAAACGGGCGAGGTGACGCGCACGATCACCACCAGTGAACCGCCTCCCGAACTCGGTGGCGGCATCATCGATGACAGCCGGGTGACGATCACGCCGCGGCAGGTCAGCTGGGAGACCAGGATGTACAGACCCCAGTGGGCGCAGGACAGCCATTCGATCGATCTCACCACCCTCCGTTACACATCGGAATCGGTCGTGCAGATCGATATGGGCCCGGAGATGAGCAAGGAGACACGCACGGGACGCTGCCGCAGGATCTAGCGGCGGAATGCCGGCAGGTCTTCCTCACAGATCACCAGCAGGAGGGTGTCGTTGAGAGCGGTTTCGCTGTGGGTGTCTCCGGGCTCCACGAAGTAACAGCCGCCGTCATCGATGGTGTGCGGGTCTTCGCCATCGGCCTGCACCTGCATCACGCCGCTCATCAAGAACACCTGGCACCAGGTGGCATGGTGATGGCGAGGAATCACCATGCCCTGCGGCATCCGGTAGAGGCCCGATTCCACATTGTGGTCGCCTTCCCAGAGACGTCAGGGCTGCATCGGGATCCCCCGCACATCGATCGGCTGCCACTGCTGCTCGTGGGTGGGCAGGTAGCGGGTCATGGCAGATCGGCTGCGCTGAACCGTGAGGGAAACTCTGCCGCAATTGCGTGGCGACGAAGCATCAGGAGGCCGGCGTCGCCATTCCTCCTACGCATGCCTGCGGCACTCCAGGCATCATGGGCGCGCAGCCGCAGCCCCGCCATGCGTCGTGTCTCAGCAGCCGGCCTGGTCGGGGTCTGTCTGGCTCTCGCCGGCTGCGGGGAGAGCAGGGAGAAAAGACAGGACGTCTCCGCCGTCAGCGGTCCCATCCGGATCGAGCTCGATCTGAGCGACCCCTCGATGAGTTTCGGGGTGCTGCCCCGCGGCGAGGACCGCACCGTGTTCCAGGTGGGGTTCGGCAGAAACGGCATCACCTGCGCCGGCAGCCGCTTCGAGGAGGGCTACACGCCGCTGGGCCGGTTCAAGGTGAATGCGATTCTCAGCAACGACCGCTTCGTGATGGAGCCGGCGCTGATCGCCCAGTCGGGCAAGACCGAGCAGGAGCTGAAGGCCACGCTGTTCCGCAACATGAACGCCATCGACTTCAGCGGCGATGGGCAAACCGGCGAGTACGGCATCGGCTATGTGAGCCTGGCCCCGGTGGACAGCGTCGAGCAGCCCTTTGCCTTCAACACCTACGACGGCCGCTTCCGCTGGTACAGCTTCGCCATCCACGGCAGCAACAACGACCAGCGGATCGGTCAGCGCGTGACGGGAGGCTGCCTGAACGTGGCCGCGCCCGTGCTCAAGACCCTGCTCGAGACCGTGCAGCTGGGCGATGAGGTGGTGATCAGCGCCCAGGGGCCCTGCACCCCCTGAAGGCAGGCCCCCGAGCGGGCCGGCAGGGTCAGAAGGAGTCTTCCGTCTGGCCGGCGAAGCGGCCGGTGTAGCTCTCGCTGCCCTGCAGCTTCTGGAACACGAACTGGCAGATCGCGGTGCCGGGAAACACGGCCAGGGGAGCGGGGCCGAAGTTGCTCATCTCCAGCACCTGCTGGCTGTCGATCCCCGGCCCCATGAACGGGGCGCTGATGTGCACCATCAGGCCCAGCCGCGCGAAACGGCTGCGACCCTCCAGCCAGCCGCAGAGGCCGGGCCCCAGGTGCAACCGCTCCTGGGTGATGCCCAGCACCGTTTCTCCCGGCATGATCAGGATGTGCTCGCCCGGGGGCACCGCGATCTTGTCGGTGAGCTCCCGGTAGTCGGTGTGCTCGCGCACCTCGATCACCGCGTGCACCTTGCGGAACACCCGGAAGAAGGGGGCGAGGGTGAGGTCGAGCGAGGCGGGGCCAAGCCGCTCGGGATCGAAGGGCGTGACCGTGATGGATCCCTCTTCGATCGCCTGCAGGATCGCCTCTCTCCCGAGAACGGCCATGGGTTTCCGTGGGGGTGGGCGGTTGTGGATTGTGTCAGCACGTCCGCCAGGGATCAGCGGAATCTCTTCCGATCCCGCGAGCGCGGCTCGACTATGCATGGAGGTGACCCCAGGGAACGTCCCGTGTCCAAAGCCCAGCTCACCGCCTTCATGGTCAAGGTGGCCGCCGATCCCGCCCTGGAGGCACGGGTGAATGCCGCTGCCGACGCGGCCGCCGTGGTGGCGATCGCCCACGAGGAGGGCCACAGCTTCTCGCCGGCCTCCTGGACCCGTCACCTGCGCGGCTGAGGTCTGCAGCACCCGCGCCGGGCCCGAGGCTGGTGCTTCAGCAAGCTGGGCTCGACCGGGGATGATGGGCCCAGTTGCCTGAACCGATCGCCATGAAGCTGCCGGAAGGATGGAGGGTGTGGCTGGCGGTGCTGGCGCTCAACGCCATGGCGGGTGCGATGTGGTTTGTGAATCGCGGTGTGGAGCGCCCCGAAGCCGGAAGCAGCCTCTGGGCCGCACTGCGCTCGGTCAGCTTCGGTGGAGCGGGATAGGCGCAGCGCTTCGCGTGCGGCTGGAGTGAAGCGTGCTCTGCTGATGCCTGGCGCATCAGAACGCCCGGGTTCATGTGCTCAGAGCCCTTTCAATCCGCCGATCGGGTACGAGCCACATGACTGCAACCAGGATGTAGAGAGCACACGCCAGCCAGGAGTTGGCAAAAGCCAGTGGAACCGCCGCTGCATAGATCATCAAGGACAGCTTTCCTTTGCGATCACGGCCAAGGGCTGTTGCCAGTGTGGAGTCTTCTCCGTGATGCAACACAAGCGTGCGCGTGAGCGTGAAGTAGGCGACCGCAGCCAGCAGCAGAACCACGCCATAGAAGGCCACAGGCAGCGCCGCGAAATGATTCTCACCGATCCATGCGGTGGCGAAGGGAAAGAGTGACAACCAGAACAACAGATGCAGGTTTGCCCACAGGGTTGAACCGTTCACGTGCTTGACCACCTGAAACAGATGATGGTGGTTGTTCCAGTAGATGCCAACATACACGAAGCTCAGCACATAGCTGAGAAAAGCTGGAATCAGAGCACGCATCGCAGCCAGATCGGGCTGATGCGGTGCTTTCAGCTCCAGCACCATGATGGTGATGATGATGGCGATGACCCCATCACTGAATGCTTCCAGCCTGCCTTTGGGCATCTGTGGGGAGCGTCTCTGTCTGGTAGCCATCGATTCAGGCATCGTTTGGGGACATCCTTGACCGGGCAGCGACTGGCGATGACGGTGGCCGGTCGATCTTCTTCAAGATTCCGGGCCTTACGCCGTTGGGGTGCGCTCCAGAGCCATCCGATCCCAATGGGCCAGAGTGGCTGCGGCTTCATAGGTGCTCTGGAGAAACGCAAGGAGAACGGCATCTGGATCACCAGCCTGCCTCACCACCTCATAGGGAAGAATGAACTCCTGCAGCTCCGGGCTGAAGAATGACTCGCTGGGTTTCACGGGGCAAGCGCTGTATCCTTCAGGCGCAGGGTAACCGTAGGCATAGAAAACCGGTTCTTCAACAGATCCTCCACCGGGCCAGAAGCCGCAACTGCTCAGCTCATGGGAGTAGGCCTCTCTTGTGACCCAATCGGCCATTCCAGGGATTCCACCGGGATGCGGTGGTGCCGATCGACCGGAGAATCGTGTGACCGCCAGATCGAAACTGCCCCAGAAGAAATGCACCGGACTCGACTTGCCAATGAACCTGGATCGGAAGATGGTCAGGATTCGATCAGCCTGCACCAGAATCTGCCAAAAACGCTGCACGTAGGCCGAATCGTAGGCAGCATGCAGCTCGTCGTGCTCGAAGCGTATGGGATCGACCATTTCCTGGGGCATGGTCCAGATCGAGACCTCTATATCGATGTCGTTCAGGGCCGCCATCACCGCCCGGTAGAAATCGGCGACTGACCGCGGTGCCAGCTTGATGCTGCGGCTTGCTCCATCGCTTCCCTCAAGGCGCAGCTGATGCTCAACAAAGTCGAACCGGATTTCAAACGTACGCGTCTTATAGGGAATGGTGCCCGTGGTCAGCCCGCGCGGGGTTACATACAGCGTCGACTGCCACCAGTGATTGATCGCGGGCATGAGCGCCAGCCGGATCTTGCCAACGATCTGAGTCCACAGGTGCAATGTGGTGTACGTGTCCTGCCATTCCGCCACGGGCAGGCTCGGCAGCATGGCTGCCGGAGGAGGATGGGGCGTCATGTCCATGTGGGTGTGCAGAAGAGCATGGCTGTGAAGAAAGGCCGAACGGCTTCAATCCTGCGCCGGCGTTGTACGTTCGTTCTAGCTGTGCTGGCTGATTGATCTGCAGGCGATCTTGCCGCTCGTCGCGAATCGCAATTCAGCGACCCGATCTCACTGCGATGGTGACATCTGCAGTGGCGTGGGGTTTGCTGAGTCTCCCTTCAGAACAATCGCCCCGGCGCCGTGCATCGGCACGTTGATCTGAATCCCAGCCAGGCAGCACTGCAGGGAAGGTGTCCTCCGGCTTACCTCGCCAGGATGTACCACATGCCCCGGCTCCGCGGCTCGGTGAAGGTCTGGGTTGGTGTTTGCCTGTGATTCCGAGCTGAAACAGTGGTGGAAGCAGGCCGCCGGGATGGGGTCATGAGTGCCCTCACCAGGCCTCCAGCTGCAGTGCGGCCACCTTGGCGTAGGCCTGATCCGCCGTCACCAAGGCGCAGCCTTCGCTGAGGGCATGGCTGGCGATCAGCAGATCCATGGCCGCCAGAGGTGTGCCCTTCCGTTCCAGATCGGCCCGCAGCCGCCCGTAAACCCTGGCGCAGCCATCGGTCCAGGGCAGGATCTCCAGGATCTCCAGGGCCTCCTCCACCAACGCGCTCAACCGGGACGCTGGGGGCAGCTTCTCCAACTCGTAGCGGATCTCGGCCACCACGATCGAAGACAGGCAACAGCGTTGCTCCCGGGCCCAGGCATCCAGCTGTGGCGACAGGCCTTTCAGCAAGGCGCTCACGGCGTTGGTGTCGAGCATCAGCCTGGCCGGTGCCGAAACCATCAGGGGAACGCCACCGGTTCGGCAGCACGGGTGTCGCGCAACCCTTCCAAGAACGCCGCCATCTCCGCCTGGAAGCCTGGGTCTTCCAGCTGCGCATCCCTGCGCTCCAACCAGGCCTGGGTCGAAGGCCGCACCGGTGTGAGCACCACCGCGCCACTCTCGGGATCGCGATGCACCTCCACTTCCGTGCCCTCGAAGCGGAATTCGGCCGGCAGACGCACCGCCTGGCTACGGCCGTTGCGGAACAGCTTGGCGCGCATCGGCCCACTCCGCAGACGATCGATACGGAGACTAGACCACATCCGCCGCCTCACGCCGCCCGCGGCTCGGTTCCTATGCCGGTTCAGCGGTAGCTGAGGAATTCCTGCACGGTCATGCCGATGTCTTTCGCGATCGGACGCAGCAGCGGTGGCGCAATGTCTCGACCCTTGTGGGCAGGAACGGTGGTGCAGCGGCCGCTGGCGCACTGAGTTGAGCCCACGCTCAGGCAGGCACCACGATCTGCTGCAGGCCCACGAAATCGCTCTCCAGGACCGGCTCGCCGTCCTCCAGCAGCATGGCGATCACCTCCTGGAGGTTGGCCTGCAGTTCATCAAGGGACTGCCCCTGGCTGTGGGCGCCGGGGAAGCCAGGAACGTGGCCCACGAGCAGCCCGGTGTCGGGACAGCGTTCGATCACGGCGGAGAACGTGCGCACAGTCTCAACCGCTCGAAGTGAATTCATCGTAGGCAGACGGCCAGAGGTGGCTGAGGGGGTGAGGGGGGCCAAGGCTTCGCCAGGGGGCTTCCACTCCACCAGTGCCACCCCCCTCTCACCCCGCCACCATCGCCCCCATGCCCCCACACCCCTCCCCCACCTACGAGCGCCCCAGCGCAGGACATCGCACGGCGGATCCTGGGAAACGGATGGTGGGCCGCGTGCTCACCGGCAACGGCATCAGCCGGTACGGCGATGGGCGCGACGCGCTGCTGCAGCTGTGCCGCCAGCGGCTGGAAGGGTTCCGCGAGCAACGGGGTGAGCAGGTGGCTTGTCTGCTTTTCAGAAGCCTGCGGCTTCGGGCATCGCTCCCGCAACCGCGACCTGACCAGCAGCTCGGTGAAATACCGGGAGCTCATAAGAGTAAGGAGCCGCTGGGACGGCCGCGGCACCAGGCTGTTGCTCAGAAATGGGGGAACCCCACTCAGCTGTCTCCAGGCGAGTCAACGTCGGAACGTTTCCACATCAGCCCCATGAACGGGGTCTGTCCAACGGACGCTTCAGGTGCGCTGCTGCCAAAGCTTCGGATCCTGGCGGCCGTGAAGGGCGATCACCAGGATTTCATCGCCCTGCTCTCGGAAGTACACGGCGTAGGGAAAGCGCTTCAGGACAAGCCTGCGGATCTGCCCGTGAACCAAGGGGAAGGATCGGGGATCGCGGCGGATGCGCTCCACCGCAGCAGCGAAGACCTCAGCGAACTCACGAGCCAACTCCGGCTCTCGCCTGCCGTACCAGCGCTGGGTCGCCAGCAGATCCTCCACCGCCTCCGGCAGGAAGCGAACCGGGCGCATGGTCAGCCGAGGCCGAGCTGGCTTCGCACCTCATCCCAAGCCAGCGCAGCGTCCGGTTTCTCGAGATGGGACGCCAAGCGCCGGTCGAGCTCGGCGCAGAGAGCAGGGTCGAGCGACAACGCCCCATCCCGGTCCTGGTCCTCGAGGCTGTCCCAAAGGGCGATCGCCAGGGCCAACCCCTAAGCAAGGAGTCCATCGTAGGCACGCTTCCTGGAGTGAGGCAGGGTCCGGGGAAGGGCATGACATGACGCCAAAGCTTTTCCCCTACCAGTGCCACCCCCTGTCACACCCCAGCCAGGATGCCCCCATGCCCCCACACCCCCCCCACCTACAAGCGCCTCCGGCACACCATCGCCGAGCGGATG
>JALOOQ010000074.1 GCA_025454305.1 Cyanobium sp. Prado107
GTGCGGGTCACGCTGGTGACCAGCACGGCCGGCGGCAGCCGCTGCGCCGCGGCAGCAGCCCCGGCCAGGGCCGTCAGCAGGGGCCGCAGGCTGGCGAGTTCCCCCACGCTGGCGGCATGGATCCACACCAGCTGCCCCGCGGGCCTGGGGAAGCCGGCGAACCCCAGCCGCTCGGCCAGGCGCCGGGGATCCTCCCGGCCGCGGCAGAGGCGCGCCAGCAGCAGCAGCAGCAATGCCGGTGTGAGCAGCAGGCCCAGCAGGCGGTAGAGCAGCAGCGCCGGCCGCAGGGGGGACATCAGCGGCGTCCAGGGCCGAGCAGCAGGGCCGCCTCCCGGCTGGTGGCCTCCAGGGCCGCCTGCAGCGCGGCGGCCTCGGCCGCACGCCGGTCCTCGTCCACGGACCGGGACAGGTAGAGGGGCGCTCCCAGGGCCAGCACGGCTCGTCCGAAGGGCAGGGGCAGCACGGAGCGGTCCCAGGAGCGCAGACGGCTGCAGCGCGTCAGCGCCAGGCCCACGGGCACCACCGCGCAACCGGACTGACGGGCCAGCTGCAGCACGCCCTGCTTCACCTGCCGGGCGGGGCCCCGCGGGCCGTCCGGGGTGATGCACACCGACTGGCCGCCACGCAGCAGCCGCAGCAGCCGCCGGTAGGCCGTCAGGCCGCCCCGGGTTGACGATCCCGGCACCAGATCCACCCCGCGCATGCGCGCCGCCACCCCCACGATGCGGGCGTCACGATGGCTGCTGAGCAGCACTGCCACAGGCCTCCGGGCATGGAGGCGCAGCAGCGGCATGAAGAACACATGGCAGTGCCACAGGGCATAGATCACCGGCACGCGCCGATGGACCACCAGGGTCTCGGCGGCGGGATCCACCCACACGCGGACGCGCGACGTGATCAGCACCAGCTGCCCGTAGGCATTGAGCAGGGCTCCCGCCAACCACGAGAGCGCGGGATTCTGCAGCAGATTCCGCTTCTTCACGGGTTCCGGTCAGGGTGCTGTGCCGGGCGCACAGACAGAACCGGGGCCGGAAACGGCAAGCCATTTCCGGCCCCTGACCAGTGGCTGCAGGAGTTGCCGCAGGGTTGGGGTTGCTGGGGTGGGATCAGAAACCGGTGACGGCTGCGCCGTCAAGGCCGGCAGCGGGCGCTGGAGGCGCACGATGGAGGCGGATTCAGGCGGAACCCACTCCGGAGTAAGCCCCGTAGAAGAACAGACCCACCACGAAGATCACGGCCATGCCACCGGCGGTTGCCACGAGCCAGAGGGGGAGTGTCCCTTCGGTCCAGCGGGAGCGCCAGGCGACGGCGGGGCGGCCGTCCGGGAGGCGATCGGGGATCCGGCCGTCAGGCAGGGTGGATTTCTTGCCGCTCATCGGGTGCGCTCCTGGAGGTCAGTTGAAGAAGTAGCTGGTGAACAGCACGCCGGTGACGAACACCAGCAGCAGCCCGAGGTAGAGGCTGGTGCGGTTGAGCTCGACCGGGAGATTGTTGGGATTGGGATTGCGTTGCAGACCCATGGCGTTCGGCTTCGGGGAATCAGCGGCGAATGAATTGCATCGCGGCCAGGGCACCCAGGAAGAACACCGTGGGAATGCCGAGGGCGTGAACCGACAGCCAGCGCACCGTGAAGATCGGGTAATTGCGCGGCGTGGTGGAGGTGGCGGGGGACTGGGTCATGGCGGTTATTTCAGGCGCAGGTCGAGCTGGCTCCTGCCCTCGTAGCGCTCACTGACCACGGGGGCCTTGGTTTCCTGAACCTGGAAGTAGGCATCCGGGCGTGGCGTGCCGAAGGCGTCATAGGCCAGACCGGTAGACACGAACAGGAATCCGGCCAGGAAGATCGCGGGCAGCGTGACCGCGTGGATCACCCAGTAGCGGATGCTGGTGATGATTTCGAAGAACGGGCGTTCTCCGGTGGAGCCGGCAGCCATGGCGACGAGCGTTCAGCCAGTGGATCCTAGGCGCAGGGCCTGAAGGCACGGGAGGGGCACGCGGCCTTGGTTACAGAAGTTGGCGAGGGGGGGTGGCCCGGGTGGGGGCTCAGCCCACCCAGCGCAGCAGCGAGCCGCGCTCCCCGAGCACGAACCCCTTGCCGTCGTCGGTGAAGACGATGCGGGTGAAGTTGGAGGGCTGCTGCGCACCCACCGGATCCCGGCGCCAGCTGGCGCCGCCGTCGTCGCTCACCAGCAGGGTGCCGCTGCCGCCACCGGTCCAGACCGAGCCCCGGGGATCCCAGGCCAGATCGAGATAGCCGTAGCCGTTGGTGATCGGGATGATCGCCTTGCCCCAGGTCTCCGGATCGCCGGCATCGGCGGCGAAGCGCAGCTGGGCGCCGCGGGCCACCATCCACAGCGCGCCGTCGGGCTGGAAGCCCATGGACTGCAGCCGCTGGCTGCTCACCCGCTGGTGCACCTGCCAGGTGGCCTGGCCCGGGTCCCAGGTGGAGAAGAAGTTGCCCAGGCTGCTGACGCTCACGTAGCGGCCCTCCGGACTGCGGCGCAGCTCCCGCACGGCTCCGGCGGCATCCTCCACCCGGGCCTGCCAGCTGTTGCCGCCGTCGCTGGTGTCGTAGATGGCGCCCACGTTGGTGGCCAGTTCGGCCCGGCCGCGGCCGAGGGCCGTGATCAGGTAGGGCTCACCCGGGAGCTTCGTGTCGAGAAACAGGCGGCTCCAGTTCTGGCCGCCGTCGGTGCTGTGCAGCAGCAGGGCGGGCTGGCCGGCGATCCAGCCCTCCTGCCCGTCGAAGTCGATGCTGATCAGGCGGAAGTTCTCCTCCTCGGGCAGGTCGAGGGCCCGCTCCTGCCAGCTGGCTCCAGCGTCGTCGGTTTCCAGGATCAGCCGGTTGCTGCCCACCAGGAAGCCGTGGTGTGCGTCGGAGAAGGCCACCGCCAGGGGGTTCGACTTGGTGGCCAGGGGCACCGGCTGCCACGGACTCGACTCGACCTGCGGCAGGCCGGTGGTGACGCAGCCACCGAGCCCCAGGCCCAGGCCGATCACCATCACCAGGCTGAGCAGGGGCGAGAGCAGCCGCCGCAGGCGAACGGGACGCACGGGCTTCATCAGCGCAGGGAATAGAGGGACAGGAAAAACGCCACGGCCAGGGCGAAGCCACCGAAGATCAGCACATTCTTCTGACCGGGGGTGAGCCGGTTCACGCCGAGGCCGTAGTTGAGGTTCTCCTCGAAGCCGCTGGGCTTGTTGCGCGGGCCGATGTCGAGGAAGGCGCTCTTGCGGCTGCGGCACACCGGGCAGCGGAAACCGGCCGGATCGAGATCCAGGAAGGCCGTGCCGGGCTCGATGCCCACCTTGCGGATGCCCTCGGCGGGGTCGTAGACGAACCCGCAGCTGCGGCACTCGAAACGATGGCCGGCAGGGTCATCGGCCAGCGCCACGGCGGTGTCGGCACCGACGGTGTCGGTGGCTGCGTCGGGGGCTGTTTCGGCGGCGGCGGTGTCGTCGCTGGCCGCGCCGGGAGGGGTGCTGCCTGAGAGCTGCTCGTCGGTCACCGGAATCGGGCGCGGCAGCGAAACTCTAGTGAGCGCCGTGGATGCCAGACTGCGTCGCAGCTTGGGCCCGCCCGATGTTCGTGCTCTCCGGCTACGACGCCTTTCTCGGCTTTCTGCTGATCTCAGCGGCCGTGCCCGTGCTGGCGATCGTGGCCAACAAGCTGCTGGCCCCGCGCAGCCGGGCCGGAGAACGCCAGCTCACCTATGAGTCCGGCATGGAGCCGATCGGCGGTGCCTGGATCCAGTTCAACATCCGCTACTACATGTTCGCACTGGTCTTCGTGATCTTCGACGTGGAGACCGTGTTCCTGTACCCCTGGGCCGTCGCCTTCCACCGTCTGGGGCTGCTGGCCTTCATCGAGGCCCTGGTGTTCATCGCCATCCTGGTGGTGGCACTGGCCTACGCCTGGCGCAAGGGCGCGCTGGAATGGAGCTGAGCCGTCGGCGCCGAGCCCCCGCCGGCATCGCCCCTCGCAACCAAGAGCGCCCTCGGCGCACCTAGCCTTCCCGCAGCTTCCCGCTCCTTCCTCGCGGTCGCGCAGTCCGCACCCCGATCCGCAGCGTCGATGCCGATGACACCTCCAAGCCCACCCGCCAACGCCACCCTGGGCAGCCCCGGAGCGGGGGAGGCTCCATCGATCCAGGCCCTCAGGGATCTGCGTGCCGCCAGCTGCAGTCCGGTGGGGGCACCCACGGTCACCTCGGATCTCTCCGAGAACGTGATCCTCACAACCCTGGACGACATCCACAACTGGGCGCGGCTGAGCAGCCTCTGGCCGCTGCTCTACGGCACGGCCTGCTGCTTCATCGAGTTCGCCGCCCTGATCGGCTCCCGCTTCGACTTCGACCGCTTCGGCCTGGTGCCCCGCTCCAGCCCGCGCCAGGCCGACCTGATCATCGTGGCCGGCACGGTGACGATGAAGATGGCTCCGGCGCTGGTGCGTCTGTACGAGCAGATGCCGGAACCGAAGTACGTGATCGCCATGGGGGCCTGCACGATCACCGGAGGCATGTTCAGCGCCGACTCCACCACGGCTGTGCGGGGAGTGGACAAGCTGATCCCGGTCGACCTCTACCTTCCGGGCTGCCCGCCGCGGCCCGAGGCCATCTTCGACGCCGTGATCAAGCTGCGCAAGAAGGTGGGCAACGAGGCCCTGGCCGAGCGCGGCAACCTGTTGCCCACGCACCGCTACTGCACGATCCCCCATCAGCTGATGCCCACTGAGCCGATCGTGGACGGCCGCTACCTGCGCGCCGAAACCCAGCAGGCCGCCCTGGCCGCCGCCGCCGGCCTGCCCCTCGGCGCCCTGGAAGCTGAGACCCAGGCTGCGCTCGACACAGCCGCCGCCGCCGACGCCAACCCTACGGCCTGATCCCATGCCTGAAGACACCACCCCCGTTCCGGCAGTCGGGTCGAAGCCCGCCACCCAGGACGCAGCCGTGGCCGGTCCGGTGAGCCGCTGGCTGAGCAGCCAGGGGTTCGAGCATCAGTTGCTGCCCCCCGACCACCTGGGGGTGGAAGTGATCGGGGTCGAGCCGGCTTTCCTGCCCCTGCTGGCCACCGCCCTCAAAGCCGACGGTTTCGACTACCTGCAGTGCCAGGGCGGCTACGACGAAGGGCCCGGCGGCCGGCTGGTGAGCTTCTACCACCTGGTGAAGCTCGGGACCCTGGCCGATGCGAGCGTGGGCGTGAAGCACCTCGACGCCGAGGTGAAGCTCCAGGAGGTGCGTCTCAAGGTGTTCCTCGATCGCGACGGCGACCTCACCATCCCCACCCTCTACGGCCTCTTCCGTGGTGCCGACTGGCAGGAGCGCGAGACCTTCGACATGTTCGGGATCCGTTTCGAGGGCCATCCCCATCCCAAGCGGCTGCTGATGCCGGAGGACTGGAAAGGCTGGCCGCTGCGCAAGGACTACGTGCAGCCCGACTTCTACGAGATGCAGGACGCCTACTGATCGGCTTGCTGATCGTTGTTCCCTGCCGCCGCCGCGGAACCTGACCAGGGCGGCGCGTGGCGACTCTTCGTGTTGCGGTAGAAGCGCATCACCGCCAGCGCCAGGCTGCGCGGGTCGTGACGCAGCGTGGCGGTGGGGCGACCACCGTGAAGCGGGGCTTCCATCACCGCATACCCCTGACGGCGCAGACGACGGGAATCGCAGGTGACCGGCTCGGCCCCCTTGCGGCGGTAATGCACCAGCAGTTCCGTTTCGGGCAGGGCTTCCTGAGCCAGCACGGCGGTGAACAGCCGCTTCTCCACCCCAAGACTGGCCAGCTGGGCCTCGATGGCCCACAGGTGCCCTTCCACATCCAGGCCGTCGGTTTCCCCCGGCTGGGTCATCAGATTGCAGATGTAGAGCCGCGGGGCCTTGCTGCGGGCGATGGCCTCCACCAGTTCCGGCACCAGCAGGTTGGGCAGCAGGGAGGTGTAGAGACTGCCGGGTCCGAGCACGATCAGGTCGGCGTGGGCGATCGCCTCGATCGCGCGCGGCAGGGCCGGGGGCCGCTCCGGCAGGCAACCCAGGCGCACGATCGGACTGGGAGCGTGGCCGATCCGCGATTCGCCTTCGATCCGCTCGCCGTTCTCGAGTTCGGCCCAGAGACGCACATCGGCGTTGGTGGCCGGCACCACCTGGCCCTGCACGGCCAGAACGCGGCTGCTGGCGGTGATGGCGGCCTCGAGGCTGCCGGTGATCGCGGTGAGGGCCGTGAGGAAGAGGTTGCCGAAGCTGTGTCCCTCCAGCCCGGTGCCGGCCGGGAATCGGTACTGGAACAGTCGGGTGAGCAGCGGCTCCTCACGGGCCAGGGCGGCGAGGCAGTTGCGGATGTCGCCGGGGGGCTGCACCCCCAGCTCGCGGCGCAGCACACCGCTGCTGCCGCCGTCATCCGCCACGGTGACGATGGCGGTGAGGTTGGAGCTGTAGCGCTTGAGGCCGCTGAGCAGGGTGGAGAGGCCCGTGCCGCCGCCGATCGCCACGATGCTCGGGCCGCGGTTGAGCCGGCCCTGGGCCGCCAGTGCATCCACCAGCAGGGTGTCGCGATCGGGAGCCAGGGCCTTCTGGATCGTGCCGAAGCTGCGGCTCTGGCCCAGCCAGATCAGGCCGGCGCCGATCGCCAGCACCAGGGGACCCGTGATCTCCCGGGGCAGCACCCGGGTGATGCTCTGCAACAGCCACTGGATGCCGGCCAGAGTCCAGTAGATCGGCTGCAGATCGGCCCACACGGCGGCCCCCAGCAGGGCGATCAGCAGACCCAGGCCCGAGGTGAGGATCCAGCGTTTCACCACCAGGCCGGGCTGGAGCCAGCGCACCGCCCGGCGGGAGCGGCTCACCAGATCACGCTGACGCCGGTCGCCGCGGCCCACCCAGCTCGGCCGGGATCTGGATCGTCTCAGCCGGCGCGGTGGTGAAGGCGAGGCGGATGAAGACAAGGGTTGGCCGGAGGCGGGTTGGCCGGAAGCGGGGAGGCGGGAACAGGCCTTGGTGCGGGAACTCTAGGGGGAGTCCCGGCCTGGGCACGGCCAGTCCTGGCAGGATGGGATCGCCTCGGGTCACCACCCTGGACCAGCCGTCCACTCCCCTGGCCGAGCTCCGTGACGTGACGATGCAGTGGGGGGACAACCGCGTGCTCGACGCGGTGAACCTCAGCCTGGAGCAGGGCGAGCAGCTGGTGGTGGTGGGTCCGTCGGGATCGGGCAAGTCGACGATCCTGCGCCTGCTGGCCGGCCTGCTGATGCCCAGTCAGGGGGCAGTGATGCTGCACGGAGAAGAACAGCGCTACCTGCGTCTCGATCAGCACCACCCTCCGGATGTGCGGCTGGTGTTCCAGAACCCTGCCCTGCTGGGCTCCCTGACGGTGGAGCAGAACGTGGGCTTCCTGCTCCACCGCTTCAGCCGGCTCAGCACGGCGGAGATCCGTGAACAGGTGCGCCGGGCGCTGGAGGCCGTGGGCCTGGGCGGCATCGAGGATCTGATGCCCGGTGAACTCAGCGGCGGCATGCAGAAGCGCGTGAGCTTCGCCCGCGCCCTGATCCAGGACCCCAGCCAGCCGCCGGACCGCATGCCCCTGCTGCTGTTCGACGAGCCCACCGCGGGACTCGATCCGGTGGCCTGCACCCGCATCGAGGACCTGATCGTGCGCACCACGGACCTGGCCGGGGCCAGCTCCGTGGTGGTGAGCCATGTGCACAGCACCATCGAACGCACCGCCGAGCGGGTGGTGCTGCTCTACGGCGGCCGCTTCCGCTGGCAGGGCAACCTGGAAAGCTACCGGCGCACGGACAATCCCTATGTGGTGCAGTTCCGCAGCGGTAGCCTCCAGGGGCCCATCCAGCCTGCGGAGACCTGATCGATGCGGCGCTCCGTGCGTGAGGCGATCGTGGGCTTCTCGCTGCTGGCGGCCATCACCAGCGCCGTCGGCCTGAGTCTCTGGCTGCGGGGCCTGTCGCTCACGCGGCAGTTCTGGACGGTGGAAGCCAGGTTCAGCGAGGCCAGCGGCCTGGCGGTGCGCTCGCCGGTGGTGTTCCGCGGCGTGGTGGTGGGCAGTGTGCGCGCGGTGCAGATCGCCCCGGACGCAGTCGTCGCCCAGCTGGAGATCACCAACCCGTCGATCCGGCTGGCCCAGCCCACGGTGGCGGAGATCGGTCAGGTTTCGCTGCTGGGAGGGGAGGCCCAGGTGGCCCTGGTGAGCCGGGGTGAGCCGTTGCCCGCCGACGCTCCCAATCCCCGCTCGCGCGCCTGCGATCGCGCGCGCATGCTCTGCGACGGGGCCACCATCAGCGGCAGCCAGGGCGCCAGCCTGGCCAGTGTCACCACGATGCTGTACGACCTGCTCAGCCAGGCCGATGAGCAGCAGCTGATGAGCAAGGTGGCGGGGGTGGCCACCAGTGTGCAGGCCACCGCGAAGCAGGCCGATGCCTTCCTGGTGGATGGGCGCGGCATGGTGAAGGACGGCACCGCCCTGCTGCGCCAGGGCGAGTCGCTGGTGAACAGCCTGGAGGGTTCCGTGCAGGACGCACAGCCCACGATCGCCAACCTCAACGCCAGCTCCGCCCAGCTGCGCGAACTGATGGCCCGGCTCGACGATCCCCGGATGGTGGCGGACCTGCAGCAGACGGTGGCGAACGCCGAGCGGCTCACGGCCCAGTGGCGGGCAGTGGGCGGTGATGTGCAGCAGCTCACCGCCGATCCGAACTTCATAAATGGACTCCGCAGCCTGGCCGTGGGTCTGGGCCAGTTCTTCGAAGAGCTCTATCCCGCCCAGACCGGCGCCGCTCGTGAGCGGGCCAAAGATTCGGCAGACCCCGAAGCGAACGGCAAACCGGCGGCTCCCGGCGCCGGATCCCCCGGCGAGCCGGGCAACGGCGACAAAGGAGCCGCCAGGAGAGGAGGAGGAAGGGGCGGCTCCTCGGCGACCGGCACCACCGGCACCCCGGTCAGACCCCGCTGATCGCCTCCATGGCGATGGCCGCAATCGCCTGATCGCTGGCCTTGGGCAGCTGCACATACTTGCCGCCGGCCGCCTCGGCCAGGTCCTTGCCCATGCCGCTACCGATGAACTTGCGCTCGGTGTCGATCACCAGCAGCTTGATGCCCAGGGCCCGATAGCGGCTGGCCACCTGCTTCACCTCTTCCT
Source organism: Cyanobium sp. Prado107 (assembly GCA_025454305.1). GTDB lineage: Bacteria > Cyanobacteriota > Cyanobacteriia > PCC-6307 > Cyanobiaceae > NIES-981. The sequence continues at coordinate 9,142 of JALOOQ010000074.1, forward strand.
TTAGATCCACCGGCTCCTCCCCCTCCAGCTCGGGCTGACCCAGGGAGCGGCCCAGCGGCACGTTGCCGCGGCCGTCGGTGATCGCCACCACCACCACCTGGCCCAGATCGCCGGTGGCCAGGGCGTTGGCCCCCACCCGGGCCGCCTGGGAGAGACCGTGGGCCAGAGGCGAGCCGCCGCCGCAGGGCATCGATTCCAGGCGCCGGCGCGCGGCGGTGATCGAGCGGGTGGGAGGCAGCAGCACCTCGGCCTGCTCGCCGCGGAAGGGGATCAGGGCCACCTCGTCGCGGTTCTCATAGGCCTCGGTGAGCAGGCGGATCACCGCGCCCTTGGCGCTCTGCATGCGGTTGAGCGCCATCGAGCCACTGGCGTCCACCAGGAAGATCACCAGGGCGCCGGCCTTGCGCTGCAGCTGCTTGGCGCGCAGGTCGCCGTCCTCAACCACCACCCTGCGGTGCGGTTCGCGTTCGCGGCGGGATTTCTGATAGGGCGCCGCCGCGCGCAGGGTGGCATCCACGGCGATGCGCTTCACCGGGCCGCGGGGCAGCATCGGTTTCACGTAGCGGCCGCGGGAATCGCTGAACACCACTGCCCGGCTGCCGCTGCCGCCGCTGCGGGCCTTGGCGGCTCCGAACAGCAGCAGGTCGGGGTCGATCGCAACGGCCTCCGGATCGAGGAGAAACTCCTCCGGCACCTGGGGCGGGGGCTGGTCCTCGGGGGTCTCGTCCTGGTCGTCGGGCTCGTTGTCGTCGTCGGGTTCGTCGGGCTCCTGCTCGTTCTCCGGCGGTTCCGGCTCCTCGGGGGGTTGCTCCCCCTGGGGCGGCGGGGGCGGGGGTGGAGGTGGTGGCTCCAGGGGCTGCTCCGGATCGGGCGGCGGCAGCTGCCGGGCGCGGGGGGCGATCACCAGCCGCACGGCCAC
>JALOOQ010000210.1 GCA_025454305.1 Cyanobium sp. Prado107
TCCGTCCCGTCTTGAGCCTGCCCCGCCTCCATCCCCGCACGATCGAGGCCGTCAAGGAACGGGCCGACATCGTCGACGTGGTGGGCGAGCACGTGGTGCTCAAGAAGAAGGGCCGGGAGTTCGTGGGGATCTGCCCCTTCCACGACGACAAGTCGCCGTCGATGACGGTGTCGCCGGCCAAGCAGTTCTATTACTGCTTCTCCTGCGGTGCCGGCGGCAACGCCATCAAGTTCCTGATGGAACTGCAGCGCCAGAGCTTCAGCGACGTGGTGCTGGAGCTGGCGCGCAAGTACCAGCTGCCGGTGGAGACGCTGGACGGGCCCCAGCAGGAGCGGCTGCGGCGCCAGCTCTCCCGCCGCGAGCGGCTGCACCGGGTGCTCACCCTGGCCGCGGGCTGGTTCCGCAGCCAGCTGCGGGCTCCCGAGGGCCAGGCGGCCCTGGCCTACCTGCGCGACAGCCGCCGTCTCAGCGAGGGCACCCTCGAGGCCTTCGAGCTCGGCTTTGCCCCCGACCGCTGGGATGGCCTGCTGCAGCATCTGGGCCAGGCCCACGGCCTGGAGCCGGAGCTGCTGGAGGCAGCCGGCCTGGCGGTGCCACGCAAGGGTGGGGAGGGCTTCTACGACCGCTTCCGCGGCCGGGTGATGGTGCCGATCAAGGACCGTCAGGGCCGGGTGGTGGGCTTCGGTGGCCGCAGCCTCGACGGCTCCGAGCCCAAATACCTCAACTCGCCGGAGACGGAGCTGTTCGAGAAGGGCCAGCACCTGTTCGGCCTCGACCGCGCGGCCAGTGCCATCCGCCGCGATGACCGCGCCGTGGTGGTGGAGGGCTACTTCGATGTGATCGCTCTCCATACCGCCGGCATCACCAACGCCGTGGCGGCCCTCGGCACGGCCCTCAGCAGCCAGCAGATCACCCAGCTCTGCCGCTGTTGCGACAGCAGGCGGCTGATCCTCAACTTCGACAGCGACGGTGCCGGCGTGCGCGCCGCCCAGCGCGCCATCGGCGAGGTGGAGCAGCTGGCCCTGCAGGGCCAGCTGGAGCTGCGCGTGCTGCACCTGCCCGCCGGCAAGGACCCCGACGAGTACCTGCGGGAGCACGGCGCCGGCGACTACCGCGCCCTGCTCGACCAGGCTCCGCTCTGGCTCGACTGGCAGATCGAGCAGGTGCTGGACGGCCGTGATCTGGCCCGGGCCGATCAGTTCCAGCAGGCTGTCACCGCCCTGGTGGCGCTGCTCGGCAAGCTGCCCCAGAGCGCCGTGCGCAGCCACTACCTGCAGCAGGTGGCCGAGCGCCTCTCTGGCGGTCAGGCGCGGCTGGCCCTGCAGCTCGAGGACGACCTGCGCCAGCAGGTGAAGGGCCAGCGCTGGCACGGCCGTTCCCAGAAGTGGGAGCAGCCGGGCGAGGCGGGGCTGCGGGAGCGGGCCGAGGCGGAGCTGCTGCGCCTCTACCTGCACTGCCCGGCCCAGCGGGGCGCCATCCGCGCCGAGCTGCGCCGGCGGGAGCTCGATGATTTCGCCCTCCGCCACCACCGCCAGCTCTGGGCCGCCATCTCCGCCCTGGAGGAGGACAACCTGGGCGCCGGCCGCCTGGAGGCCATCAACCGCGGCGCCGACCCCGGCCACGACCTGGCGGATCTGGATCTGCCCCGCCTGCTGGCCGATCAGCTGGTGGTGGAGGAGAGCGAGCTGCTGGGCCGGCTCACCCCTCTGCTGGAACCCAGTGAGCTGCAGCGTCTGGCCCTGGACCAGCCCCTGCTGCAGCTGCGCGGAGCCACCGCCACCCTGGAACGGCAGCGCAGCCTGCGCCGCTGCCGGCACCTGCTCGATGCCTGGAGCAGCCAGCGCCTGGAGACCCTGGAGCGCTGCATCGCCCGCCTGCTGGAGCCGGATCCGGCTCCAGCAGGCTCCCCCTCCACGGACATGGAGCAGCGCATCGAGGCCCTGTTCGCCCACCTCAACGCCGATGCCCTGCGCTTCCAGGAGCTGTACTACAGCGAGCGGCGTTACCTCGACCAGCTCGACACCCACCGCCGGGCCGGACTGGCGGAGGTGCTGGCTGTGCCATCCGTGCAGGCCGATCCTCCTGCGGGCGACCCTGTCGCTTCTGGCGGTGTAGCGGGTTCTGCCTAGGGTTTTCCTGTTCTCCGGCAGTGCGGCAGATGGCCTTCTTCGAGGTGCTCTGGCACGGTGAGGCCATCGGCGACGGGGGCGACCTGGAGGAAGCGCTGCAGGCCTACGGGCAGCTGCGGCCCCTGCCGCCGAGCTGGCCCGACGCCTGCGCCGAGCCCGGAGCCGATCCCTGCATTCACCGCTATGCCTCCTTCGAGGCCTTCCTCGACAACGCCGATGAGCTGGAGACGATCCCGGTGACGGCGGCGATGATCGAGGCCGCCCTGGCTTCAGCCGGCGTGCACCAGGGGCAGGTCGGTGAGGCGGGTGGTGGCGGCCCGTGACAGCTGGCCACGCCGCATCGCCCAGGGCCTGTGCAGCCCGCAGGCGGCCCATTGCACCGTGCCGCTGCCGTAGCGGCGGTTGAGGCCATCCACCACCGCCATCAGCGCCTGGCGCCGCCGCTGCTGCTCCGCCGTCTGGGGCACCAGCAGGTGGTGCTGCAGCAGGTCTTCCGGCTGCAGCTGCTGCAGCAGCACGCCGGCCTTCTGCAGGGGCTTGCGGGGGTTGAACAGGCGCTCGGCCAGGGGCAGGGCCGCCGCCAGCAGCACGGCGCTGTCGTGGCTGGCCAGCGGCAGGGTCACGGTGGCGGCGTTGGCGTAGAAGCTGGTGCCGTTGAACGGGCTGCTGCGCACGAACACGGTGAGAACGCCGGCCCGCTGGTGCTGGCGTCGCAGCTTTTCAGCGGCCCGGCAGGTGTAGGTGGCGATCGCCTCACGCAGATGGGACAGGTTGTCGATCGGCCGCGAAAAGCTGCGGCTCACACAGGTCTCACGCTTGGCGGCCGGCAGCAGCTCCAGCGGCAGGCAGGCGATCCCGCGCAGTTCCTGCTGGAGCCGCACCCCCACCACGCCGCAGCGGCGGCGCAGTTCGCCGGTCGGCATGTCGCGCAGGTCCCGGGCGGTGGCGATGCCGCGCAGGCGGCACCAGCGTGCCAGCCGGCGGCCGATGCCCCACACCTCCTCGATGGGCACCGCCTCCAGCCAGGGGTCGGGATCGGCCGCCGCCCCCAGGTCGAACACCCCCTGCCCCGCCGCGGCGCTGACGCCGGCCGGCCGCTGGGTCCCGGCCTTTGCCAGCCGGTTCGCCAGCTTGGCCTGCACCTTGGTGGCGGCGATGCCCGCCCCAGCCGGCGCTGCACGTCGCGGCGCAGCCGCTGGCCCCAGTCGCTCAGGTCACCGCCGGCGGGCCGATGCAGCACGCCGAAGGCTTCGTCGATCGAATAGATCTCCAGCGCTTCCAGCCAGGTTTCCAGCGTGGCCATCAGCCGCTGGCTCATGTCGGCGTAGAGGGCGTAGTTGGAGCTGCGCACGATCACCCCCAGCCGCTCCAGCTCCCGCTTCACCTGAAACCAGGGCTGGCCCATGCGGATGCCCAGGGCACGCGCCTCGGCGCTGCGCGACACGATGCAGCCGTCGTTGTTGGAGAGCACCACCAGGGGCCGGCCGATCACGGCCGGATCCAGCACCGCCTCGCAGGAGGCGTAGAAGTTGTTGCCGTCGATCAGCACGGTGGCCTGGCGCCTGGTGGGCAGGGGACCGCGGCTCATGGGAGTGCTCAGAGGCTGTGGATGGCGTGGATCGCCACGCCCCAGATGCGGGCGTCGTCACGCTCCTCGAGATCCAGGGGCGGGTAGTCGGGGTGGGCGGCCTCCAGCCGCCAGCGGCCGCGGTGGCGGCGCAGGTGCTTGAGGGTGAAGGCCCCCTCGATCACGGCCACCACCACCCGTCCCGCCCTCGCCTCGACGGCCCGGTCCACCACCAGCAGGTCGCCGTCGAGGATGCCGGCGTCGCGCATCGAGTCGCCGCTCACCCGCAGGAAGAAGGTGCTGCTGG
>JALOOQ010000211.1 GCA_025454305.1 Cyanobium sp. Prado107
ACGCAACCAGTGGAAGGCCCGCCACGAGGCCGAACAGGATCAGCGCCGCACCCTGGAAGCGCGCCAGAGCGAGCTGCAGACCCGTTTCGGCGAGCGGCGGCGGGAACGGGATGCGGCCGAGGCGGGCGTGGCCACCCAGCGCCAGCACCTGCAGCAGAAGGAGTGGGAGCTGCAGCGACTGGGCGAGGAGCTGCAGGCGCTGGGGGAACAGCGTCGCAGCGAGGAGCAGCGGCTGGAGCAGCTGCAGCGGGAGCTGCCCGATCCCCTGCCGGAGCTGCCCGAGGAGGTGCGCCAGGAGGGCCTGGAGGCTCTCCAGGCCGGGCTGCGCAGCCTCCAGGCACGCATGGAAGCCCTCGAGCCGGTGAACATGCTGGCCCTCGAAGAGCTCGAGCAGCTGGAAGCGCGCCTGGCCGAGCTGGAGCAGCGGCTGACGGTGCTGAGCCAGGAGCGGGAAGAGCTCCTACTCCGCATCGAGACGGTGGCCACCCTGCGCCAGGAAGCCTTCCTGGAGGCCTTCACGGCGGTGGATGGCCACTTCCGCACGATCTTCGCGGAGCTCTCCGACGGTGAGGGCTACCTGCAGCTGGAGAATCCAGAAGCGCCCCTGGAGGGGGGCCTGACCCTGGTGGCCCATCCCAAGGGCAAGGCGGTGCGGCGGCTCAACGCCATGAGCGGCGGCGAGAAGTCGCTCACGGCGCTCAGTTTCCTGTTCGCCCTGCAGCGCTTCCGGCCCTCGCCCTTCTATGCCTTCGACGAGGTGGACAGCTTCCTCGACGGGGTGAACGTGGAACGCCTCGCCGGCCTGATCGCCCGCCAGGCCCATGAGGCCCAGTTCATGGTGGTGAGCCACCGGCGGCCGATGATCGCTGCCGCCACCCGCACCATCGGCGTCACCCAGGCGCGCGGCGCCCATACCCAGGTGGTGGGTTTACCACCGGCGGCATAACCCCATGCGCTGGTGGAGAATGCGGCGATGACCACGACACCGCCCGGAGGCGATCGCCTCGCCCAGACCAGCGATCCCATGGCCGACCCCCCCGGCGATCGGCTCTGGCTGCGATCGGAGCTGATGGGCACCCAGGTGATCACCCGCGACACCGGCCGGCGCCTGGGCGTGGTGGGCGAGGTGGTGGTGGACATCGACCGCCGCGAGGTGGTGGCCCTGGGCCTGCGCGACAACCCCCTCACTCGCTTCCTGCCGGGTCTGCCGCGCTGGATGCCGCTCGACCGCATCCGCCAGGTGGGCGATGTGATTCTGGTGGACTCCGCCGATTCGCTGGCGGAGGGCTTCAACCCGGAGCGCTACAGCAAGGTGATCAACTGCCAGGTGGTCACGGAAGCGGGCGAGCAGCTCGGCAAGGTGCTCGGCTTCAGCTTCGACATCGAGACCGGCGAGCTCACCACCCTGGTGCTGGCCGCCCTGGGCGTGCCGCTGCTGGGCGAGGGGGTGCTGAGCACCTGGGAACTGCCGGTGGAGGAGATCGTCAGCAGCGGCAGCGACCGGATCATCGTCTACGAGGGAGCCGAGGAGAAGCTCAAGCAGCTCGGCAGCGGCCTGCTGGAGAAACTGGGAATCGGCGGGCCCAGCTGGGAGCAGGAGGAACGGCAGCGCTACCGCGGCGGCATGGTGCCGGTGGAGAACCAGCTGGCGCCGGGACTCCCTGCCGTGCAGGAGCAGCGGCGCATCCAGCCCGCCAGCGCCCGGTCCTTCGAGCCCGAGGAGCGCTACGACTACGTGGAGGTGGAGGAGCGTCGGGAGCGAGAGCCCCTGCGCCAGCGCCGCTATCTCGATGACGAGCTCGATGACGAGGAGGAGGAGATCCGCCGCGATCGGGAGTTCGGCCGGTCCCAGGCGACACCGGAGCGGGGCGAGCCGGAGCGGTTTCGCCCCCGCTCCGCCCGGACCCTGGATCTGGAGCCCGAGGCGGCCGACCGGGAGCCGCCACTCCCGCGCCGCCGCCCCCCGGCGCCGGTGGACCGGGAACCGCTGGATGTGGAGGCGGACGATCTCGGCGACCCCTGGTGAGGACCAGCTGGTGAGGCTCAGCCGCCCCTGAACTCCAGCGAAGCGGAATTCACGCAGTAGCGCTGGCCGGTGGGAGCCGGGCCGTCAGCGAACACGTGCCCCAGATGGGCCTCGCAGTTCGCGCAGCGGATCTCGGTGCGCACCATGCCATGGCTGGTGTCCACATGGGTGGTGATCGCGCCGGCGTCCACCCCATCCCAGAAGCTGGGCCAGCCGGTGCCGGAATCGAACTTGGCGGCGCTGCTGAACAGCGGCGCACCGCAGCACACGCAGTGGTAGGTGCCGGTGCCCTTGTGGTTCCAGTACTGGCCGGTGAAGGCGCGCTCGGTGCCGCCCTGGCGGGTGATCCGGAACTGCTCGGGGGTGAGCTTCTGGCGCCACACCTCCTCGCGGGCGTCGCGGCTGAGGCCGCTGTCCACACCGCAGGCCGATGCCGGGGTGGGCGTGGGGTCGGACATGGTCGGCTGAATGCTCTGCGCCCCAGACCCTAGGAATGGGCGCCGGCCTGCGGCAGCAGTTCGCGCACCAGTCCCGCCAGGGCCGCCACCGCCCCGCCCTCGCCCCGCAGCCGGCGCAGGTCCTGGCGCACGGCCTCCAGCCGGGCGGGCGCCTCCAGCCAGGCGGCGGCTTCCGCGGCGATCTGGCGCGGCGTGATCGGTCCCACCCGCTCCGGCACCACCATCCGTCCGGCGCCGATGTTGGGGAGCGCCAGCAGGCGCCGCTGGCGCAGCCGCCAGGCAGTGAGGGCCCGACCGAGCAGGCGCCCCAGCCCAGGCAACCGGGCCAGCCATCCCGCCAGGCCATCCCAGGCCCGCATCACCTCCGGATGCTGGGTGGGGACCAGCACCACCATCGGCACTCCCAGCGCCGCCAGTTCGGCGGTGTTGGCTCCCACGGTGGTGAGGGCGAGAGCGCACTGGCTGAGCAGACCATGGGCCGCACCACGGGCGGCGAGCTCGATGCGGGTGCCGGCGGGCGTGATCAGGGCCAGGCCATCGGACGCCAGCAGCGTCGAGGACTCGGCCCTGGGCACCCCCGAACCGTAGTGGCGGGCGATCGGATTTCCGGCCCCGGCGCACTGCAGAAGATCCTCGAGGCTGGCCGTGGGAGCCAGCGGCAGCAGGAACCGGCAGCCCGGACGCAGAACCGCCTGCCGGTCGGCGGTTTCCAGCAGAAACGGCACTCCGACCAGCAGCTTGGCGCGCTTGGACCCCGGCAACAGCGCGATCCACTCCCCG
>JALOOQ010000075.1 GCA_025454305.1 Cyanobium sp. Prado107
CGCAGGCTGAGGATGCGTTCGATCAGGGGCCTGTTGTCGAGGTCGCCGCTGGAGGCGCGGGCCACCTGGGCGCGGTAGACGGTCTCGCGCAGATCCCGCCGCCGGCTGTACTTCAGGAACGGCACCACCCGGGGCATGTCCAGCCCCATGCGCCATCCCTCCTCGCCGGCATCCCGGGCCGCCTGGGCCAGCAGCTGGCGCAGGCTCTCGGGGAGGCCGGCCAGGTCCTCCTCGCCGGTGAGCGTCAGGCTCCAGCCGTTGGTGGCATCGAGCACGTGGTTGCCGAAATCACTGGCCAGCTGGGCCAGCTCGGCGGTGGCGGCGTTGAAGGCCTCCTGCTCGGCCCCCTCCAGCCCCACCCCGCGCAGGCGCATGTGGCGCAGCTCGGAGGCCACGATGCGGCGCTGGGTGGGGTCGAGGTCCTGGCTCTCCAGCTGCTCCAGGGCCCGGTAGATCGACTTGCTCTGCCCGGCGCGGCTGCCGAAGGCCACCACCGCTCCCTGCTGGTTCTGATAGGCCTCCCGCAGCTCGGGGCTGTTGCACACCCCGTGCAGATGGCTCACCACCCCCCAGCTCCAGCGCAGCCGCTCCTCGAGGTGGCGCAGCGGATCCATCAGCTCCTCCCAGCCGATGGGGGGCTCGGGCTCGCGGCCATGCCCATCTGCGCAGCCCAGGCGCTGCTCCAGCCGGCTCTCGAGGCTCTCCAGTTCCCCGTTCAGATCCCTCAGCAGTGCCGGAATCGCCGTGTCCACCTGCTGCGGGGTGATCTCCTCGAAGCTGGGCAGGCCGCTGCCCACCAGCAGGGGAGGCTGAGCCGGGGCTGACGTGTTGGCCATGGCCATGGGGTCGCTGCCGCCATTCCAGACCATCGACCCGCGGGGCCGCTGTTCAGCCCAGGGCGGTGAACCGTCCCAGGGCGATCGCCACGCCGCCGGTGAGCTGGGTGGAGAGGGCGTTGGTGCTGGCCTCGTAGAAGTCGATCGCCACCCGCGGCCAGAAGCCGATCACCAGGGTGGGCACCAGCAGGGTGAGGCCGATCACCAGTTCCCTGGGGGACATGTCGCCCACCACCGCCAGGGCGGGGATGCGGGGGCCGAAGAACACCCGGCGGCAGAGGCTGAGCAGGTAGACGGGGGTGAGCACCAGGCCGATGGCGGCCAGCACGATGGTGATCACCCGGAAGCCGGTGGTGAAGCCGTCGTTGGCGGTCACGCCCAGGAACACCGTGATCTCGCTCACGAAGCCGCTCATCCCGGGCAGCGCCAGGGAAGCCAGGCAGCTGGCCAGGAAGAAGGCGAAGGTGATCGGCAGGGCCTTGGCCAGCCCGCCCATGTTGGGGATCGAGAGGGTCTCGGTGCGCTCGTAGAACACGCCGGTGACGAAGAACATCGCCGCGGCGATCAGGCCGTGGCTGATCATCTGCAGCATCGCCCCGCTCATGCCCAGGGCGTCGATGGCGCCGATGCCCACCAGCACGAAGCCCATGTGGCTCACCGAGCTGCAGGCGATGCGCCGCTTCACGTTGTCCTGGGCGAAGGCGTTGAGAGCCCCGTAGATGATGTTGACGATGCCCAGCACGATCAGGGCCGGGGCCAGGATCAGATGGGCCTCCGGCAGCATCTGCACGTTGAAGCGCATCAGGGCGTAGCCGCCCATCTTCAGCAGCACCCCCGCCAGCAGCATCGACACCGGCGCGTTGGCCTCGCCGTGGGCGTCGGGCAGCCAGGTGTGCAGGGGGAACATCGGCAGTTTCACGCCGAAGCCCACCAGGAAGCCCAGATAGCAGAGCAGGCCGAAGGTGCCGCCGGCACTGCGTGAAGCCAGCTCGGAGAGGTTGAAGGTGAAGGGGCCGTTGAAGGCCAGGGCCAGGCCGCTCACCAGGATCAGCAGGGAGGCGGTGGCGGTGTAGAGGATGAACTTGGTGGCCGCGTACTGCCGCTGCTTGCCGCCCCAGATGGCGATCAGCAGGTACACCGGCACCAGTTCCAGTTCCCAGGCCAGGAAGAACAGCAGGAAGTCCTGGGAGAGGAACACCAGGCCCTGGGCCGAGGCCTGCACCAGCATCAGGGCGAAGTAGAGCCTGGTCTTGCGGTTCACCTTCCAGCTTCCGGAGAGCACCACCAGCGGGGCGGAGAGGCCATCGGCCGCCAGCGACCACTCCAGCCCCAGCACCGGCACCCAGCTGATGCGCTCCACCAGCTGCAGATCGCTGAGGGAACCATCGAAATGGCGGCTGAAACACACCAGCATCAGCAGCAGGTCGATCCCCAGGGCTCCCAGGGCCAGGCTGCGGGGCAGGCGGGGATCGCTGCCGTCGCCCGGCAGCAGGGGCATGAGCAGTGCCACCGCCGCCGGCAGCAGCACGATCAGGCTGAGCCAGGGAAAGGCTGGCGCGACCGGCGATGTGCCCGTCTGGAAGGGGGTGGACGCAACCAAGAGGGGCAGGGTGGCGTCCATCCCTTACGCGTTGAAATCGGCACGACGTTAACAGTTGCCCCCCAGGCGCTGAGTAGATCTACTCAGCGATCTGCTCAGCATGGTCTCTGCTCTGTCTCGCCTTCAGACCGCCGCCGTTCAGCTCAGATCCGGCAGGGGCAGCCAGTGGCTGCCGCTCTGCTGCACCCCCAGCACCTCGCCGCGGGCCTCCACGCCGGCCCGGTGCCAGGCCACCAGCATCTCCCGCCGTACCGCATCGGCCACCTCGCCCCGGCACAGGGCCAGAAGGCTCGGCCCGGCACCGCTGATCACGCACCCCCAGGCCCCCGCCAGCAGGGCCGCCTCGCGCACCTTCTGGCCACCGGGGATCAGTCCCCAGCGGTAGGGCTCGTGCAGGCGGTCGTGCATGCCGTCGGTGATGAGATCGCCGTTGCCGGTGCGCAGGCCCTGCAGCAGCAGGGTGAGCGCACCGAGATTGATCACCGCGTCGCTCACCGGAATCGCCTTGGGCATCGCCCGCCGGGCCTCACTGGTGGTGAGCCGGATCGCCGGAATGGCCACCACCGCCACCACCTCCGGTGACCACTCGCAGCGCACCACCCGCCAGCGGTGGGATGCCGCCTTCGCGGTCATGCACAGGCCTCCCACCAGCGAGGGCACGACGTTGTCGGGATGCCCCTCGATGTCGATGGCCAGCTCCAGCAGCTTCTCCTTGCTCAGGGGCTCACCCACCAGCGCATTGGCTCCCATCAGCCCGGCCACGATCGCCGTGGCGCTGCTGCCCAGTCCCCGGGCCGGCGGCACCGCCAGCCGCACCCGCGCCTCCAGCCCCACCGGCTCCTCCCCGGCTTCCTTCCACACCTTCTGGGCTGAGCGGTACATGAGGTTGTCGGGTCCGCCGCGCAGGTGGGCCCCTTCCCGCCCTTCGATGATCAGGTCGAAGCGCTGGCTGTCTCCCTCCACGCAGCGCAGTTCGAAGACGTTGTCCAGATCCAGCGCAGCGCCGAGGCAGTCGAACCCCGGCCCGAGATTGGCCGTGGTGGCGGGAACGTGAACGATGACCCCTTGGCCGACCCGGGGGCGCACCATGGCGAAGGCTCTGCTGGGGCCAGTGTCTCAGCTCGCCGTCTCAGCTCACTGCGCCCAGCAGCATCCGGGCCCGGCAGGCGGCGCTGAACTCGCCGACGGCCGGATCGGTCACGGCGGTGATCGGCATGGGTTCCAGCACCGCCGCCAGCCGCCCCTTGTCCAGGAACGCCCGGCGGAACACCGGACTGCGCAATTCCATCAGCAGCTTGCCCGCCGTGCCGCCGGCCAGCCAAATGCCGCCGCGGCACAGTCCCGTGAGAGCCAGATCGCCGGCGACGCTGCCGTAGGCGCCCAGCCAGAGATCCAGGGCGTCCCGGGCCAGGGGGTCCCCCAGCGCTGCCGCGTTCGCCACCGCCGCCGGGAGGTCGCCGCTCACCTGCTGCAGCGGGTGGTCGCCATCGGGGTGACGCTGGCTGAGCAGCCAGCGGGCCACGTGCCCCAGGCCGGTGCCGCTCACCACCCGCTCGACAGACACGCGCGGGATCCCCAGATCCGCCGCCAGCCACTGCTTGAGGTCCCATTCGGCCTGATGGCGCGGGGCGAATTCGGCATGGGCGGCTTCGCTGGCCACCGCCGTCAGCCCATTCGGGCCGGGCACGCCGTAGGCGACCCCCAGGCCTGTGCCGGCGCCGAGCACCAGCAGAGGCTCATCCCCGCAGGCGCTGCCGGGGCGGATCGTGGCCTGCTGGGCTGCCCCGAGATGGTGCAGCCCGTAGATCAGCACGGCGAAGTCGTTCACCAGTTCCACCGCAGCGATGCCCGTGGTGCCGCTCAGCTCCTTCGCCCGCAGCTGCCAGGGGAGATTGGTGAGCCGCGCGGCGCCCTGCTGCACCGGTCCGGCGACGGCGAAGCAGGCGGCCGCTGGAGCCGCATCCGGTGCACCCGTCTGCCGCGCTTCGGCCAGGAAGGCCTGCACCATCGGTGCCAGATCAGACCACTCCTCCGAGCTGTAGCGCCGGGAGCAGAGGGGCTCGAGCAGTTCGCCCCGGCTGCGGTAGAGGGCCAGCAGGGTCTTGGTTCCGCCGATGTCGCCGGCCAGCAGTGTGGTCATCGCGGACAGCTCAGGCAGTGCCCGCTGCCGGCTGAAGGCCCAGGCCCGCCGCCCGTTCGGCGTTGGCGCCGCCGGCCGCCGCCAGCAGATCCTCGAGATTCACCGAGCCCAGATCCCCCTCGCGGCGGCTGCGCAGGCTGATCTGCCGGCTTTCGGCCTCCTTGGCGCCGATCACGCCGAGCACCGGAATCTTCATCTGCTCGCCGTTGCGGATCAGCTTGCCCAGCCGGTCGCCCGAATGGTCGACCGTGGCGCGCACCCCGGCGGCGCTGAGCCGGCTGCGCACCTCCTCGGCGTAGGCACGCACCTCATCGGTGACCGGCAGCAGACGGATCTGCTCGGGCGCCAGCCAGAAGGGGAAATCGCCGGCGTAGTTCTCGGTCATGATCCCGAAGAACCGCTCCAGCGAGCCGAAGATGGCGCGGTGGATCATGATCGGCCGCTGCCTGGTGCCGTCGGCGGCCACGTACTCCAGCTGGAAGCGCTCGGGCAGGTTGAAGTCGAGCTGGATGGTGGAGCACTGCCACGTCCGGCCGATGGCGTCCTCGATCTTCAGGTCGATCTTGGGGCCGTAGAAGGCGCCGCCGCCCTCATCGACCTTGTAGGCCCAGCCCTTGCGAGCGAGCGCCTCGATCAGGCCGGCGGTGGCCAGCTCCCACACGGCGTCGTCGCCGATCGACTTCTCGGGGCGGGTGGAGAGGTTGATCTCGTAGCTGCGGAAATCGAAGGCCGAGAGGATCTGCTCGGTGAGATCGAGGATGCGCAGGATCTCATCGCCGATCTGATCCGGCAGGCAGAACACGTGGGCGTCGTCCTGGGTGAAGCCGCGCACCCGCATCAGGCCGTGCATCACGCCGGGGCGCTCGTAGCGGTACACGGTGCCCAGCTCGGCCCAGCGGATCGGCAGCTCCCGGTAGCTGCGCAGGGTGCTGGCGTAGGTGAGCACGTGGAACGGGCAGTTCATCGGCTTGAGCTGGTATTCCCGCTCATCCACCTGCATCGGCCCGAACATGCTCTCGCTGTAGAAGTCGAGGTGGCCTGAGGTCTTCCACAGGCCGATGTCGGCCACGTGGGGGGTGTAGAGCAGCTCGTAGCCGGCCTCGAAATGCTTCCGGCGCCAGAAGTCCTCGATCAGCAGGCGCATGCGGGCACCGCGGGGGTGCCAGAACACCAGGCCGGCTCCGGCCTCGTCCTCGATCGAGAACAGATCCAGGTCGGTGCCGAGGCGGCGATGATCACGGCGGAGGGCCTCCTGCTTGCGGCGCTGGTATTCCGCCAGCTGCTCGGGGGTTTCCCAGGCGGTGCCGTAGATGCGCTGCAGCTGGGCGTTGTGTTCATCGCCGCGCCAGTAGGCGCCGGCCACGCTCTCGAGCTCGAACGCCTTGGCATTGAGTTCGCCGGTGTTGGCCACGTGGGGCCCCGCGCACAGGTCCCACCACTCCTCGCCCAGGGTGTAGAGGGTGATGGGCTCGGAGATCCCGGCCAGGATCTCCAGCTTGTAGGGCTCGTTCTGGGCCTTGATCTTCGCCTCGGCCTCGGCGCGGCTCACCTCGATGCGCTCGAGGGGGAGCTTGCGGTTGATGATCCGGATCATCTCCTTCTTGATCGCCTTGAGGTCGGCCTCGGTGAAGGGATCGGGGCTGTCGAAGTCGTAGTAGAAGCCGCTCTCGGTCCAGGGACCGATGGTCACCTGGGCTCTCGGGAACAGCTTCTGCACCGCCATGGCCATCACGTGGCTCATCGAGTGGCGGATGCGCAGCAGCTGCTCGCTCTCGCTCGTTTTCGGCAGCTGGACGGCGCTTCCGGCGGCGGGAACAGCGCTGGACGCTGGCGCGGAAGCGGTCACGGGCGATCGGCACGGGGCGAAGGCCGATCCTACGCAGCGCTTCTAGGCTCAGCTGTCAGGCGCTGAGAGGTGATGGCCGGTGCTCTGGTGCGTGATGGCGAGCGACGCACGCTGGCCCTCTCCTACCTGCTCTGGGGCCTGGGGCTGGTGGGCGTGTGCGGGCTGCAGCGCTTCTACAACCGCAAGCCCTACAGCGGCACCCTGTATCTGCTCACCTTCGGCCTCTGCGGCTTCGGCCAGCTGGTGGATCTCTGGCTGATGCCGGAGATGGTGGAGCGGGCCAACGCCATGCCTCTGCTGCGGGGAGGCCGGCCGCTGCTGCTGGAGCGTCAACTGCTGGAGCTGGCCCGGCGCAGCGGGGAGGGGGGCTTCACCATCAATGACGCCCTGCTGGCCCTGCAACCCGGCAGCCCCGTGGGCAGCGCGGAGGTGCGGGCCGAGATTCAGCGGCTGCTGGAGAACCACCTGCTCGATGTCGGCAACGACAGCAAGGGCCGCGTGGTGTACCGGGAGCCCTGAAGCTGCGCGTCCGCTGCCGGCGGCGCTCAGCCTCAGCCGGCGCCCTGGTGACGCTCGAGGGCGGAACGGTAGAAGGCCACCAGCTCCTGGCGGGTCTTCACCGGCTGGCCGTAGTAGCTGCCGCCATGGTGGGCCGGCAGGGAGGCCCATTCCGGGGCCAGGCGCGCCATCACGTCGGCGGTGAGCCCTGCCCGGTCGAAGAGATCGAGGGCGCCGCGGCGCTCGATCAGATGCAGCGCGGCCTGGTCCTGGTGGTGGGGCGCAAAGCTGCTCAGGCCCAGCTGGCGGGACACCGCCTGCCAGGTGGAGGGCAGGAACTGGTAAGCGCCGGCGGCGGCGCTGGTGTAACGCCGATGCACGGTGATCTCCGGGTGGCGCTCCAGCCCCTCGAACAGGCCGCCGCCGTAGAGCACCCGGTAGCCGTCGGGGCTGCCCCCCTTCCAGGTGCCCTCGGCGTAGCGGATGGTGTCGAGCAGGGCGCGCCGCGCCGGGGTGAGGGTGTAACGACCGGCCTCTGCCGCGCGTGCGGCCACGGATCGGGGCGGCTCCGGCAACGCCGGCAGTGGACTGGGCCTGGACACGGCCGTTGCAGGTCTGGGCATCGGCACCACGGTGCTCACGGAGATGGCGAGCAGCGTGGAGGCGAACAGGCGTTGGCGGTACAGAGGCGCAGTGATTCGGGTTGCATGACCCTGCTGAGCCGGGGGGCAGCCCAGCCAGAGGGACGGCTGGGGGGTTGACTCACGCCGAACGGTGTGTATCGAATCTGACAGGACGCCTTGCGTCGCAGCTGCGACGGCTGCACCAGTGGGGTGTCCAGCCCAGTCGGTTCGCCCGTTTCTGAGCCCTTGCGGCGAAGCGGCACGGCAGGGCTCGGGGGCATTCCCGCGCCCGAGGTACGGGACCCCTGCAGAGGCCTCAATGATCAGCTTGTCTGATCAGTGTTCGCCCGGCGGATCAGGGCGAATGGGGCGCACGAGGGGTTGACGGCAGGAAACCGAGGGCTTCGCGCACCCGTTCGAGGGTGGCCTGGGCCACGGCCAGCGCCCGTTCCCGTCCCTCGGCCAGCACCGCCTCCAGCGTGGCGGGCTCGTCGCGCAGGTCTCTGTAGCGCTCCTGGATGGGGCGCAGGGCTTCAACGGTGGCCTCGGTGAGCAGCGGCTTGAAGCGTCCCCAGCCCATTGCGGCGCACTCCTCGGCCACCGCATCGCGGCCACGGCCGGACAGCACCCCGTAGAGGCCCAGCAGGTTGTCGGCTTCGGGGCGTTCGGGATTGCCGAACTCCAGTCCCATGGTGGCGTCGGTGCGGGCCCGCTTGATCTTGCGGCTGATCAGTTCCGGCGGGTCGAGCAGGGTGATGCGCGAGCCCTCGTTGGGATCGCTCTTGCTCATCTTGCTGGTGCCGTCGGTGAGGCTCATCACCCGGGCACCCTCCGTCAGGATCATCGGCCTGGGCACCTTGAGAAGGGGCACGGGCTCCCCATCCTCTCCCCGGCGGCCGAAGCGGGCGTTGATGCGCTGCTGGGCGATGTCGCGGGCCAGTTCCAGGTGCTGCTTCTGGTCTTCCCCCACCGGCACCAGGTCGGCGTCATAGAGCAGGATGTCCGCGGCCATCAGCACCGGATAGTCGAGCAGCCCGGCGGACACCTGGTCGCCCTGTTTGACGGCCTTCTCCTTGAACTGGATCATCCGCTCCAGCCAGTTGAGCGGTGTGACGCAGTTGAGCAGCCAGCACAGCTCGCTGTGGGGCGGCACCTGGCTCTGCACGAACACCGTGGAGCGGGCCGGATCGATGCCGCAGGCCAGGTAGAGGGCAGCCGTGGTGAGGGTGTCCTCCGCCAGGCGGGCCGGATCGTGGGGCACCGTGATGGCATGCAGGTCGACCACACAGAAGAAGGTGTCGTGGTCGCTCTGCAGATCCACCCAGTTGCGGATCGCCCCGAGCCAGTTGCCCAGATGCAGCGCACCGGTGGGCTGAACGCCGGAGAGCACCCGGGGCCTGGTCATGGCGATCAGCTCGCGCTGCCGGTGCTCTCGCCGGACGGGTCAGTCTCGCTGGACGAGTCAGCGGCCTCGGTCGCCACCGGGCTGGCGTCCGCGGGAGTTTCGGCCTCCATCGGAGGCTCCGGGGGTGGCGCCTGTTCCACGACGGGCGCCGGACGGCTGGGTCGGGCGAAGGGATCGACGCGCGGCGCCCGCTCCTGACGGCCGCTGCGGCCGCCATCGCGGCCAGCCCTGTCCGGTCGGGGAGTCCGCTCCGACCGCTCTGCCCGCTCCGTCCGCTCCGGACGCGACCCCGCCTCGTTCTGCTGCTGAGCCACCAGGGCGTCCAGCTTGCCCTCCTCGAGGAGCTGGCCGAGGGTGCGCACCGAGAAGCCCAGCACCGCCACGGTGGAACGCAGACGGAAGGCGTCCTGGATGCTGCGGGCTGCGCGCATCTCGTTGTCGCTCAGGCGGATGCGAAAGCCACCGGAATCGCGGTTGCCCCCGGCTCGCCCGGCCTGGGGGGCAGGCGTGGTGGTCTCGTCAGCCATGGCTGCAACTGCTGATTCTGCGCAAGTGTGCCGCATCGTCCGGCGTCGCCGCAGAGCCAGGCGCCGCTGCGGCAATTGGGTTGCGAAGCCCCTTCAGGGAGGTCTCCGTGCCTTGACCCCTGAGCTAAAGATGCTCAGCTCCCACATCCGCGTTGACGTCACCGCCGTCACCTGCACCGTCGTCACCCGCACCGCCGTCACCCGGATCGGCCTCGCCGCTGCTGCCGATCTCACCGGTCAGGCCGGTGTCGTCGCTTGCGGTGCTGGCCGCACAGCGGTTCTGGCCTGTGGCCGCCGGCACCGCTGCTGCCGGGCTGGCCCTCGATGGGCTGGAGCGGCTGGCTCCCGGCTCCATCCTCTCGGCGGCGTCGGCCGCCGCCGGCCTCGGACTGCTCTGGTGGCTGCGGCCCGGCCGTTCCCGCCCGTCCGGGCCCGTTCCCACCACCGCCCTCGGCTGGCTTCAGCGGCTGGAGACGCTGCAGGCCCAGTTCGAGCGCTTCGAGCGGGAGCACCCGTCCGTCAAGCCGGAGCAGACCTGCGCACGCCAGCGCCGGGACTCCGAACTCATCGCCCTGCGGGCCCAGCTTCAGCGCCCGGGGCTGCACCTGGCCGTCGTCGGCCGGCCACCCCTCGACCCCGCCTGGCGGGCGCAGTTCTCGGCGGCCCTGCAGGGGTCCCAGCCGCTCACCCTGCACTGGTCCAGCCCGCTGCCGGCGGCCAGCAGCAGCTGGTGCTGGCCGGAGCCGTTCGCCAGCTGCGACGCCGTGGTGTTCTGTCTGTCCACGCCGCTGATGGCCTCCGACCTGCGCTGGCTGGAGGCCCTGCCCAGCGGGCAGCCCCTGTGGCTGCTGCTCAACCCGGGTCGTGACGAGGATGGCGCCGCCGCCCGCGCCGAACTGCTCAGCCAGCTCCGGCTCCAGCCCGCTCCCACCGTCGTCTGCTGGAGCGGCTCCGATGAGCCGCAGACAGCCCTGCGGCCTCTGGCTCACAGCTGCGCTGCCGAGGCCCCGCGTCTGCGGCGCGACCGCCAGATCCGCTGTCTTGCGGACCTGCACAGCCGCTGGCAGGGAGAGCTCGAGTGTCTGCGTCGGGGCCGTTTCCTGGCCCTGCAGCAGCGCACCCAGTGGCTGGTGGCCGCCGGCGTGGTGGCGGCCCCGCTGCCGAGCCTGGATCTGCTGGTGCTGGCGGTGGCCAACGGCCTGATGGTGCGGGAGATGGCTCAGCTCTGGGACTGTCCCTGGAACGGCGAGCAGCTGCGGGCCCTGGCGGTGGAGCTGGCCCGGGCCGCCCTCACCCTCGGCGTTGTGGAGTGGAGCACCCAGGCCCTGGCCGGGGCGGTGAAGTGGCATGGGGCCACGTGGCTGCTCGGCAGCGTGGTGCAGGCCCTCAGCGCCGCCTACCTCACCCGGGTGGTGGGCGGCGCCATGGCCGACGCCCTGGCCCGCTCGGTGGGGGTGAGGGAGCCTGACCTGGAGCGCATCCGCAGGGAGGCCCCGCTGCTGGTGGCCCGCGCCGCCGAGCGGGAGCGCATCGACTGGTCGGCCTTCGTGCGGCAGGGACAGCAGTGGCTGGTGGAGCAGGCCGGCACTCTGCCGTCACCTGGCAACACTTCGCATCAAACGGCGTAACGAATCACTAAGCGGTGGAACGTTTCATTGCGGCGTCTCGTCGCTCTTGAGATTGTCCGTAGCGTTTTCCGGTGGCCGCTGTCCAGACGGGAAGCCTTCGTGCAGCCCTTCGGTTCCAGCGGTGCGCCTGTTCTCATCTCTTCTTCCTCGACGTTTCCTGAGGACTTCTTCATGACCACCGCTCTGCGCGGCGGCCGCAGCGGAAGCTGGGAAAGCTTCTGTCAGTGGATCACCTCCACCAACAACCGCATCTACGTGGGTTGGTTCGGTGTGCTGATGATCCCCTGCCTGCTGGCGGCCACCATCTGCTTCATCGTGGCGTTCATCGCCGCTCCCCCCGTCGACATCGACGGCATCCGCGAGCCCGTCGCCGGCTCCTTCCTCTACGGCAACAACATCATCTCCGGCGCTGTGGTGCCCTCCAGCAACGCCATCGGCCTGCACTTCTATCCCATCTGGGAAGCCGCGTCTCTCGACGAGTGGCTCTACAACGGCGGCCCCTATCAGCTGGTGGTGTTCCACTTCCTGATCGGCATCTCCGCCTACATGGGCCGGCAGTGGGAACTCTCCTACCGCCTGGGCATGCGCCCCTGGATCTGCGTGGCCTACAGCGCCCCGCTCTCGGCCGCCTTCGCGGTGTTCCTGATCTATCCCTTCGGGCAGGGCTCCTTCTCCGACGGCATGCCCCTGGGCATCTCCGGCACCTTCAACTTCATGCTGGTGTTCCAGGCCGAGCACAACATCCTGATGCACCCCTTCCACATGCT
>JALOOQ010000212.1 GCA_025454305.1 Cyanobium sp. Prado107
GGAGCGCCGCGAGCGTGAGCCCCTGCGCCAGCGCCGCTATCTCGACGAGGAGGACGATCTGCGCGGAGAGCAGGCCTACCGCCGCCCAGCCAGCCGGGAGTTCGGCGACGGGGCACCGGAGCGCGACCCGCAGCGTTTCCGCAACGAGGAGCGAGAGGCCCGGGGAGAGGAACCGCGGGACCCGCGCGATTCGAACCTGAGGCCCCGGCCCCGTCCGGCGGCGCCGGCCAGCCGGGAACCGCTGGATGTGGAGGCCGACGACCTCGGCGACCCGTGGTGACCATCAGCTGGCGACCATCAGCCGGCCCTGATCAGCCGGCTCTGAACTCCAGCGACGCGGAGTTCACGCAGTAGCGCTGGCCCGTGGGGGCAGGGCCGTCGGCGAACACGTGCCCCAGATGGGCCTCGCAGCTGGCGCAGCGGATTTCCGTGCGCACCATGCCGTGGCTCCTGTCCACGAGGGTGCTGATGGCGGCCGGATCCACCCCCTCCCAGAAGCTGGGCCAGCCGGTGCCCGAATCGAACTTGGTGGAGCTGCTGAACAGCGGCCTGCCCTTGTGGTTCCAGTACTCGCCGGTGAAGGGACGCTCGGTGCCGCCCTGGCGGGTGATCCGGAACTGCTCGGGGGTGAGCTTCTGGCGCCACACCTCCTCACGGGCGTCGCGGCTCAGGCCGCTGTCGACACCGCAGGCCGATGCCGGGGTGGGCGTGGAGTCGGACATGGTGAGCTGATCACGCTGTGCCCCAGACCCTAGGAATCAGCACCGGCCGGCGGCAGCAGCTCACACACCAGAGCCGCCAGGGCTTCCACCCCTCCCCCCGGTCCCCGCAGCCGGCGCAGCTCCTGGCGCAGTGCCTCCAGCCGGGCGGGCTGCGCCAGCCAGTCCGCGCTTTCGGCCGCGATCTGCCCAGGTGTGATCGTCCCCACCCGCTCCGGCACCACCAGCCGGCCGGCGGCGATGTTGGGCAGGGCCAGGGGCCCGCGGCGCCGCAGCCGCCAGCCGGTGAGCGCCAGGCCGAACACACGACGCAGTCCGGGCAGCCGGGCCAGCCAGCCCAGCAGCCCATCCCAGGCCTCCATCACCTCCGGGTGCTGGGTTGGCACCAGCACCAGCATCGGCACCCCCAGGGCCGCCAGTTCGGCAGTGTTGGCGCCCACCGTGGTGAGGGCCAGGGCGCACTGGCTGAGCACTCCATGGGCGGGAACGGCCCGGACGACCTCGATGACCGTGCCGGCGGGGGTGTGCAGCGCCAGGCCGTCGGCCTCCAGCAGGGCGGAAGGCCGCGGCCGCGGCACCCCCGAGCGGTAGTGGCGGGCGATCGGGTTGGCGGCGCCGGCGCAGTCCAGCAACTCCTCCAGGCTCGTGGTGGGCGCCAGCGGCAGCAGGAAGCGGCATCCCGGCCGCTGCGCCGCCAACCGGTCGGCCGTCTCCAGCAGGAACGGCACACCCACCAGCAGCTTGGCCCGCTTGGAACCCGGCAGCAGGGCGATCCAGGGGCCACCGGGCAGGGGAGTGCCGTCGCCGGTGTGCTCGCCGAGGTCGGCCATCAGGTCGCCCACCACCTGGCAGCGACGGCGCCAGCGTGGCGGCAGACGGCCGGCGACCTCCGGCGCCCTCGCGGCGATGCGATCGTTCCAGCGCGGCCAGCGCGCCACCCACTCCGCATAGGTGAGGTGCCGGTAGCCCAGGCGCGCCGAGAGCAGCACAGTCCAGAACTGGTCGCCCCCCAGGAACACCACCAGGCCCCGGCGCGGCCAGGGACCGCGGCGTGCGGGCCGCAGCAGCAGCCGCCAGAACTCCCGGGCCGGAATGATCCGCTCGAACAGGCCCCAGGCCGCGGCGGCCTCGTGCTCCCGCCCGGTGCCGTTGGGGCAGGGCACCAGCACCAGCTGCAGGCTGCCGCCGGCGGCGGGACTGCAGGGCCGCAACCCCAGGCGGCGGTGCAGGCACAGGGCCAGGGGACGCACCCAGGTCCCGAGTTCACCCGGGCCGTTGCTCACCAGCACGATGGCGAACGGCTCAGGCGTGACGGCTCGGGGTCGGAAGGAAAAGTGCGGATGGCGAGACTTGAACTCGCAAGGCCGAAGCCACACGCCCCTCAAACGTGCGTGTCTACCAATTCCACCACATCCGCTGGTGTGCCGTGCTGGAGTCGGATCCAGCTCCGGAGGAGGCGCGCCATGGCGCACCGGTTCGCAATATACCCATCGCCCTGCCCAGCCCTGTCCTCACCCCAGCCCTGCTCCCGGACCGGGCCTGTCAGCACTGATACAGTCCGCTGCGGCCCGGTGAGCTGAGACGCGGCGGATGTCCATCGGCAAGGTGCTGATCGCCAACCGCGGCGAGATCGCTCTGCGCATCCTGCGCAGCTGCCGCGAGCTGGGGATCGCCACGGTGGCCGTCTACAGCACCGTGGATCGCAACGCCCTGCACGTGCAGCTCGCCGACGAAGCGGTGTGCGTCGGCGAGGCGCCCAGCTCCAAGAGCTACCTCAACATTCCCAACATCCTGGCGGCGGCCACCTCCCGCGGCGCCGACGCCATCCACCCCGGCTACGGCTTCCTGGCCGAGAACGACAGGTTCGCCGAGATCTGCGCCGATCACGGCATCACCTTCGTGGGGCCCTCGCCCGAGTCGATCCGCTCGATGGGCGACAAGTCCACCGCCAAGGCGACGATGCAGCGGGTGGGGGTGCCCACCATTCCCGGCAGCGAAGGACTGCTGCAGACGGCGGATGAGGCGCTGGAGCTGGCCGAGGCCATGGGCTACCCGGTGATGATCAAGGCCACGGCCGGCGGCGGTGGGCGGGGCATGCGCCTGGTGCCTGGCGCCGATCAGCTCGAGAGCCTGTTCAAGGCGGCCCAGGGGGAGGCGGAGGCGGCCTTCGGCAACCCCGGGCTCTACATGGAGAAATTCATCGACCGGCCCAGGCACGTGGAAGTGCAGGTGCTGGCCGATCGCCACGGCAACGTGGTGCACCTCGGGGAGCGCGACTGCTCGATCCAGCGTCGCCACCAGAAACTGCTGGAGGAGGCGCCCAGCGTGGCGATCAACTCCGAGCTGCGCCGCCAGATGGGCGAAGCCGCCGTGGCTGCGGCCCGCACCATCGGCTACGAGGGCGCCGGCACGGTGGAGTTCCTGGTGGACCGCACAGGCCACTTCTATTTCATGGAGATGAACACCCGAATCCAGGTGGAGCATCCCGTCACGGAAATGGTGACGGGGGTCGACCTCATCGCGGAGCAGCTGCGCATCGCCGGTGGCGAGCCCATCTCCATGCGCCAGGAGGACATCAGGCTCTGCGGCCACGCCATCGAAGTGCGGATCAACGCGGAGGACCCCCGTCAGAACTTCCGACCCGCCCCCGGCAGGATCACCGGCTGGCTGCCCCCCGGCGGACCGGGAGTGCGCTTCGACAGCCACGTCTACACGGGCTACGAGATCCCGCCCTTCTACGACTCGCTGATCGGCAAGCTGATCGTGTGGGGCGTGGACCGCGACCACGCCCTGCGGCGTCTCCACCGGGCCCTCTCCGAGTGCGCCGTCACCGGCATTCCCACCACGATCGAGTTCCACCTCCAGCTGCTGGATCGCCCCGAGTTCCAGGCGGGCGACGTGCACACGAATCGTGGAGCAGGAGATGCTGCCCCGGAGCTGATCAGGCCACCGACAGTGAGCGCTGGAGCAGCTGGGTGATCAGGCCCTGCTGGCCCACCAGCAGCTCCCGCAGCAGGCTGATCAGACCCACCCACACCACAGGCGCCACGTCCACCCCGCCGATCGGCTGGATCAGCCGCCGGGTGGGCGCCAGCAGCGGCTCGGTGGGCAGGGCGATCAGTCGCATCGCGCCGCGCTGCAGATCGACCTGGGGATACCAGGTGAGCACGATCCGGAAC
>JALOOQ010000076.1 GCA_025454305.1 Cyanobium sp. Prado107
GATCAGCGGATCGGCCATGGTGAGAGCTCAGGCATCGCATTCACCCGCGCGGCTGTCCTGGACCTGTGCAAGTGCTGGGGGGCCTGATGGAGTATGGTGAGCATGCGCCACCGGGGCCATGTCGGCGGGTCCCTGTGGGGCGTTCGTGCGTGGATTGTCCACGCGGAGCGGTGACGTGATGCTGCCGATACCGGGAGCGTCTGCACCTCAGATGTAAAACATCTGCTGGGGCTGTTGCCTGGCATCGCGCTCGTCGAGCAACTGCTGCAGGGTGGTGGCGTTGAGCAACCTGCAGCGCTCCTGCTCCAGCTGATGAGCGAGGCTGGTCACCGCGCAGAAGGCCGCGCCCGAGCGGTCGCCCTGGCGCTGCGGTTGCGTGCCTCGCTCCAGGCAGTCGATCACCTCCGCCACCGTGATCTTGGACGGGGCACGGGCCAGTCGAAAGCCGCCGCGGGGCCCGCGGACGCTGATCAGGATTCCGGCCTTTCGCAGGCTCGTGAGCAGCTGCTCCAGATAGCGATCCGGAATCTGCTGACGCCTGCAGATCTCTCCAGCCTGCAGGGGAGTTCCCTGCGCTGCCACGGCGGCCAGCTCGATCAGGGCCACCAGGCCGTACTCGGTCTTGGCGCTGAAGGTCACGGCCCAACTGTTGGCGGTTACGTCTCCATCCTCGCAGCTGAACCCCGGTGTCTGGGTGGGGATTGCGATCCCCGGGCTGCCAGCATCGGTGCACGGAACTTGGCGTGCATCCGGGCCCATGCCTGGGAAATCACCACCAGCGTGTAGTTGAATCCCCCCACGCCCTCCCCGTTGTCCTCAACAGGCTGCGGATCGGGGGTGTTGGGACTGTCGGCTCAGCCGCTCCGCACCATCCTGGCCGCCAGGATGGAAGGGCGAGGTTTCCGTCCGGGGGCGTCGTTGCGCGAAGGCTGCGTGTCTTGAACGACCCACAGGATGCTCCTCGCCCACGGCCGTCCGTGCCCCAGCTCGGGTACCTCCCTCAAGGGGCAGATGCGCTGTCTGAAGGGATCAACCGGGGCTGGATCCGGCCCGGAAGCCTCGCGGCGATGGCATCGCCAGGTGATTGGCTATGCTTGGCATGTTGATGGAGTCAATCATGCTGACAGGACAGGAACTTCTCGCCCGGGTGAAGGAGCTTGGGGATGCCTCCAAATCCGAGCTGGTGCGCGAATGCGGCTATGTGAGCACCAAGAAGGACGGCACCGAGCGGCTCAACTTCACCGCCTTCTACGAGGCCCTGCTGGAGGCCAAGGGCGTGAGCCTCGGTGATGGAGCCGGCCAGGGTCGTGGCAAGGGCGGCCGCAAGCTCAGCTACGTCACCAAGGTGCAGTTCAACGGCAACCTGCTGGTGGGCAAGGCCTACACCGCACAGCTGGGGCTTCAGCCCGGGGACGAATTCGAGATCAAGCTGGGCCGTAAGCAGATCAAGCTTGTTCCCATCGGCGGCGCCGACGAGGAGGAGTGAGACGGCAGGGGCGGACCCCCCACGGTTCCGCCCCTGCCTTTCCCCTGCCCTGCTCCGGCAGCAGGATGCTGGTGTGTGTCGAGAGTCCCCGACGCCACGTCCCTGGATCTCTCCGGGAGCTGTCGAGCCCGAACCAGGATGGTCACGGCCAGGCTTCTGGATCTCGGCTGGATCCCGCCCGGCAGGTGCGGTGTGTCATCACCCTGACGGATCCATGGCGAGCGCTGCGGCGGTTGAAGCACCTGCTGCATGCAACCGACGTGAAAGCAGGACAGGTCAACGCAGAGCTGCTCACGCCAATGCAAGTCCCCGGTTCCTCTCCAAGGGCTGGATTTTGTAGCTGATATTCCTAGATTTTCGTTGTGTTGCTGTTTTCGGCCATGTGGGTCAGGTTCTGGGGAACCAGGGGATCGATCCCAACGCCTGGACCGCACACCCTTCGCTATGGCGGTAACACAACCTGTGTTGAGGTGCGTACCCAAGCGGGAGAACTGTTCATCCTTGACATGGGTAGCGGTGCACGTGAACTCGGTGCAAGCTTGATCGCCTCATCGCCGTCGCAGCAACGAGGCCATATTCTTGTTAGTCACCTGCACTGGGATCACATACAGGGCTTGCCATTCTTCGCGCCTCTTTATGCACCTGATGGTTTCTGGAATATCTATGCTCCCCGGCCTCCGCAGGGAACAGTGGGAGAGGCCTTTGCCACTCAGATGTCGGCCCCATTCTTCCCGGTCACGCTGGATCAGCTGACCGGCAGAGTTCAGTTTCATGATCTGAAAGAGGGTAAGTTCCGGATTGGTGATGTGACCGTCTCGACACGATCTCTGAATCACCCAGGCCCGACTCTCGGCTATCGCATTGAGGCTGATGGCGTGGCTCTGGTTTATGCGTGTGACCATGAACCCTATGGCAAGGACGTTTCAGCTTCCTGCCGTGAGCTTGATCCTCAGGACTGCGCCCATGGGGACTTCCTGGCTGGTGCTGATCTGGTGATTCATGATGCTCAGTATAATATCGGTGAATTTATTCTCAAGCGTGGTTGGGGCCACAGTGTCGGCGAGTATGTGGTTGAACTGTGCCGACTGGGCGGTGTAAAACATGTGGTCCTCACCCACCACGACCCAATGCGAACAGATCTGATTATCGATGAATCCCTGGAGCAACTTCGCCGAACCTTCGCCGACAGGATCGGTATGCCCATGGTGACCGCAGCCGCGGAGGGGGCAGTGATCGATCTGGGAGTTGCTGATGGTGATGGTTGCAGCGCTCATTGAGCTGACGATTTCCCCGCAATCGCCGCCGACAACCAGAGGCACGTGCCAAGCCGCCGATTGCGCAAGGGTATTCGTAACCAATTTCCGGCTTCAGTGCAGGCCTGCCGACCACTGAAGACCTTGAGCGCCAGCAGCACTGCTCCTCAATGGGTGGTGTGAACGCCGAGATGGCCGATCGAGTGCCTCGTCTGGTTGCCTTGGCCATCAACGAGGCGATCACGATATCCATGCTCGATCCAGGAAGCCTGTGACTGTTGCTCCATCACCTGGATCTCTGCCTGGATGGTTTTGATGTCTGAATTGATTGAGGTGTTTGGACGACCCCTCACCATGCCCTGGGCTCCCCATGTTCAGATGGATCTCCGTTGTGATTCGTTGCAAAGTCTTGCTGATGCTGGAGTACGTATCAGATCTTGCTGTGAATGGCGACGGGATCGCGGGATGATCGCGGTGCGTGTCATTCAGTCCCCATTGCGACTTGTGCACTCCTTGGCGATCGCTACAATTCTGAAATCCGTAAGCCGTCCGGCCCCAGCCGAATGCAGATCAAATTCTACGGGGTCCGAGGCTCAATATCCGTGTCCGGCGATAAGTATACAGAATTTGGTGGCAATACAACCTGCATTCAGATCATGGCGCCGGAGACCCGGCGAATCGGCGTCATCGATGCCGGAACCGGAATCAGGCAGCTGGGATCAGACTTTCTTTCCATGGGCACCGAGCAAAAAGATATGTTTATGGCCTTTACGCATTTCCACTGGGATCATATACAGGGCTTTCCTTTCTTCGCGCCCGCTTATATTCCTGATATGACAATCAACATCCTGGCAAAGGGTGGAGACAAGAAGGTCAGTCGGCTAAGGGATGTCTTTGCGGTTCAGATGCAGGAAACCTATTTCCCGGTCGCCATGGGGGATATGGGTGCACACTTCAACTTTCTGCTGATGGAGAACAACACGCATTCTTTTGTACCTCCGGACGGGGTTCCCGTCGTCCTGACGGCCGTCAAGCATAGTCATCCAGGCGGCGCCTACAGCTACCGCTACGAACGGGCAGGCAAGTCTTTCGTATTCTGTACCGATATTGAACATGGGGAAACCATCGACCAGAACATTGTGGCCCTGGCCAAGGACGCCGATCTGCTGATCCACGACGGTCAGTATTCAGCTGCCGAGCTCCCAGCCAAGAAGGGCTGGGGTCACAGCAGTTATGACCAGGCTCTTGAGGTGGCCATGAGGGCCAACGTCAGACAACTTGTGGTCACCCATCATGACCCGGATCACGATGATGAGTTTCTCCGGGACGCCGAGAGGTCCTGTCGCGATGTTTTCCCGGAGACCACCTTTGCCCGGGAGGGCATGGTGGTCTCCACCTGAGCCGCTGCGTGCAGCACTGAGAATGAACGGCCCTGCCCCGGCTGCGGGGACGAACCGTCATGCCAGCGCCTGTCGTTCCCGAGGTCGTTGTCCTGCAGCACCAGGATCTGGTGGGTGCCGGCTCGCTGCCCGAGCTGGTGGCAGCGCGGGGCTGGACCCTGCGGCTTTGCCGTCTGCACCGTCGTGATCCTCTGCCGCCGTCTCAGGCCGCGGGCCAGATCCTGGTGGTGCTCGGCGGCACGATGGGGGTGGCCGACCGGGACGATCCCGGCTGTCCCTGGATGGGCGCCGAGCTGGAGCTGATCGGCGTCCGTTTGCGAATGGGGGCTCCGGTGCTGGGCCTGTGCCTGGGGGCGCAGATGCTGGCCCATGCGGCCGGCGGCAGGGTGGAGCCGCTGCTGCAGGGTGATCCGCCTCGGGCCCTGCCTCACGTGGGCTGCGGCGCGGTGCAGTGGCTGGCCGCATCTGATCAGGAGCCTGCGCTTGCGGGGCTGCAGCTGTGCGAGCCGGTGTTCTTCTGGCATGGCGACCGCGTGCGCCTGCCTCAAGGGGCGGTGCTGCTGGGGTCGGCCCTGGCTTGCCGCGAGCAGGCCTTTCGCATCGGCCCGCGGGCCTGGGGGCTTCAGTTCCATGCGGAGATCACCCCGGCCCTGGCCCGCTCCTGGTTGGCGGCGGTGCCGGAGTTCGCGCGGCGAGCCCACGGTCCTGGGGGAGTGGAGCGGGTGCTGGCGGATCTGGAGCGCTGGGGGGATCTGATCGAGGCGCGCAACCGTCTGTTGCTGGGCAACGTTCTGGACCAGCTCGGCGCGGCTGCGTGCTCCGCCGATCCGGCTCAGGTTCCGACCCGCCCCGCCTGAATGCCGCTGCCCGCCGCGGTCTCGCCGCTGAGCCACTCCTCCGGTGCAGGCATCTGCAGGGGCCGATCGCGATCAAGCGCCTGCAGTGCCTCCAGGCTCTCCGCGGTGCGCACCTCCACCGCGTAGCGCATCGAGGAGCCCACCCCCGTGCCCCGGTAGCGGCCGCTCACGGGTGCCGCCAGGTGGTGGTCGGGTGCGGCCGCCAGTGCCACGTGACCGTCGGCCACTGCCAGGCCGAGGCTGGGGTCGTACGCCCGCCAGCCCCCTCCGGGCAGGTACACCTCGGCCCAGGCGTGCAGTTCATGCTCACTCACCTCCTCCGGATGGTGCATGGAGTAGCCGCTCACGAAGCGCGCCGCCAGGCCCAGGCTGCGGCAGGCCTGCACATAGAGCATGGCGGTGTCGCGGCAGGCACCGGAGCGGCTGCGCAGCGTTTCGGCTGCACCCATCGGCTCGCCGTCGGGTCTGCCGATGTGGTGGAAGTCATGGTGGATCGTGTCGGCCAGGTGCATCAGAAAGGCGCTGGCGGAGCCGTCCACCGCTGCCGCCAGCTCCGCCGCCCACTGCCGCACAGGGTTGGCGATGGGCGCCACACCCTCCAGGCAGGGCGTCAGGGAGAGGGCTTCATCGGGCGGGTAGGCCGCCGGCAGGTGCAGGGCCGCCGGATGGGTGATGATCCAGTCGAAGGGGTTCTCCCTGAGGGTGCGCACGACCATGTCCACCTCGATGGTGAGCTGCTCCTGCACGTCCTGGAACCAGAGCACCACCGCTTCGGCGCCGTCGGCTTCGAGCACGCGACTGCTGCCGCTCGGCTGCGGTGTCACCCGAAGGTCGTGATGGAGCAGCCGCTGGGCGGGATCGTTGCGGGGGGTCAGCCTGAGCGTGGTGGGCTCGAGGAACACCGGGCGCTCATAGGCATACCGCAGGGCGTGGCGAACGTGAAAGAGCATGCTTGAGGGCGCCTTCCAGTCAATCCTCCCCGGAGGATCCTCCGGTAGCGCGGGCGATCACAGTTGTTGGTTGCGGACGCCGGTTCTCACCTGGGTCAGGCTCACGACCGTCGGCCAGGATTCAAGGCTGGCGGCCCTGGGCTTCGGGCCCGAACAGGGGGCCGAGGTCTTCGAGAGGCGAATGCCGGCGCAGCCGCTGCTCCATCCCGCGCAGGGTGGCGGTCAGGTCGGCCTGGCGCCTCTGGGGATCACGATGGGAGTCGTCCGGCCGGCCATCGCTGCCTGTGCCGCCGGTGTGGCCGGAATCCGCCATTGTCATGGCTGCAGCTGAGCTGTCACCATCCTGATGGCTGGATGACGGGTTCGCCGCCGCCCAGCCTGCTGCTCCTGGCCGTGCTGAACGCACGAGCGTGCCGGTGGTTCGCGGCACGCCTCGCCTCAGAAGCA
Source organism: Cyanobium sp. Prado107 (assembly GCA_025454305.1). Taxonomy (GTDB): domain Bacteria; phylum Cyanobacteriota; class Cyanobacteriia; order PCC-6307; family Cyanobiaceae; genus NIES-981. Next base: position 6,394 of record JALOOQ010000076.1, read on the forward strand.
GAAGGGGAGGAACTGGGTACGACAGGCGGCGTAGCCGTCCACCAGCGGGCCGAGGCCGATCTGGTGAGCGATCCCGAAGCCCGTGAGGCCCTCGACGATGACGCCGATGACGATGCCGAGCATGGCGGCACGGCCGTTGAGGAGTTCAGCCCGCCTGAGCTGATCCATGTGGATCTGCTGGGTGGCGCGGTCCTGGAACCACTTCTCGTTCACTGGGGTGTTGGTCATCGGGGGTTGTGGGGGGCGAGGTCGCTGGGGCGTGAGAGAACGAAGGCCACCATGGCGGTGAGCAGGATCACCAGGGCGGTGACGCCGGCGATGGCGGCGGAGTAGTCGGTGCTCATGGCGATCAACCCAGACCGATCTGGGAGAGGATGCCCTGGCCGGTGAGCAGTTCGGTGGCCAGGCCGATGACGAAGCCGAGCATGGCGAGGCGGCCGTTCCAGGTTTCGGCGAAGGCACTGAACCCGAAGCGGGCGGAGGAGTCGGACATGCTTGTTACAGAGTGTTTCAACAACTGTAACACTCTGTAAAGGCGCTGGCGAGCGGCTGCCTTTCTTGGGTGGCGGCGCAGTTCCCTGCCGGAGCCGCTCCGTGCGCTGCCGCCGGTGCGATCCCTAGTTGCTCGATGCCGCCGTCTCGGTCGAGTTCTCGTCCGGCCAGCTTCTGGGGGCCGTTCCTGGCCGGAGTGGGTCCGCAGTGGGTCCGCAATCCGGCTGCAGGGACAACTGCGGCCACTGCCGAGGTGGACCGAGGGTCACGTCCCTTGGATCGGTGGCCAGGGATCGCATCACCAGTCCCTGTTTCAACCGCCACATGAAAGTGTCGGCTGGTTGCCGGAGTGTCGAAGTTGAGCCCCTAGTTTGATGCTCTTCTCTGGCATTCAGCTTGTGGATCTCAGAACTTTGTCGCTCATCGGTGAAGCCCTGCTTGGCGTGTTCCTGCTCACCCTGATTGACCAGGGGCGCATGATCTGCCTGGGGCAACGGGGCTACGTGCGCAGTCCTCATCGCCGGAATGTCGATCGCATGCGAGAGCGACTGCAGGACCTGTTGGAGCTCTCCTGACAGCATTGCCATGATCGCGGGTAATCGTCCGCATCACCGGAAGTCTGCCGACTGTGAATCACCACGTCCCCGGATCAGCGGAGTTCCGGAGATTGCCCTGAACAGGCAAGACTGAACATCTGATGGCGGCTGCATGAGCCATGTCCCGCCTGCCGGCCCCCCGCCCTTGGCCCTCCGGCGTTCCTGCCGTCAGGCCGCCGCGGTCTGGAGAGGGCTGTCATCGCGAATCCTTGGCGGCGGGGCGCGACTGATCAGCAGCCCTGAAGGCCCCATCGCTCCACCGGCGCGTGGGTGTTTTCCGCAGGTTTCCCCCAGCCCTTCAGGCAAGACTCACTGGCCCATGAGCGCGCGAGGCCGGGAGCGGGGAAAACTGGAACCGCTTGACAGCCTGGCCTGAGCGGTGGCGCTCACTACAGTTTCAATCCCAGATCGACTGCGGTGCAGTGAATCTTGGTGTGATCTGGCCGGATCTCATGATCGGATCGCGCGTTGACGCCCAGGCGCCTTGTGTGGGCTGATGGAGGGGACCAGCGAGAGCGCGTGAATGACGGCGATTCCGGATGCCATGGCTCCCCACGTGAGTGTGGAAAACCAGTTCCCGGAGGACCTGTACGACGCCATGCGGCAGTTCATCGCCGCGCACCCCGACTGGGACCAGTACCGGTTGATGCAGTCGGCGGTGGCAGGCTTTCTGTTCCAGCAGGGCTGCAAGGAGCCCGCGGTGGTGCAGCACTACCTGAACGGCCTGTTCCAGCGCCCTGGCGTGGCGGCCGGCTGAGCCGGATCCGTCCGCGTTGACGCACCCGTGGCTCCAGGGCTGATGCTGACCATCAGTGCTCTCTACGGCCATGGCCAGCTCGCCCTCCTGTTGCGGCTCGGAACAGCCGGACGCGGTGCTGTGGCAGATCCAGGCGATGGACTGCGCCAGTGAGGAGAACGAAATCCGCCATGCCCTCCGGGACGTGGTCGGCATCGCGGAGCTGCGCTTCCAGTTGGCCAGCCGCAGCCTGGAGATTCGGGCCGATGCCAAGGCACTGGCGGAAGCGGAGGCGATCCTGCGGCGTCTCGGCTACCCGCCAACATCGCTCACTCCGGCCACGCCGGCCGCTCCGAGCTCCGGGACGGTGCCCTGGACGGGGATGATCGCGGCCCTGGTGCTGGCTGCCGCGGCGGAAGCGGCACATCTGCTGCTGCCGCCAGCCCTGGCGGTCCAGGGCCTGGTGCTGCTGCTGTCGGCGGGGGCCATCGCCCTGGTGGGCCTGCCGGTGTATGTCAAGGGACTGGCGGCCCTGCGCCAGGGCCGGCTCAACATCAATGCCCTGATGACGGTGGCGGTCACCGGGGCGTTCCTGATCGGCCACTGGCCCGAGGCGGGCATGGTGATGGCTCTCTATGCCCTGGCGGAAGCGCTGGAAGCCCGGGCCGCGGACCGCGCCCGCCAGGCCATCCGCCGTCTGATGCAACTGGCCCCGGATACAGCTCGCCCGGCTCGGCGAAGAGCATCGCCACCACCACGGTTGATCAGCACTGAGTTGCCATCGCAGACCCGATTCTTCTCATTGAGAACGGTGTAGCAGCTGTCGCTCACCTGTTGCATTTCCATGAGATCGATTCCTTCCGCCTGAATGGTTGCGTGCGCCGAGACGACGGCTGCAGGCGATCAGGGATCAGGGCTTGGTGGATTGGTATCGCATACAAACCATAACCACGGCCATCCATTCCCGCTCCGGGTTCACACTCATGTAATCTTTGCTGCTGATCTTTGTTGCTGATCGCATTCCCGATCCTGCTGGCGTCATGACACGCCATGAATCGAACAGCCGTCGATTCTAAGAGCTTCACCTGGAGCCATTGGTCATCGACCTGAACGGGCCTGAAGACGCTGAGCGAGCAGATAGCCCAGGGCGCCGGGCATCGCCAGCAGCGTGATCAGGATCGTGGTGGAAACGCTGAGGCGACTGGAGAGGGCGCGGGCCGGCTCCAGTCCATCCACGATGAAGCGACCTGTCACAATCACTGCAAACAGGCTAACGGTGACGGCACTGAGGCTGGAAAGAAAGTCTTTGAGGGTCGGCAGGTGCGCCCGGGGAATGCGTCGAGCCAGCACCACCCCCGAGATGAATCCGGCCAGGGCCTGGCCCACCACCACAATCAGGCGGAGGTGCCGGTCAATCTGATCCTGTTCGGTGGCCAGATGTTCCGCCATGATCCCGCCCAGACCGATGATCATGCCGGCGATGGCCCCCACCCCCATCCACCAGTAGAACGGCTGGGAGAGATAGGCGCTGGCCACGATCAACGTCG
>JALOOQ010000077.1 GCA_025454305.1 Cyanobium sp. Prado107
CCAGATAATCGGCTGCGGCGTTTGGCCCCACCTGATTGAGGCGATACACTCTGGAAACCTGGGCGCCGATGCCACTGCCGAGGGCATTCGGACCGGCAAAGATCACGTTCCCTTCGCGCTTGCCCTGCAGACCGGCCGACAAGAGGGTGGTGTTGATGGCCGTGGCGTAACTCTCGTTCCGGAAGGCCACCGAAATGGGCCGGGACCCGGGCCCGGGCGAGGTCGCAGTGACTGGGGCCCCCTGGGTGGAGACCGGATCCTCCACATAGGCAAAGCCGTAGCCACCCAGCTGGGCCAGGGCCATCAGGGCATCCTTGGCGGGGGCATTCCTGAGGGTCATCGTCACCGGAGGACCCGAGACGTTGAGGTAACCGGGCGCGCGCATCGTCATCGTGCCCACGGCCATGTCGCCCAGCGGCGGCGCCACGGCCCTGGGCTGCAGCGGCGGCGCGTAGGTGGGCAGCGGCACGGCACCGGGCTGGGTGAGGTTGGGCCGGTTCACCTGCAGTCGGGCCTGGGGCACCGGCGAAGCGAAGGTGAGGATCAGATCCCGCCCGTCGGAACTCACCACCGGGCGACCCAGGGTCATGCCCGGTGCCGCATCCACCTGCAGCAGATAGGAGCTGCCGGAGCCGCCCAGACTCACCGATTGAAAGCCGAGTTCCGGGAGCGACAGCCGCTGGGGCCCGCTCCTGAGGCCGGAGGGGGACGCCAGTTGCAGCCGACCCTGCCAGCCCGAGGGTGTGGTGGACTGCTGCAGCTGGGGACTGGCACCGGCACCCTCGATCACCAGCTCCACGGCGTCGGGGAAGCGGCGCACATTCAGCTGCAGAGGACCGGCGTCGGCGCGGCGTGATGGCTCCGCAGCCGATGGGGATTGCGGCGCCTCACCCCGGCGGAACGCCTGGGCGTGGGCCGGACCTTCGGGCAGAACCAGACTGGTGGTGGTGCCGGCAGACAGCACCGCAGCCAGGAATCGAGAGCGACGGAAGCTGGACACTGCGGGAACCGGTGAAGTGAAAAAAATGTACCGAGGGAAAACAGTTGTTACAGCCGGCGAAGCCGGATTGTTCAACGTCAGGAAGGGGCCTCAGCGGCAGGTGCAGCAGGCGCCTGGCCGGGCTGAGAGGGGTTGGCCGGGGCCGGCCCCTCAGGCGCGGGGGTGTAGTAAGTGAGCTTCAGTTTCAGCTGCGGCACCGTGGGCTTGGGTGCATTCGCGGCCGGGGCCGGAGCCCCGGGCGGCGGCGGCACTTCCACCAGGGAAATGGCGAAATCGCTGGGCACCACCAGCAGGCTCAGGCGTTCCACGGCCCGCATGAAGCCAAGCAGATTGGGATAGCGGCCCTGAGCGGAGAGCAGCACCGATTCCGACTTCAGACCGGCGGCCTCCAGGGGTGATTTCGGCTTAGCGGCCTCCCCTTCGGCTGCAGGCTTCTCCTCCCCGGCCTGGTTGGAGGGCTCGGCCGGCGGCGGGGCCGCCACCACGGGCTCGAACAGCTGGAGCTGCACACCGCTGCGGCGGGCCTCGCGGTCGAGCTGGGCCAGGAAGGTGTGGAACTCACCACTGCCCTGGATCAGGGTGAGGATCTTCTGGCGCCGCTGCTCGGCCGTGTCCTGATCCTGGGAGGTCTTGTCGAGCTGCGCGCGCAGCAGCGGCAGACGCTGCTCCAGATCACGGACCTGTTCGATGCGGGCGGAGTTCTCGCGCAGTTTCAGCCATTGAGGCACCACGGCCACGCCGAACACCAGGGCCGCCACCAGCGCACCCGCGCCAATGGGCACGCCGAGCAGCAGGCGCCGCTGCAGCAGCTCCTGATCGCGGTCGACGGTCTGTTGAAGGTTGGTCATTGCAGCAGCCCCTCCTCCTGGAGCAGGGCGAGGCGCCGGGCCAGGCCATCGGAACCAAGTTCCTCGAGGATCACCTTCTCGGCCGCCGGAGGAATGGCCGGCCGAAAGCCCACCTGCAGCTCGAAGTCCACCGCGGGGGTGACGGCCATCTGGGTGCCGGCACCGGAGGCTGGAGCCTGACGGGAACCCTTCACCAGACGCACCGCGGCGGGATCCACCAGGGGCGAGCGCCTGAGATCGAGCTGGAGGGCATTGATGCGCTCGAAGGCCTGCGGGTCGGAGGCCATTCCCTTGATGGTGATCCCCCCGCCGGCCTCGGTGGCCTCGGTGAGCTGGACTCCCTGGGGCACCCGCCGCTGGATGTCCCGCATCAGGGCGGAACCGGAGCGGGAACTCACCAGACCCTTCACCAGCTCCTGGTTGGCGCCGTTGAGCTGGTCGAGCCGTGCCCGCTCGGCCTGCAGGCGGGTTTCGAACTGCTCCACCTCCGCCTCCACGGTGGAGAGGCGCTCCAGCTCAGAAGCGATCATGGCGGAACGCAGGGCCAGCAGTGCCGCCACGCCGAGGGACACGCCCACCAGGACGGCGCCGATCACCACGCCCCTGAGCAGAGTGTCGCGGGTCTGGGCCGCGGCCTCCTGCGGTTCGGGAAGCCCCAGCTCCTGACGCTTCTCCCAGAGCAGATCGAAGGGTGTGCTGCCTGTTGTGCTGCTCATCGCGCCTGCTCCAGCATCCCCAGACCCAGCAAATGGAGCGAACCGTAGTCGCCGCGGTCGGCGATTTCCAGAGGCAGCCCCAGCTGCTCGCCGATGGCGGCGCTGCCCTCGAGCGGTTCGGCCAGCATCAGCCGCACCCCGGAGGCTCCCAGGGAGCTGCGGCAGAAGCCCAGGGCCTGGCGCAGCACAGGGATCAGTTGATCGATCGCCAGGGGCAGGATGCGCTCGCACTCGGGAATGCCATCCCGCCACACCACCAGCTGGCAGTCGCTGGTGGTGGGCTGCAGCAGGGCCACCAGCTCTCCCGGGGTGGCCAGCTCCAGCGTGGGCTGCAGGGCGGTCATCAGCGCGGCCTGGGAGGGAATCAGATGGCGCAGGTTGCCGCCGGCGATGGCGAACACATCGATCCAGGCCTCCACCGCCTGGCGTGCGGCACCTGCGACCAGCGAACAGGCCCCCGTGCCGGGCAGGGGCCGCACGTCGATGAAGGCCTCGCTCAGGGGAAACGGCCAGCCGACCTGCGCACTCCGAGCGCGCAGAGCGGAAACCGGGTCGCCAGGTTCGCGGCCGTCGGGCCACTGGATCACACGCCACTCGCTGAGCACCCGCGGCAGCGCCACCACCAGGCCGACATAGGGACGGCTGTGTTCCAGCAGCAGGTCACCGATGAAGTCACCCAGGGCGTCACGCACGATCGGCACCCCATCTCGCAGGGTGCGTGCCGGCAACGGCGCCGTCCAGAGGGGCTCGACGGGCTTGCCGGCCTTGAGTGCCTGGCCGATCAGCAGCTGGGGCTGGCTGAAGTCGAGCAGCAGCGTCTGGGGGAAGAGTTCCGCCCGCAGCGGCAGCCACCGCTCCCTGATCCCGGACAGCACCAAGGGTTCGCTGTGCGAATGGACAGAAACCTATCCGAGTTTCAGCGCCATGCCAGCCCTGAACCGACAGCTTCACCGATGTGAGCGAGGCCGTGGTGATCGAGCTGGCGGCCGAGACCCTCGAGGATTCCAGGCACCAGCGCAGGGCCCCGGTAGATCCAGCCGGTGTAGATCTGCACGAGGGAGGCGCCGGCGGCGATCCGCTCCCAGGCCGCCTCCGCGGAATCGATCCCGCCCACGCCGATCAGTGGCAGGGCCGGCCCAGCGGTGGCCCGCAGACGACGCAGCACCTCCAGGGCACGCTGGCGCAGCGGTGCGCCGCTGAGGCCGCCGGCCTCCTCCGCCAGGGTGCGTCCCGTCTGCGCCAGGCGCCGACTCTCCAGCCCCAGGCGGTCCAGGCTGGTGTTCACGGCGATCACTCCCGCCAGCCCCTCCTGGAAGGCCAGCCGGGCGATGGCGTCGATGGCGTCGTCCTCCAGGTCGGGGGCGATCTTCACCAGCAGGGGCGGACATCCCGGCAGACGCCGCAACCGCTCCACCAGGCGGCGCAGCAGCACTTCGTCCTGCAGATCCCGCAGCCCCGGGGTGTTCGGCGAGCTCACGTTGATCACCGCGTAGTCGGCCAGGGGCGCCAGCACCTCCAGCGAGGCGGCGTAGTCGTCGGGCGCCTGCTCCAGCGGCGTGATCCTCGACTTGCCCAGGTTGATGCCCAGCACCGCCGGCCGCTGACCGGGCGGGGGCAGGTGCTGGCGTTCCAGCACACGCCGGCAGGCCTGGGCGCCGCGGTTGTTGAAGCCCATGCGGTTGAGGGCCGCCCGCTCGGCCGCCAGGCGGAACAGACGGGGGCGCGGGTTGCCGCTCTGGGCGTGCCAGGTGATCGTGCCCAGCTCCGCGAAGCCGAAGCCGAACAGGTGCCAGATGGCGGCGGCGACACCGTTCTTGTCGAAGCCGGCCGCCAGACCCACGGGATTGGCGAAACGACAGCCGAACAGGGTCTGCTCCAGCCGCGGGTCGTGGTGACGCAGCTCGGCGCCGAGCCCGGCCAGCGCCCCGCTCAGCAGCGGCCAGTCGCGCCGCAGCGACGCCTGGGCCAGGGCCGCCAGGCTGAGCTGGCTGAGCTGCTCCGCATCGGCTCCCTCATCCCGGCTGAGCAGGGGGCCGATCAACCGTTCATACAGCGGACCGGTGCGTCGCTCGCCGCTGCCATCGGCAGCCGTTCCGATCGCCTTGTTCGCTCCTGCCTGCTTCACTCCGCCAGCCCGTCCCGCTGCGGCAATCCTGACGTCCCGCGCCGCAGGCGCCAGCGTCCGTCGGGCAGGGGCTCCACCCGCCAGTCGCGCCAGGTCCAGGCGGTGCCGCGGCCCTCGAGGCTGCTCAGGGGCTGTTGCACCAGCTGGGCCAGCTCCACCAGGGTGAGGCCATGGCCGCCCCGGGCCAGCCGGTCGGCCAGCTCCAGGCGGCTGAGCAGCCCCTGCAGCGCCTGTGGGGCGGGATCCTCAGCGTTGGCACCGGCCCCGGCGGGGGGCTCGTCTGCGGCCGGGCGGGGGGAATCGGCGGGGGTCGCCAGCCGGGGACGCTGGCCGCGGGAGAAGGCCACGGCGATGGCGTCGCAGCGGTCGTTGTCCGGGTCGCCGCTGTGGCCGCGCACATGGCGCAGGGGCACATCCCGAAGGCGGGCACGGTCGAGCTGCTCCCAGAGATCCCGGTTGAGCACGGGCGCACCCGAGGCGGTGCGCCAGCCCTTGCGCTTCCAGCCCGCCAGCCACTGCCCCAGACCATCCACCAGATACCGGCTGTCGGTGCGGATCACCAGATCCGGATGGCGCGGCAGGGACCGCAGCGCCTCCATCAGGGCCAGGGCGGCGGTGAGCTCCATGCGGTTGTTGGTGGTGGCGGGCTCGGCACCACCCAGCTCCAGCCTGGAGCCGTCCTCGAAGCGGATCAGGGCGCCCCAGCCGCCGGGGCCGGGATTGCCGCTGCAGGCGCCGTCGCAGGCCGCGGCCACCACCCGCACAGGCTCATTCGGCACTGGACAAATCCCCGTTCTCCGCTAGACAGGCTGCCTGATCTGTGCAAGGCCCCTCGCGGGCAGGAGCGCTCATGTCCCAAAGGAAACCCATCGGGGCCCCGTCCCCTGGGATCCCGTCCCTCGGGTGCAGGCGACCCTACCTTGCCGCCGCAGGAGCGGCGGCCCTGCTGGCCGGGGCCCTGCCCCAGCAACTGGCCCGGGCGGCGGCACCCTTCGGCAGCACCCCGGTCGAGACCGACCGCGCCATCGCCCTCGCCCAGCCCCTCAGCGGCGACCGCTGGAATCTGGTGGTGCTCGAGCAGCTGCAGCCCGCGCCCGCCTGCTGGCGCCGCAACGCCGATGGCACGGTGGACAGCTTCGAGACCTACCAGCCCGCCAGCGTCTGTGGCCGCTTCGCCTCCAGCAACGACTTTTCGCTGCGGATCGCCGGCGACGATCTTCGCCACCCCTGGCGGCTGCGGCTGGAGAACCGCGACGGTCAGCTGGAGCTCCTGGCCACCAGCCCCGAAAGTCCCACACCGCTGCTGGTGGGCAGTGGAGCTGTCTCCGGCGACAAGCCGGTGGCACTGGACCTGGCCGATGGCTGGAACCTCGAGCGGCGTCAGTTCGAGGGCCGCAGTCTGAATCACCTCTATCTGGCCAACGCCGAGCCCCTCCCGGTGCTGCTGGCCCGGGCCAGTGGCGGCAATGGACCTCTGCTCGGCCGGGCCACGCCACCGCCACCGCCGCCCAGCCCCCTGCAGACCGCCACCAGCCTCGCCGCCTCGCCCCGGGCCGGTTCGCGCCTCTCGCGGCTGGAGAGCCTGCGGCTGGGCCGCTCCGCGGACCGGTCCCCGGTCGAGCAGGCATCCCAGCTGTCAGGCACCGGCGTGATCGCCCTGCAGGTGGTGCCCTACCGCCCCTGAGCCCAGTTCAACGAGTGTCACCCGCTCCTTGCTGCGCTCTGACCCACCCCGTAACTTGCTCTTGTGTGAGGAGTGCGGAACGACCACTCCGGGGTCGAAACGAGGACAGACTCCCGGAGACCGTTCCAATCTTCAGCCCTGCCTTCGGCAGGGTTTTTTTTTTGACCTGTTCCGACCCGCTCGCCGGCCTGGGGCCCGCTGGGTGACAACTGGGGAGAGAAGCCATGAAAAAGCCGGCCCCGAGGGGCCGGCACAGTCGCTGCCGGTGGCAGCGATGCCGATCAGAGCGCTGCGGCGATCACTTGATGGTGACCTTGCCGCCGGCCTCCTCGATGGCCTTCTTGAGGGTTTCGGCGTCGGCCTTGGAGATGCCCTCCTTGACGGCCTTGGGAGCGGCCTCCACGAGGGCCTTGGCGTCGCCCAGGCCCAGGCCGGTGGCTTCGCGCACGGCCTTGAGCACCTTGATCTTGGCGGCGGCATCGAAGCCGTCGAGGATCACGTCGAATTCGGTCTTCTCTTCGACCGCCTCGGCGGCGGCGGCAGGAGCGGCGGCCATCACCACGCCGGCGGAGGCGGCGGCGGACACGCCGAAGGCCTCCTCGATCTGCTTGACGAGCTCGGAGGCTTCAAGCAGGGAGAGGGTTTTCAGCTGGTCGAGAATCTGGTCGGTGGTAGCGGACATGGTTGGGAATCAGCAACAGATCTGGGGGAAACAGTCGGATCGAAGCAGCCAGGCGGGGCCGATCACGGGGAGAGGCCTCAGGAGGCCGAACCCTCTCCGTCGGCGTGCTGCCGGAGCGCCCGGGCGAGGCCGGAGGGAACCTCGTTGATGCCCACCGCGACCTTGGTGGCCACGGCATTGATCGCACCGGCGATCTGGGCCATGAGCACCTCCTTGGAGGGCAGATCCCCGATGGCCTTGATGTCGTTCTGGGAGAGGAGCTTGCCTTCGAACAGGCCGCCCTTCACCTCCGACTTCTTGGTGTCCTTCTGGAAGGACTGCAGGGCCTTCACCGCACCGCCCACGTCGCCCTTGACGAGCACGAAGGCGTTGGTGCCGGTGAGCAGGGATTCGAGGTCCGACCAGGCGCTGTCGCCATCAATGGCCCGGCGCATCAAGGTGTTCTTGGTCACCTTGCAGATGCCGTTGCTGGCCTGCAGACGGGTGCGCAGGTCAGTCATCTCCTTGATGGACAGGCCCTTGTAATCGAGGACCAGCGCCATTTCGGCTTCACCGAGGAGCCCCTTGAGCTCTTCGACGATCTGTTGCTTGTTCTCCAGAGTGCGGCCCATGGGATGAGGAACGGATCGGGGGAACAAGCTGGGTACGCGGCCCTGGACGGTTGCCGCGGGGGATTCAGGGAATCACCACCGGGACCTCGAGGCCGCTGCACGTTCCGCTGCCGATCAGCTCGCCGGCGGCATGGCGCCGCTGCTGCACTGGAGGCTGAAACCTGTCGCGTTCACCTCGGCAGGACTTACGCAACACCGCCGGCGAACCGTCGGATCAGGCAACCTGCTGTCTGGGGTCGGGCGCGCGCCCGTCTGGCCGAAGCCAGTAATCGATAGTACACAATGGCTGCCATTGCCATCAAAAAGCCCCGCCGGAGGGCGGGGCGAGAGGCTCGATCGGGGAGCGGATCAGCCCTCCCGGCGGATCAGCCCTCCTGCTTGAGATCCTGCAGGGCTGTGAAGTCCACCTGCACCGAGGGGCCCATGGTGGAGGTCACGTAGAGGGAGCGCCAGTAGCGGCCCTTGGCACCGCTGGGCTTGTTGCGGTCGATCGTTTCCTGAAGGGCCTTGAGGTTGTCGAGCAGCTTGGCGGCATCGAAGCTGGCCTTGCCGAAGCGCACGTGCACGATGCCGGTGCGGTCAGCGCGGAACTCCAGCTTGCCGGCCTTGAACTCGGCGATGGCGCCGGCCAGGTCGGTTGTCACGGTGCCGGCCTTGGGATTGGGCATCAGGCCCCGGGGGCCGAGCACGCGGCCAAGCTTGGCCACCTTGGGCATCATGTCCGGGGTGGCGATCAGCAGGTCGAAATCCATCAGACCGCCGGCGATGCTCTCCACCAGCTCGTCGTCGCCGGCCAGGTCGGCCCCGGCGGCCTTGGCGGCGGCGACCGCTTCACCGCGGGCGATCACGGCGATGCGGATGGTCTGGCCCGTGCCGTGGGGCAGAGCCACGGTGGTGCGCAGCTGCTGGTCGGTGTATTTGGGATCGATGCCGAGGCGCACGTGGGCTTCGATCGTCTCGTCGAACTTGGCGGTGGCGTTGGCCTTCACCAGCTCGAGGGCTTCGAGCGGGGCGTAGGCCCGGTCCTGAACCTTGGCGGCCAGTTCGGTGTAGCGCTTGGAAACGGTGGGCATGGCAGGAATGGGGTGCGGGCGATGCAGCGATGCGGCTCAGCTGGGCTGGGCGAGCGGCTGGATCTCCCCCTGTGGGTGGATGGGAAGGTGGAAAACGGCTGAACCGGCAGGGTTCAGTCTGGCTTCAGTCCTTGACGGCGACGCCCATGTTGCGGGCGGTGCCTTCGATGATGCGCATGGCCGACTCCACGCTGGTGCAGTTGAGGTCGGGCAGCTTGGTCTTGGCGATCTCCTCGAGCTGGGCACGGGAAATGGCTCCCACCGCTCCCTTGGAGGAGGTGGCGGCGCCCTTCTCGATGCCGGCGGCCTTGGAGATCAGCACCGAGGCGGGCGGGGTCTTGGTGATGAAGGTGAAGCTGCGGTCCTCGAAGACCGAGATCTCCACCGGAATCACATAGCCGGCCTTGTCCTGGGTGCGGGCGTTGTACTCCTTGCAGAACGCCATGATGTTGACGCCGTGCTGGCCGAGGGCAGGGCCCACGGGCGGCGCCGGGTTGGCTTTGCCGGCCTGGAGGGCCAGCTTGATCACGGCTACGACTTTCTTGGCCATCGTCTGGGGCTGCTGGGCGGATCTGCGGATCACCCCCATCGCCGGGGGTGTGAGGGGAACGGCCGCCCTCCGCAGGGAGACGGCCGCTGAGCCGGGGCCGGGGCCTCAGCTCTGCTTGCTGATCTGGGAGAACTCAAGCTCCACCGGGGTTTCCCGGCCGAAGATCGAGAGCAGGGCCTTGAGCTTGTTGCGCTCGCCCGACACCTCGATCACCTCGCCCTGGAAGTCCTTGAACGGGCCGGCGGTGACCAGGATCTGATCGCCCTCGGCCAGGTCGACCTTGACCACCGGCTTCTTCTCGGCCGCCCGTTTGAAGATGCGGTCGACCTCCTGACGGGACAGGGGCCGGGGCTTGATGTGGCCCCGGGCGCGGGCGGTGGCGCGGCGCTCCTCGGCCCCCACGAAGTTGATCACGTTGGGGGTGCTGCGCACCGCCATCATCGTGCCATCCGCACCAGCACGTAGCCGGGGAACACCTTCTCCTCGGTGCTGGTGCGGTTGCCGTCCTTCTTGATCTTCACGCCAGGGGTCTGGGGGATCTCGATCTCGAGGATGCGGTTGTCGACGCCCAGGGTGACGGCGCGCTGCTCCAGGGTGGCCTTCACCTTCTTCTCGCAGCTGGAGGCCACCTGCACGGCATACCAGCGGGCCACCTGGGGCTTCTCCGCGGGTTCAGCCGCCACGATCACGCCGGCGTCTGGGGCGGTGGGGGTCTCGGGCAGGATCTCGGACACGGTGTTCACGGGAGAAGTCAGGGTCGGCGGCTGGCGGACTCAGCGGAACAGCTGGGAGGCGACCCAGCCGAAGAAGCGGTCGAGATTCCTGACTTGGCTGGGCGGGCTGGGTCGCGTCGGGCTCCACGGCGGGCTCGGCTGGGGATGACGTCTGGGCGTCTGGACAATCGACCACCCTACCGGAGGGCCTGAAAGCTCAGGTCCATGCCGCCGCCCTCGACCAGCTCCACCCGCACCCCGGCGGCACCGCTGAAGCGCTCCGCCAGGAGCTCGGTGGCCAGGGGGTTCTCGATGCGCCGGCGCAGCACCCGCCGCAGCGGCCGGGCCCCGTATTCCGGCTCGTAGCCCTGCTCCGCCAGGGCCTGCACCACCGGCTCCGCCACCACCAGCTCCAGCCCCTGCTCAGCAAGCAGGGCGGCCAGCTCCGCCAGCTGCAGACGCACGATGCGCTGCAGATCCCCGGCCGCCAGGGGACGGAAGCGGATCACCTCGTCGATGCGGTTGAGGAATTCCGGCCGGAACTGGCTGGCCAGAGCAGCCTCCACAGCCTGCTCCAGCTGCCGCTCGCGCTGTTCGGGATCACCTCCCGCGCGCGCGTTGTCGAGAATCGCCCGGCTGGCCAGGTTGCTGGTCATGATCACCACGGTGTGGCGGAAGTCCACCGTCCGGCCCTGGGAGTCGGTGAGGCGGCCGTCGTCGAGCACCTGAAGCAGCAGGTTGAACACCTCGGGATGGGCCTTCTCCACCTCGTCGAGCAGCAGCACCGCATAGGGGCGGCGGCGCACGGCCTCGGTGAGCTGGCCGCCCTCCTCATAACCCACATAACCCGGGGGTGCCCCCACCAGCCGGGCCACGGCGTTGCGCTCCATGTACTCGCTCATGTCGAGCCGCACCAGCGCCTCCTCCTCATCGAACAGGGCCGCGGCAAGGGCCTTGGCCAGCTCGGTCTTGCCCACGCCGGTGGGGCCCAGGAACAGAAACGATCCCACCGGCCTGGTGGGGGCCTGCATCCCGGCCCGGGCCCGGCGGATCGCAGCTGCCACCGCCGCCACCGCCTCCGGCTGGCCGATCACCCGCTCGCCCAGGCGCGCCTCCAGCTCCAGCAGCTTCTGGCGTTCCCCCGCCAGCAGCCGCTGCACCGGGATGCCGGTCCAGCGCGCCACCACATCGGCGATGTCACCGGCCTCCACCTGCTCGCGCAGGATCGACTCGCCGCTGCGCTGATCGGCCAGCTGCTCAGCCTCCAGGGCCTCGCGGCGCTGCTGCACGGCCTGCAGCCGGTCCACCTGCAGCCGGGCGACCTCCTCCCAGGCACCGTCGCGCTCGGCCTCGGCGATGGCCTGACGCAGATCCTCCTCCTGCTGAAACAGCTCGCGCAGCTCGGCAAGCTGCTCCCGCTCCCGCCGCCAGCGCTCCTGCACCCGCTGCAGAGCCTCGGTGGCCCGCTGCCGCTGCTGCTGCAGCGCCACCCGTTCCCCCTCCGGCGCCGCTTCGGCGGAGAGCAGGGCCAGCTCCACCCGGCGCAGCTCGGATTCGGCCTCCTCCACCGGCTGGGGCTTGGAGGTCACCTCCATGCGCAGCTGGGCGGCGGCCTCGTCGATCAGGTCGATGGCCGAATCGGGCAGGCTGCGGTCGCTGATGTAGCGGTCGGCGAGCCGGGCGGCGGCCACCAGCGCGCCGTCGCTGATCGTGACGCCGTGGTGCAGCTCGTAGCGCTCCTTGAGGCCGCGCAGGATCGCCACGCTGGTCTCCAGGTCGGGCTCGCGCACGACCAGTTGCTGGAAGCGGCGCTCGAGGGCTGCATCCTTCTCGATGCTGCGGCGGTAGTCCTCGGGGGTGGTGGCGCCGATGCAGCGCAGCTCGCCCCGGGCCAGGGCCGGCTTGAGGATGCTGCCGGCATCGGCGCTGGAGCGGTCGCTGCTCACCACGGTGTGCAGCTCGTCGATGAACAGGATCACGCCGGGATCGGCATCGCGCACCTCCGCCAGCACGCCGCGCAGGCGCTCCTCGAACTGACCGCGGAACTTGGCCCCGGCGATCAGGGCGCCGAGATCGAGAGCCACCAGGCGCTGGCCGAGCAGGGCCTCGGGCACCTCACCGGCCACGATGCGCTGGGCCAGCAGCTCCACCACGGCGGTCTTGCCCACCCCGGGCTCGCCCAGCAGCACCGGATTGTTCTTGCTGCGCCGCGAGAGCACCTGGATCAGGCGCCGGATCTCGGCGTCGCGGCCGATCACCGGATCCAGCTCCCCGGCACGGGCGGCGGCCGTGAGGTCGCGGCCGTAGCGCTCCAGGGCCGTGGGCTCGGCCTCCTCCACCTCCACCGGCGGCTGCGCGCGGGCAGCGGCTGGGGCATCGATCCAGGCGTCCGCGCGCGGCGCCGGTGCCGGTGGCCGGGCGGGGACGCGGGGCGGAGCGCCTGGCCGGGAGGGTGCCGAGGCGGCGGGCTCCTCGGTCTGGGCGGGCCCGGCCGGTTCGGAGGCCGGTGCCGCGGGCCGCAGGCAGCGCAGCAGCTGCTCCTCGGCCAGACCTTCGGCAGCCAGCAGCGACGCGCCGATGCGCGGCTCATCCAGGAGGGCGAGGAGCAGGTGAGGGAGATCGATCAGCCGTGAGCCCCAGGCGGCCCGGCAGCGGTCGGCCGCCTCCAGCAGGTCCTCCAGCGCGTCGCCGATGTAGAGGTCGCCGCCGGGACCACCGGGCTGCTCCAGGCAGAAGCTCTCCACGGCATCGAGCACCCGGTCGGCATCGATGGGGAGACGCTCCACCCAGCCGGCGAAGCGCCGCTCCAGCAACAGGGACTGGAGCAGGTGCTCCACGTCCATGGCGCCGTGTCGCCAGCGCCGGGCGGTGTCCTGGCTGGCGAGCAGCAGGTCCCAGGCGTCATCGCTGAAGCGCTCGGGGTCGCTGGTGAGGCTGCCGCGCAGCCGCTCGTCGGCCAGGGGAGGGGAATCGGTAGGCATCTCAGACAGCGGCGCGGGAGCTGAGCTCGATCAGCTCCACCTTGTAGCCATCCGGATCCTCCACGAAGGCGATCACCGTGCTGCCGTGCTTCATCGGGCCCGGTTCGCGCACCACGCGGCCGCCCTTGGCGCGGATCCGCTCGCACACGGCCTGGATGTCATCCACCCCCAGGGCGATGTGGCCGTAGGCATTGCCCAGCTCGTAGCTGGTCGTATCCCAGTTGTGGGTGAGTTCCAGCACCGTGTGGTCGCTCTCATCGCCATAGCCCACGAAAGCCAGGGTGAAGCGGCCTGAGGGATAGTCCTTGCGGCGCAGCAGGCGCATGCCCAGCACGTCGGTGTAGAAGGCCAGGGAGCGCTCCAGATCCCCCACCCGGAGCATGGTGTGCAGCAGGCGCATGGGTCTGTGGCGGGATGGTGGAACGGTGAACAGGCTGTGGGTCCGCGGCCGGCTGGAGGTGCTGTCGGGAGCACCGCGGCGGCGCCGGGCCCTGCGGCCATTGTGGGGGTGAATGCCTGCAGCGGTGCCCGAACGCACTCCAGAGGGCCCAGGGGTGACCCATAAGATCCCCCGCAGATATCCCGACTGCGGCTCCGTGATCGATTCTCTCGACCTTGTGATCGACACCGTGGTGGCCCGCGAGGTGCTGGATTCCCGCGGCACCCCCACCGTGGAGGCCGAGGTGCTGCTCGAAGGGGGCGCCAGCGGCCGGGCGATCGTGCCCAGCGGCGCCAGCACCGGCGCCCATGAGGCCCACGAGCTGCGTGACGGCGGCAGCCGCTACATGGGCAAGGGGGTGCTGCAGGCGGTGAGCAACATCGAGGAGAAGATCGCCCCGGCCCTCTGCGGTCTCAGCGCCCTCGACCAGACGGCCGTGGACACGGCGATGATCGAGCTGGACGGGTCCGACAACAAGAGCGCCCTGGGCGCCAACGCCATCCTGGCCGTGAGCATGGCCACCGCCCGGGCCGCCGCCAACGGCGTGGGGCTGCCGCTTTACCGCTACCTGGGCGGGCCGATGGCCAGCCTGCTGCCGGTGCCGCTGATGAACGTGATCAACGGCGGTGCCCACGCGGCCAACAGCCTGGATTTCCAGGAGTTCATGCTGGTGCCGCACGGCGCCCCCAGCTTCAAGGAGGCGCTGCGGATGGGCACCGAGGTGTTCCACGTGCTCAAGGGTCTGCTCAAGGACAGGGGCCTGAGCACCGCCGTGGGCGACGAGGGCGGCTTCGCGCCGGATCTGGGCAACGTGGAGGCCGGTGATCTGCTGGTGCAGGCGATCGAGAAGGCCGGTTATCGCCCCGGCGACCAGATCTCCCTGGCCCTGGACGTGGCCAGCACCGAGTTCTTCCAGGACGGGCGCTACGCCTTCGACGGCGGCAGCTACACCAGCGCCGAGATGGTGGACCAGCTGGCGGCCCTGGTGAGCCGCTTCCCGATCGTGTCGATCGAGGACGGCGTGGCCGAGGACGACTGGGAGGGCTGGGGCCTGCTCACCGAGAAACTGGGCGCCACCGTGCAGCTGGTGGGTGACGACCTGTTCGTGACCAACACCAGCCGCCTGCAGCGCGGCATCGACCTGGGCGTGGCCAACTCGATCCTGATCAAGGTGAACCAGATCGGCTCCCTCACCGAGACCCTGCAGGCGATCGACCTGGCCGGGCGGGCCGGCTACACCAGCGTGATCAGCCACCGCAGCGGCGAAACCGAGGACACCACCATCGCCGACTTGGCGGTGGCCACGCGCGCCGGCCAGATCAAGACCGGCTCCCTCAGCCGCAGCGAGCGTGTGGCCAAGTACAACCAGCTGCTGCGCATCGAGGACGAGCTGGGCAGCCAGGCCGTGTACGCGGGCACCGAGGATCGCGGCCCCCGCGGCAAGGGCTGAGGCGGTTGCTACTGGCCGCCGCCGATCCCCGGCAGCTGATCGAGGCGGCCATCGCGCCGTAAGCGTGCCTGGAGTTTCAGCCAGCTCAGGCCCACCGGCGCGGCCAGCACCAGAGGCACGGCCACCAGGGACGGACGTGTGCTCACGGCCAGCAGAGCGGCCGCCACAGCCAGCCCGGCCAGCAGCATCGACTCGCCGGCCACCTGCTGGGCCAGGGCCAGCCGGCGCAGCAGGCGATCGGTTTCGCCGGCGCGGATCTGCACCTGCAGATCGCCCTGCTCGATCCGGGAGAGGCTTTCATCGAGGCGGCGGGGGATGCCCAGGGCGCGGCTGCTGACCTCGGCCGCCTGGCGCGAGATCTCACCGATCAGGGCAGAGCCGCCGAGGCCGCCGCGGGTACCCGGTCCACCACTCGAGGTCATCAGAGGCAGCAGGTAGGGGCGGGCGATGGACACCAGGCTAAAGCCGGGATCGAGGCTGCGGCCCACGCCTTCGAAGGTGGAGAGGGCCCTCATTACGAAGATCAGCTCCGGGGGCAACCGGAAGGGCTGGCCGTACACCAGCGAATAGAGATCGCCGGAGAGCTTGTTGATCACGTTGGCCGAGAACGGCGGCGTCAGTGCCTCGGTGAGCATCACCCGCACCAGCCGCCGCACCGGGCCGGGATCCACCCCCGGGGCGATCACTCCGGCGGCCTGCAGCTCCTCCACCAGCGCAGCCGCATCCCGGCCGGCGGCGGCCCGCACCATCTTCCCCAGGCGGGAGCGGAGCCGGGCTGAGAGCTGCCCCATCATCCCGAAGTCGTAGTAGATGAGGGCCCCGTCGGTGGCTACCGCCAGATTGCCCGGGTGGGGATCGGCATGGAAGAAGCCGAAACGCACCAGCTGCTGCAGGTAGCTGGCGGCGCCCTTCTCGGCCACCCTGCCCGGATCGATGCCTGCCTCCAGCAGGGCCTGACGGTCGGTGACCTTGATCCCCGGCACGTAATCCAGACAGAGCACGCGCCGGGAACTGAGCTCCCAGATCACCGCCGGGATGCGGATGCCGGGGTCGTCGAGAAACTGCTGGCGGAAGCGGGCCGCATGTTCGGCCTCCAGCCGGAAATCCAGCTCGCGCAGCAGCACCCGCCGGCACTCCTTGGCGATGCCCACCCAGTCGCGGCCGCGGCCCCAGCGGGGATGACGCTGCACCAGAGCAGCCACCTGCTGCAGCACCTCCAGGTCCAGCCGGAACAGGTGCTCGAGGCCGGGGCGCTGCACCTTCAGCACCACCTGGCGTCCGCTGCGCAGGCTGGCGCGGTGCACCTGGGCCAGGCTGGCGGATCCCAGGGGCTCGGGATCGAGGTCGATGATCTCGGCGCAGCGCTCGCCCAGCTCCGCCTCCAGCAGCTCCTGCACCACGGCGAAGGGGAAGGCGGGCACCCGGTCCTGCAGCAGGGCCAGCTCCTCCACCAGCTCGGCGGGCAGGACATCGGGCCGTGCCGAGAGCAGCTGACCCAGCTTGATGAAGGCCGAACCCAACGCCAGAAATTCAGCGGTGAGCCAGCGGGCGCGGCGGCGGGCCCGCTGGGAACGGCGTTCAGGAGTGGCGCCACCGGGATAGCTCCAGCTCCGGCCGTCCCACCAGAGCCCCAGGCTCAGGCGCAGGGCCAGCCACCAGATGCGCAGCGGACGCCAGAGCAGGGGTCTGCCGATCACGGGGCCTGATCGAGCCGTCGGCTGAAGCCGGCCACCTGGGCTCGCAGGGCGTCGATGCGGTCCTGCAGCTCAGCAGGCGAAACGTGGGGATCGGTACCGGTCTCGGGGCCGCCGGGCGTGGACGTGTCCGGGTGCGAACCGCTGTTCTGGGATGGGTCGTGCCCGGGGGAGCCGCGCTCCAGCCGCTCGGCCTCCTGCTCCACCTCCTGCCAGAACAGCCGGAGTTCCCGCCGCCAGAGCTCGGGTGCATCCTGCAGGGCCACGGCCGCATTGGCGGCGGCATCCAGCAGACCGCTGCCGAGTCGGGCCCCCAGCCGGGCGAGGGCCGCCTGCATCAGGCTCTGAGGCGCTGGCATCGGGGCGGCTACAGCTGCAGGAACTGTGGCAGATGGAGCCGCTCAGGGGGTGAAGGGCTCGGGCAGGGTCTGGGCCGGCAGAATCTGCGGCGGTGGGGTGTCGGCAGCCGGCGGGGGAGCCGGCTCAGGCAGCACCGGAGGAGCCGGAGCGGGTTCGAGATCCCGGTTGAGGGTGTCCGCCAGGCCTTCACGCTGGCGTTCGGCCTCCAGCTCCCTGTCGCGCTTGGCCCGCTCCTCCTCGGCCTTGCGCTGCTGCTCCTGCTGCTCCAGGGGGCTGAGATCACCGCGGATCGGCGGGGCCTCCTCGCCCAGCTTCAGGCGCAGGCTCTCGAGGCTGGTGCCGGGGAACTGGCGCATCCGGAACGGCTCCGAAAGGCGCCCGCCGCCCGGCAGCTCCAGCTGCATCAGGCGCAGCACGACGCCATAGCCCAGCCCGAAACAGACCCCGGCCACCAGCGCCACGCGCCAGCGGGCCGGCATCGGGGCGGGGGAGGAGCGAACGGGAGCGGAACTCACCATGGGGGAAAGGCTAGTCTCCCATCCCGTAAATGCCGCCCAGAACCGGGAGTGTCACCCGAGGTGCCCCGTGGCGCTTGGCCGTCCGATGCCCCCGCTGATCCTCACCGAGGACGAGGTTCAGCAGTTGCAGGCCCTCGCCAATTCCCGATCGCTCCCGCATTCGATCGTGCAGCGCGCCCAGATCGTGCTGGCCTGCGGCGCCGGTGAAACCAACACAGCCATCGCCAA
>JALOOQ010000078.1 GCA_025454305.1 Cyanobium sp. Prado107
CTGGCCGCCGCCATCACGCCGCTGGGTCGCCCCCCGGTGAGCAGGGCCCAGCCCTGCCGGGCGATCGCCCGGCCCAGTTCCTCCGCCAGCGACAGATCCCGGGAGCTGGCCCCCTCTCCCGCCCCCATCACGCCGATCAGCGGGCGCCGCCGCTTGCCCATCGCCCTCGTCAACCCAGCTCCTCCATAGCCTGGCCGCCATGGAGGCCGGAACGTCCCCGCACCACCCGGTGCATCCCATCCCCTGCCGCTGCTGCTGCCATCCCAGCGACGGCGGGAGCGACGCCCTCTCCCGGCGGCAGCTGCTGGGACGGCTCGCCACAGCCGCTCTGGCTGCGGGAGCCGGCCTGCTGTTGCCCCGGCCGGCACGGGCCGAGGATCGGGGGGTGCCGGTTCCGGGCGCCAGAGCCCTGATGCTCAGCTGCATCGACTTCCGCTTCGTGGAGCAGGCACACGTCTTCCTGGCCCGACAGCAGCTCAGCGGAGCCGTCGACTGGGTGGCCCTGGCGGGCTCGTCCCTGGCGCTCACGGGCTTTCCCCACCGCGCCGACGCCCGCGCCTTCTGGGATCAGCTGCAGCTCTCCAGCTCCCTGCATCACATCCGTGAGGTGATCCTTCTGGACCACCAGGACTGCGGCGCCTATGCCGCCATCCACCCGGAGCCTTTTGCTGACCCGGAGACCGAGCAGGACTTCCATGCCCGCACCCTGCGGCGGGCGCGGCAGCAGATCCTGGGCCGGGATCCCCAGCTCTCGGTGCGGCTCTACTACGCCCGGCTGGACGGCGAGGTGGTGCCGATCCCGGCCTGACCCCAGCCTTCGCCGACCCAGCCCAGCTGGCTGGCATAGGGACCGAGGCCATCGAGGCAGGCGCTGCCGCAGTGGCAGCCGAGGCTGATCGCCTGGTGGGCGCTCCACCCGGCGGCCAGCCCGGCGGTCACCCCCGCCGCGAAGCAGTCGCCGGCGCCGTAGCTGTCCACCACCGGCCGCCGGCGGGACGGAGCGGCGAAGGGGCCGAGCGGCTCGGCCAGGCCGCCCTCCGCTCCGGCGGTGGCGATGCGCAGGGCCGGTTGAGGCCGCAGCAGCCCCGGGGGCACCTGCTCGGCCGGATCCAGGCCGCTGCCGATCAGGGCGTCGAGGCCCACCCCAGCCTCCTGCAGCACCGCCAGCCGCAGCCGTGGTGTGGCCGTGAGCACCCGGGCGGCGCGGGCCAGGCGCAGTGCCTCCCGGTCGGCGGCGCTGGCGAAGACCCCGTCGCAGTGGGCCAGCTCCTGCCAGGGCAGCGGGTCGTCGGCCCGGGGGGTGAGACGCTCGCCGATCACCACGATGCTGCGCTCGCCGGAGCGGTCGCTCAGGCTCACGCCCCGACGGGTGGGGAGGTCCCGCCAGGCCACCTGCAGGTCGAGACCCAGTTCGCCGAGCCGCTGCGCCGCCGCCTCCCCCACCGCGTCGCGGCCCAGGGCGGTGAAGAAGCGCACCGGCGCACCGGTGAGGCGGGCCAGCTGAACCGCCGCAACGGCCCCGGCGCCGCCGGGCAGATCGAGACAGTCCTGGGCCGACTGCACCAGCCCGGCGCGGGGCAGGCTCTCCAGGGCCAGGAAGGTCACCACTTCCACATGCCCCACAACGGCCAGCCGCAGGGGCGGCAGCGCCGGCAGCTGCTCGAGGGGGAGGGGTTCCAGCCGGGGGGCCATGGCGGTGGTCACTGGTGCTGCCCTGAGGCGCCGTTCTGTCCCGGTGGCCAGGCTGACGCTGTGGCTCTGTGCGTCGATCCTCACCTGGCGGGGTTTGGTGTCCATCGCCACGCCGATGGCGGCAATTCGTCGTGATTCTTCACGAATCAAGCTCTGCCGCCATGGCTCTCTCACGACGCATCGAGCTGGCACCGGTGTCGCACAACCGCGCCGGCGCCACCCTCTTCTCCGAACCCCTGCCCAGCGATGAAACCCTGATCGCCGAGATCAGCAGCGAAACCAGTTGCAGCCTCTTCTGCCACCGCCGCCAGACCGACCAGTTGCGCGTGCTGCGCGGAGCCATGGATCTGCTCGTGCTCGAGAACCGGCGCCTGCGCCGCATCACCCTCCGGGAGGACGAGCCCACCTGGGTGCGCATCCCCCCCGGCGTGCCCCACGGCGCCATCAACCGCAGCACCACCCCGGCCGTGGTGGTGAATGCCGTGATCCGCCACGGTCCCAGCGATCCCCGCGACTACCGCCCCCGGCCGCTGCCGGGTGTCCTGGCGCGGCAGTGGGAAGCGTTGCTGGCTGGCTGAGGCGCTGCGAAGCCGGATCGCTGGCCTGCTGCGGACCCCTTGGCTGCGCTAACGATGGTGGCATCGCCGACGCCTGGCCCAGCGATGGAGAGCAGCTCCCAGCCCACCCTTCAGGGTTCCGGCATGGCCGGCCCCGCCAGCCGTGAGCAGATCCTCGCCGCCTCCAGCGGCTGGGTGGCCGTGCTGCTCAACATCGTGCCCGGCCTCGGCACGGGCTACATCTACCAGCGGCGCTGGCGGGCCTACTGGCTCACCTCCGCCGCCGCAGCCCTGTGGTTCGTCGTCGGGGCCGTGCAGGACGCCGGCATCGATCCGGTGCTGATGCCCGATCGGCTCCAGCGCAACCAGCTGGTGGGTCTGGCGGGGTTTGTGGTGCTCGCCCTCGTCACGGCCGTGGAAGCCGGTCTTGCGGTGCGCCGCCGCCGCACCTGATCCGTTTTCGTCCGGCCGCCGCCGCCCCGTTCCCTTGCGTCTGCTGCACACGTCCGACTGGCATCTCGGCCGCCAGTTCCATGGCCTCTCGCTCCTGGACGAGCAGGCCCGGGCGATGGACCGGCTGGTGGAGCTGGCCGCCGCGGCGGCCGTGGATCTGGTGGTGATCGCCGGTGACCTCTACGACCGCGCCATTCCGCCGGCCGACGCCGTGCGCCTGTTCACCGACACCCTGGCGCGCCTGCGCGCCACCGGCGCCACGGTGGTGGCGATCGCGGGCAACCACGACTCCCACGTGCGCGTGTCGGTGTACGACGAGCTGCTCGCCGCCCAGGGGGTGACCATCCGCGGCCGCTGGCAGCGGGCCGCCGATCCGGTGCTGGTGCAGCCCCGTGATGGAGGCCCGGCTGTGGCGGTGTACCCCCTGCCCTATCTCGAGCCGCTGCTGGACGGCCCTGAGCTGCAGCAGGCGGCTGAGCAGCGGGCCCAGGAGGACGCAGCGGCGGAAGGCCCCCGCCCGGCCCGACTCGACCACCAGCAGGCGATGGATTGCGCCCTGCTGCCCATCCACGCCGATCTCGCCCGCCGGCCCGGCTGCCGCTCGGTGCTGGTGGCCCATGCCTTCGTGGCCGGGGGATGCACCAGCGAATCGGAACGGGATCTGTCGGTGGGCAATGCGGAGGCGGTGGCGGTGCCCAGCTTCGCCCGCTTCGACTACGTGGCTCTGGGCCATCTGCATGGCTCCCAGGAGCTCGACGGCTCCCGTCTGGCTTACAGCGGCACCCCCCTCCCCTATTCGTTCTCCGAGCAACGGCACGTCAAGAGCGTGCGTCTGGTGGAGCTGGATGCCCGGGGCAGGCCCTCGGTGGAGGTGGTGCCCCTGGGGGTGGGACGCCCCCTGCGCACGCTCGAAGGCGAGCTGGAGCGGCTGCTGGCCGATCCTCAGCTCGAGGAGGCCCGGGGAGCCTGGGTGCGGGCGCTGCTCACCGACGAGCAGTTGCCGCTGCAGGCCATGGCGCGGCTGCGGCAGCGTTTCCCGCATGCGGTTGAGCTGCGCCACCAGCCGCCCGAACGCACCTCAGCGATCGCCAGCGAGCGCAGCCAGCGCATCCTGCGGGCCAGCGATCCCCTCCAGCGCACCCTGGCGTTCTTCGCCGATCAGCAGGGCCGTGCCGCCGAGCCGGAGGAGGAGCGCCTGCTGCGCGAGGCCCTCGCCCAGGCGGCCGCACGCCGTCCGTGAGACCCCACCTCCTGGAGCTGGAGGCCTTCGGGCCCTATGCCGATGCGGTGACGATCGACTTCGATCCGCTCGCCCGCGAAGGGGTGTTCCTGATCCACGGCAACACCGGCGCTGGCAAGACCTACCTCCTGGATGCCCTCTGCTACGCGCTCTACGGGGAGGTGTCCGGAGAGCGCAGCGTCCGGGGGCTGCGCTCCCAGCATGCCGCCCCGACGGCGGTGCCACGGGTGGCCCTCGAGTTCTCCACTCCTTCCGGGCGCTGGCGGGTGGAGCGCCAGGCCGCGTGCGAGGTGGCCAAGGTGCGCGGCAGCGGCACCACCCAGCGCAGCGCCCGCGCCGCCCTGTTCCGCATCGGCGTCAGGGGGATGGAAGCGGTGGCCAGCGGGCCGGCCGAGGTGCTGCGGGAGGTGGTGGGGCAGCTGGGCCTCGATGCAGGCCAGTTCCGTCAGGTGATTCTTCTGCCCCAGGGGCGTTTTGCCGAGGTGCTGCGCGCCCGGCCCGAGGAGCGCGAGGCCCTGCTCAAGACCCTGTTCGACACCGGCCTCTACGAACGCGCCGCAGCCTGGCTGGACGAGCAGTCACGGGCTGCCCTCGGGGATGTGCTCGATCGACGCCGCCGGCTGGAGAGCTGGCGCGACGAGGCCTGGCGCCTGGCGGAGCCCTGGCTTGTCGGCGGTGACACCCCCGCCGGCTCCGGCGCCGAGCCCACGGACGGCCCCCCGGCCGACCAGGAGCAGCTGGAGGGGCTGCTGACCGCCGTGGGCACCCAGCTGGCTCAGGCCGATCAGCGGCACCGGGCCTGTGATGACGCCTTCGAGCAGGCCCGCCGCCGGCAGCTCACGGTGCTGGCGGCTGCCGAGCGCTGGGAGCGGCACGCCGAGGCCCGGCGGCGCCTTGGGGAGCTGGAGGCGGACGCCTCCCGCATCAACTCCCTGCAGGAGCGCCTCAGTGTGGCCCTGCGCGCCGAGGCGACCCGGCCCAGCCTGCTGGCCTGGCGTCAGGCCGGCGAGCAGTGGCGGACCCTGGAGCAGCGCGGCGCTGGTCTGCTCGTCCGCGCCCGCCACTGCCGCGACGAGGGCGTGTGCCTGCCGGATGCGGCGGTGGCCCTGGATCTGCTGCAGCTGCCGTCTGCGGGGGCGCTCACCGCCGCCCTCAGCGGGCTGGCTGCCCGACGCGTGGAGCTGGAGGCCCTCCTGGCTCTGCAGGCCGAGCTCAGCGAGGCCCGGCAACTGCAGGCCCAGGCACAGGCGGCACTGGACGACCTGCAGGGGCGGCTGGCCCGCGGGCAGGACCTGCTGGCCGCCTGCCGCGCCCGCCTGCCCGTGCAGGAGCGGGAGGCACAGGAGGCCCGCTCCGCCGCCGACCGTCTGCCGGGGCTGGATCAGGAACGCCAGCTGGCGGAGGCGGTGGTGCAGAGGGTGGATGCCCTGCAGCACCTGATCCAGCGGGAGCAGCAGGCGCTGCAGCGCCATCACCAGGCCCATCAGGAGCTGATCGCCTGCCGGGAGCGGGAGCTGGCTCTGCGGGAGCGGCAGCTCACGGGCATGGCGGCCCAGCTGGCCAGTGACCTCACACCCGGGGCGCCGTGCCCGGTGTGCGGCTCCCGCCGGCACCCCCGGCCGGCCGCAGCCGACCGGGGGCTGGTGGCGCCAGCGGAGCTCGACGAGGCCCGCGCCCAGGTGGGTCGTGCCGAAGCCCACCAGGCCGCCATGCAGGCCGTCCTCGCCCGCTGCCAGGCCGAGCGCCTGGCAGCAGAGGAGCAGGTGAGCGGCGTGGAGGGCCATGCCGCCCGCGCCGCCCTGGCCACCGCCACGGCGGCTCTGGATCAGGCCCGGGCCCTGGCGGCGCAGCTGCCGCAGCGGCAGACCGACTGGCAGACCACCGCCAGGCAACAGGAAACCTTCCAGCACCGTCTCGATGAGCTGCAGCGCCAGCAGGCGACCGCCGCCGAACGACACCGGGCCGAGCAGCAGCGCTGCGCCGCCCTGGCCGCACGGCTGGAGACCCGGCTCGCGCAGCAGCCCGACCCCGCCCAGGCCCTGCACGGCCTCGATGGCCTGGTGCCTGCGCTCGAGCAGCTCGCCGCCCAGCTCGGTCCCCTCACAGCCGCCCGCAGCCGCCTGGATGAGGCCCGGCGCCGGCTCGACGGCGACCTGGCCGCCGCCGGCTTCGACGATCTGCCGGCCCTCGAGGCCGCTCTGGTGGAGCCGGAGGTGCGCCAGGGATGGGAGCAGGCGATCCAGTCCCATGGCCAGGAGCGCCACCGGCTCGAGGGGGTGCTGGCCGCGCCCGACCTGCAGGACCTGCCGGAGCAGCGGCCCGACAGCGCCGCCGCCGCCGCCGCCCTCGCCGAAGCGGACGGGCAGCGCAACGCCGCCCTGGAGCGGCGCACCCGGGCCGACGCAGCCCACCAGGCCCTGGCGGCACTGGCGCAGCGGCACCGCGCCGGCAGCCTGGAGCTGGCCCAGGCCCAGGGCCGCGCCGACCGTCTGGCGGCCGTGGCCGGACGCTGCCTGGGCCGCAGCCATCCCCACATCTCCCTGCAGCGCTGGGTGCTCTCGGCCTACCTGGAGGAGATCTGTGGTCACGCCAACCAGCGCCTGGCGCTGATGACCAGCGGCCGCTACCAGCTGAAGCTCAGCGATGACAGCGACCAGCGCAAGGGCAGCAAGGCGGGTCTGGGACTCCGGGTGCTGGATGCCTACACGGGCGAGGAACGGGAGGTGGCGAGCCTTTCGGGCGGCGAGACCTTCCAGGCCTCCCTCGCACTGGCCCTGGGCGTGGCCGACACGGTGCAGGCCCACAGCGGTGGGGTGGGTCTCGATGCCCTGTTCATCGACGAGGGATTCGGCAGCCTCGATCCAGACAACCTGCAGCTGGCGATGGATGAGCTCGATCGCCTGCGGGAAGGGGGGCGCATGATCGGGCTGATCAGCCACGTGGCCGCTCTGCGTGAACGCATCCGCGGCGGGATCCAGGTGGTGGCCGGCGAGCGCGGTTCGCGCGTCACCGTTGGACCGAGCGGTGAGGGCCATTAAGGTCCTGGCGACGGCGCCGGACCCGGCCTTGATCCTCTCTCCCCCCGGCCTGCGGCTGCGGGTTCGTCAGCCCAGGGTGCTGGCCGCCCTGCTGGCCGCCCTGCTGGGAGCGCTTCTGGTGCTGCCGCCGCTGCTGGCCGCCATGGCTCCGGCCGCCGCCCAGGGCACGCCGACTCAGCCCCTGCCCCAGAGCAGCGATGCCCTCGCCCGCCGTTCCCCCTGGAACCGCCCGGAGGCCTATCCCCTCAATCTCGAGCCCCGCGCCGATCTGTACCGCCCCAGCGCCGCCTGGATCGGGCGTCTGATCCTTCCGGACGCGGACGCGATTGCGGCTGGGGAGGGACGTGACGATCCCGACAGCCCCGAGGACTGGGTGTGGATCGAGCTCGAACAGGCTCCTGCGGGGCAGCGGCAGCTGATCGGCCGCCGTCTGCGGCTGACCTGGGCCGAGCGACCCGAGCTGCGCCGGCTCGTGCGCACCGTCACCACCGACGTCACCCTGGGCGAGAGCGCCCGCCGCGCCGCCGCCGCAGCCAACGTGGTGCCCACCCGGCTGGACGGGCGCCGCAGCGTCGGTCCGCTGCAGTCCCTGGCCGGGGCCAGACCCGTAGACGACGTCACGGTGCGGCTGGAGGGGGTGACCCTGGTCGGGGATGAGCTGCGCATCTCCCGCCCCCCGGTGCAGACAACCGGCCGCTGGACCGCTCTGGTGACCGTGCTGGCCCCTGTGGCCCGCCCTCAGCTGAAGGCTGATCCCGATCTGGTGCGCGTGCGCCACCTGAACCCGGTCAGCGGCACCTTCGACGGTGTCGAGGAGACCATCCGCATCCCCCTGCTGCCCCCCGACCGCTTCGGGCGCCGCATGCTCGATCCCCGCGGACTGGCCGCGTCAGCCCTGAACGCTGACGGCTGGTTCGTCCACGGCTCTCCGGCGGCTGACGGCGTGTTCACGGTGCAGGCGATCGAGCCCCGCAGCCTGCTGCAGCTGACACCCCGGGAGCTCCTGGAGGGCGTCGCCGCCACTCTGGAGCACATCACCCGCAGGAACTGGAGCCCCGGTCAGCTGGAGCGCGGCCGTGTGCACAGCACCCTGCTGGTGCCTGATCGGGGGCTTCTCGAGGATCGGCGTGGCGATGGCTGGGCCGTGGGTGAGCGGGCCTTGGTGATTCACAGTTTCGGGGGCATCGGCGGAGCCGATGGCGAGCCCACGCCCGGCTGGACCGTCACCGGGCACTTCGCCTTCGGCGAGGCTGAGGTGGTTCCCGATCCCTTCAGCGGCGAGCCACGGCTCACCATCCGCTACCACCAGATCTACGCCAACAATCCCAATGGCATCGTCGCCGGCACCCAGGACTGGAGTGCCTACGCCGGCAACCTGCAGCGGGGCTGGCTGGGCACCCGGCCCTTCTCCGATCTGGTGGTGCCCCTCCCGGGCCCTGCCCTCAACGCCATCGCCCTGCAGAGCGAGATCCTCTCGGCCCGCTACCGCACCGGCGACGGTCATGGCGTCGCCCTGGTGACCCCTGCCACCTCCTGCGTGCAGGACTCCAGCCAGGCGCTCTGGATCGCCCTGGCGCAGCTGCGCCGGGGCGCAGACTTCGCCGGCTGGCCGGCAGACGATCGGCGGCGGCTGACCCGGCTGGGCGATGCCCTCGACCGCCTGCTCACCCCCTTCGGCCGGGTGCGTGGCGACTGGCGACGCAACGCCGAGGTGACCTTCAGCGCCGGCACGGGACGGCTCAGCGCCGGCGGCGGAGAGGCCAGTCCGTTCATGGCCAGCCAGCGCTGGCTGGATGTGCTGCTCAGCTGGCGCTCGATGCTGCCCCGCCGCGCCCATGACGCGATGGCCCGGGAGTTCCTGCGGGCCGGCCTGCCGATCTGGGTGCTGCGCACCAACCAGATTCCCGGAGCCGATCCCCGTCTGGAGCCGCTCGCCCCCACCACCGTGCTGGGCCAGCTGCCGGTGCTGGGCACCCTGCTCCAGCGCCTGCTGGACAGCCTGTTCCCGCCCCTGGTGCCCGCTGCCGTGGGGACCACGGCTCTGGTGCTGGGGGTCTACGCGCTGCTTGCCCTCGGCCACGGCTTCCGCAGCGGCTTCCTGGCCGGACCCTGGCGCTGGCGCCCCCTGCCGGTGCTGCTGCCCCATGCCGCCGGTCTGCTGGTCATGCCCGCCCTGGTGGAGGAACTCATCTTCCGCGTCGGCCTGCTGCCCCATCCCCTGGAGGGCGAACACGGCGCGCCGCTGGTCGCCTGGATGGCCCTCAGCGTGGGTCTGTTCGTGCTCTATCACCCCCTGGCGGGCCGGCTCTGGTACCGCCCGGGCCGGCAGTTGTTCCAGGACCCGCGCTTTCTCGTGCAGTGCACGCTTCTGGGCATCGCCTGTGCGCTCGTCTACGTGGTCACCGGATCGCTCTGGTCACCGGTGCTGATCCACTGGCTGGCGGTGCTGGTGTGGCTGGAGCCGCTCCAGGGCCGCCTGCGCTTGGCTCCATGAGCGGTGCGGTGCACGTCGCCGTCTACGGCACCCTGAAGCGGGGGGAGTGCAACCACCACTGGCTGCGGAGGGCCCGCTTCGAGGGCCACACCCGCGTTCCCGGCCTGGAGCTCTACAACCTGG
>JALOOQ010000213.1 GCA_025454305.1 Cyanobium sp. Prado107
GGTCCTGCCCAGGCCGCAGGCCCCTGTGCCGGGAAGGTCCGAGGTCCGGTCCCTGGGACCGGCACCAGCAATGGTGGTCAGTGCCCTGAGCTTCTCGCTGATGGGCATCTGCGTGAAGCAGGTGGGCGGGCGGATCCCCGCCGCCGAGGTGGTGCTGGCCCGGGCCCTGGTGAGCCTGGCCCTGAGCTGGTGGCAGCTGCGCCGGGCCGGGATCCGGCCCTGGGGGCAGCGGCGCGGACTGCTGGTGTGGCGCGGCGGCATCGGCAGCGTCGCCCTGTTCTGCGTGTATGTGGCGCTCAGCGAGCTGCCGCTGGCCTCGGCGACGGTGCTGCAGTACCTCTATCCCACCTTCACGGCCCTGCTGGCGTGGCTGATGCTGGGCGAACCCATCGGCCGGCGCGTGCTGGCGGCCGTGGCGGTGGGCTGGCTGGGCGTGCTGCTGGTGGCCAGGCCGGCGGGACTGCCGGGCACCCTGGCGCTGGCCACCGGCGCTGCCCTGCCGGCGCCGGCGGTGCTGATCGCCGTCGCCGGCGCGCTCTGCACCGCCCTGGCCTACGTGAGCGTGCGCACGCTGGCCGGCAGCGAGCACCCGCTGGTGATCGTCTTCTATTTCCCGCTGGTGGCGCTGCCACTGAGCCTGCCCCTGGTGCTGCTGAATCCGGTGCTGCCCACGGCGTTCGAGCTGCTGTGGCTGCTGGGTGTGGGCCTGTTCACCCAGCTGGGGCAGTTGACCCTCACCCGCGGGCTGATGGGCCTGCCGGCCGCCAGGGCCACGGCGATCAGCTACGTGCAGGTGGGCTTTGCGGGTCTGTGGGGCTGGCTGATCTTCGGGGAGGCGGTGGACGGCTGGACCGTGGCCGGTGCCGCGCTGGTGCTCGCCGCCACGCTGATCAGCCTCGGCCTCGGCCGCGTCAGCCCTGCAACGGCAGGGGATCGGTGATCCACTCCTGGGTGGTGCCGTCGGCACTGCCGACGGGGCGGGCCAGCCGCCAGCTCTGGCCGCGCTCGCCGCGCTGCAGATAGATCTCGAAGGGGCTGTCGACCCGGATCGGATCACCGGGCAGGCGCCAGTCGAACTGACCCGCGAGCCGCAGGCCCCGGGCCTCGCCGATGCGCAGCGTCTGCTGCACGGACACCCGCACCCGACTGACCTGGGGGTTGGCTTGTGGGTCGCTGTCCAGCTCGAGAGCCTGGGCGATGGCGCCCTGGGTGAGCTGGATCTGCAGCGTGAGGGCACTGAGCAGCACCCCGCGGGGTGGCTGGAGGCCGCCGCCGCAGCCCGCCAGGGGCAGCAGCAGCAGCAGCGCCAGCGCCGCCCCGACCAGGGAGCGCAGGGCTGAGCGGACCCGGCGCTGGAGTGGTGGCATCGGACGGAGCTGGGCAGGGGGCCGCGGGGCGGGCAGCATGGTGGGATCGACGGTGCACCCATGATCGGCTGGTTGCAGGGCGAACTCGCCGATCCCTGGCAACAGGACAAACGCTGCGGCCTGCTGCTGGTGTGTCAGGGGGTGGGCTACGAGGTGCAGGTGAGCCAGCGCCAGTGGCAGCGCCTGCCTGCGGTGGGCACACGTCTCAGCCTGCACATCCACCAGACGGTGCGGGAGGACGGCTGGACCCTCTATGGATTCAGCGGCCGCCTGGAACGGGAGCTGTTCCGGGAGCTGGTGGCGGTGAGCGGCGTGGGGCCGCAGATGGCCCTGGGGCTGCTGGGCTGCCTGGAGCCCGACGCCCTGGTGCAGGCGATCGTGCAGGCCGACCTGCGCCGGCTCTGCCAGGCGCCGGGGGTGGGACGGCGCACGGCGGAACGGCTGGCCGTGGAACTGCGCAGCCGGCTGCAGCAGCGCTTCCTCGGTGCCCTGGATGCCGACCCCCACGAGCTCGCCACGGTGACGGATGCCGAGCTCGGCGACGACCACCGCGACGAGGTTCAGCACACCCTGGCGGCGCTGGGCTACGAGGTGCTCGAGATTCACCGTGCCCTGCGGGCCGCGGCCCGCCAGCAGGCCCTCGAGGAAGGCGGAGCGGACTGGACCGCCGAGGACTGGATCCGCGAATGCCTGCGCTGGCTGTCGCGTCAGGCGGCCTGACGCCCGCCGACCGGTAAGGTGGTTCATTGCTGGACAGCGGTCACGGGCCGCGTTCGTCGTTTCCATCTCCATGCCGCTCACCACCACCAAGAAGCAGGAACTGATCAACACCCACCAGACCCACGGCACCGATACCGGGTCGGTTGAGGTTCAGGTGGCGATGCTGAGCGAGCGCATCAGCCAGCTCACCACCCACCTGCAGCAGAACAAGCACGACTTCTCCTCCCGACAGGGCCTGCTGAAGATGATCGGGCGCCGCAAGCGGCTGCTCGGCTATCTCAGGGCCATCAGCGCCGAGCGTTACAGCCAGCTGATCGCCAAGCTCGGCATCCGCGGCTGAGCCCGGGGCAGGCGACGGGGCAAGGCACATGGCCGGCAAAGGCATCCAGCCCTCCGGAAGCAGCAGCCGGAAGAGCCCGAAGCGCGGAGCAAAGGCACAGGCCGGGCCGAGTGGCAAACCATCCATCCCCAGCCCCCGCCAGCAGGTGATCCCCGAAGCGGTGGCCAACCGCATGGCCCGGCGTGTCGCCGTGGCCACGGGGATCCCCACCCTGATGGGCATGGGCGTGTTCGTGGCCAGCTACCTGCTGGTGAGCCGCGGGGTGATGGACATTCCCCCGGGGGCAACACTGGTGGCCTCGGGCGGCTGTTTTCTTCTGGGTCTGCTGGGCCTGAGCTACGGCGTGCTCTCGGCCAGCTGGGAATCCCATCCCGGCAGCTGGCTGGGCGGGGAGCAGATTGGCGTGAATCTGGGCCGCCTGAAGGAGTCCATCCGCGCCCTGCGTCAGCCCCGCGCCGACTGACGCCCTGGCTCAGCTCAGGCGGCACAGCTCAGGCCGCGCGGGGCGATGCGGCTGCCACCTTCAGCAGGGGAGCACTGATGCGCACCCGGAACGCCGCCGCGCTGAGGGTGGAGAGCGCCGCCCGGGGGTCAGCCACGCAGAACTGGGGGCCGAGCCGCACGCAGCGGGTCTGATCGCCCTGGCGCACCAGCGCCACCACGGGCACGCGCAGTCCCGCCTCGTCCTGGGGCGGTCTGTGCCGCTGCA
>JALOOQ010000079.1 GCA_025454305.1 Cyanobium sp. Prado107
TGGAAGCGCTGGTCGCGCTCCTGCAGGGGGGAGGCGTTCTGGGGGGGCGGGGCGGCGAGTGCAGGCGGCCAGCCGAGCAGAGCGGCCACGGCCAGCGGCAACAGCAGCCCGCGCGGCGCGGCAGAGCGGCTCATGGGCTGGGTCCTCCGGCCGTTCCACCGTGCCACGCGGGCACCGGCCACAGCCCCGACCCCCGCCCCGCCCGGTGCCACCCTGGCCGCAGCGGCACGAGCCCCATGGGTGTCCCTGGAGTGCGCCTCCACTGGCTGTCGGGGATCCGGCCCCTGACCACCGGTCGGATCCAGGGCGACGTGCTGGCCGGCCTCACCCTCGCCGCCCTGGCGATCCCCGAGGTGATGGGGTACACCCGCATCTCGCAGACACCGGTGGTGACGGGGCTCTACACCCTGCTGCTGCCGGCGATCGCCTTCGCGCTGCTGGGCGCCTCACGGCATCTGGTGGTGGCGGCCGATTCGGCCACCGCCGCCATCCTGGCCGCCAACCTGGCCACCGAAGCCACGCCCGGATCCAGCGACTACCTCAGTCTCACGATGGTGGTGGCCCTGCTCGTGGGGGGGCTGCTGATCGTGGCCGCGGTGGCGCGGCTGGGCTTCCTGGCCGACTTCCTCTCGCGCAGCGCGCTGATCGGCCTGCTCAGCGGCATCGGCATCCAGGTGGCTGCCGGAGAAGTCAGCGGCCTGCTGGGACTCGAGCGCCAGGGAGCCGGCGCCCTGCAGCAGATCGCCTCGGTGGTGGCGCGACTCCACCAGGCCCATGGCCTGCATCTGCTGGGGGCGGCGGTGGTGCTGGGCCTGATCCTCGGTCTGCAGCGCTGGAACCCCCGCACGCCCGCGGCCCTGATCGCCGTGGGCGGCTCGATCCTGGCCAGCTGGCTGTTCCACGTGCAGGCCCTCGGCGTGCCCGTGGTGGGAGCGGTGCCGGGGGGCCTGCCGCCCCTGGCGCTGCCGGCAGCCGAGACCTTGCCCTGGGACCGGCTGCTGCTCACGGCGGCATCCTGCTGCGTGGTGATCCTGGCCCAGAGCGCCGCCACCTCCCGGGCCTACGCCCAGCGCTACGAGGAACGCTGCGACGAGAACGTGGATCTGATCGGCCTGGCCGCCGCCAACCTGGCGGCAGGCCTGAGCGGCACCTTCGTGGTGAACGGCAGCCCCACGAAGACCGAGATGGTGGATGAAGCTGGGGGCCGCAGCCAGATCACCCACCTCAGCGCGGCGGCGGTGGTGCTGGTGGTGCTGCTGTTCCTCACCGAACCGCTGGCGCTGATGCCGGTGGTGGTGCTCTCCACGATCGTGTTCCTGATCGGGCTCCGGCTGATCGATCTGGCCGGTCTGCGCGAGCTCTGGCACCTGCAGCGCAACGAGTTCCTGATCGCCATGGCCACGCTGATCACCGTCGCCCAGATCGGCGTGATGCAGGGCACCATGCTGGCGGTGGTGCTGTCGCTGATCGAGCAGGTGCGCCACACCTACCGGCCGCACACGCGCCTGTGGTGCCCCGACGAATCCGGCCACGGCTGGCAGACCGTTGCCGTGGGGCCGGGCATCTTCGCCGCCCCCGGCATCGTGGCCTACCGCTTCGAGGCCAATCTCTTCTACGCCAACGCCCATCGCTTCACCGAGGAGGTGCTGCGGATCGTGTCCGACCAGCCCAGCCCGGTGGAGGCCCTGGTGATCGATGCCTCGGGGATCGACGACATCGACTACTCGGCGGCCAAGGCGCTGCTGCAGCTGCGCCGGCAGCTCCATGCCCGCGGCATCCGCACCGCGCTGGTCAGCACCTCCACCGCTCTGGTGCAGGAGCTCCAGCGCTTCGGGCTCGAAACGGTCTGCAGCGACGACACCCTGGTGATCGCCACCAGCGTGAAGAAGGCGATCCACGCCCTCACCGATCACGGCGACTGAGCCACAGCGCCAGGCGACGGGGTTCGGGCGGCGATCAGGGGTTCAGCCATGGCTGGCGGACCCTTGCTTCGGGGCACTCAGCTGCCCCTCCTGGCCACTGGCCAGCTCCTCGATCTGGCTCCGGTACCCCTGGTAGGTGGGCGAGTCCTCCGGGGCGTAGTTGAGGTTCCGGAACAGACCGGTGATGCGGGTGAAGAAGTCGCGCGCCGCGGCCTTGTCGGCGAAGTGATACGGGCGCTGGATCAGATCCCACACCAGATCGAGGCTGCGCTGCTGGCGGCTGATCGGGCAGCTGGCGTCCACCGGATCGAAGGCGTCCTGCTGCAGATACACCATGTCCAGGAACTGGGCCTTCTGCTGGAGCAGGAAATCCTCCAGGCTCACCCCCTCCTCGCCGGTCACCAGGATCATCTGCTGCACGGCATCGCCGCGGCGCAGCAGCTCGCTCAGCTCCCGCACCCGCGCCACCCACCCGGGCGCCAGGTGGTGCGCGAACCAGTCCTCCAGCTGGCCGAAATAGCGCGACCAGGAGATCAGCGGATCCACCGCCGGGTAGCAGCGCTTGTAGGCCCGCTCGGCGCTCAGCCCCAGGAAGGTCTTCACGGTGCCGAGGGTGGACTGGGTGACCGGCTCCTCGAAGTTGCCGCCGGCCGGCGACACGGTGCCGATCATCGTGAGGCTGCCGACGCTGCCGTCGTTGGTGCGGATGATGCCGGCCCGCTCGTAGATGCCCTTGATCGAGGAATCGAGGTAGGCGGGGAAGGCCTCCTCGCCCGGGATCTCCTCCAGCCGGCCGGAGGTCTCGCGCATCGCCTGGGCCCAGCGGGAGGTGGAGTCGGCGATCAGCAGCACGTCGTAGCCCATCTGGCGGTAGTACTCGCCCAGGGTGAGGCCGGTGTAGATCGAGGCCTCCCGTGCCGCCACCGGCATCGAGGAGGTGTTGCAGATGATGATCGTGCGGTCCATCAGCGACCCGCCGCTCTTGGGGTCGGTGAGCTTGGGGAATTCGGTGATCGTCTCCACCACCTCCCCGGCCCGCTCGCCGCAGGCCACCACCAGCACGATGTCCACGTCGGAGTGGCGGGAGATCAGGTTCTGCAGCACCGTCTTGCCGGCGCCGAAGGGTCCGGGGATGCAGCCGGTGCCGCCGCGGGCGATGGGCAGGAAGGTGTCGATGATCCGCTGGGTGGTGATCAGCGGCTCCTGGGGATAGAGGCGCTCGCTGCTGCGGGCCTCCAGCAGGTGCTGGGGCAGGGGCCGGCGCACCGGCCACTCCTGCACCAGGGTGAGGGAGCGGGCCCGGCCGCGCTCGTCGACGATGCGGGCCACCACCGTGTGCACCGTGAACGAGCCCTGCTGGATCCAGTCCAGGCGCACCGTGCCGGGCTGGTCGAAGGGCACCATGATCTTGTGGCTGAAGCGGCCCTCCTGCACGGTGCCGATCACGTCGCCGGCGCGCAGGCTGTCGCCGATCCGCGCCGTGGTCTGGAACGACCATTTCCTGTCGGGATCGAGCGGCGCCACCTCCGCCCCCCGGGGCAGGAAGGTGCCGAAGCCGGCGGCCAGCCCGGCCAGGGGGTTCTGCAGCCCGTCGTACACCTGGGTGAGCAGCCCCGGCCCCAGGCTCACCGACAGCAGCTCGCCGGTCTGCTCCACCGGATCGCCCACGCCCACGCCGCGGGTGCTCTCGAACACCTGGGCGTCGGCGGTGCTGCCCTGCACCCGCAGCACCTCGGCCTTGAGCCGCTCCTGGCGGTCGCCGTCCAGGCGCCGCGGGCAGATGTAGATCACCTCGTTCTTGAGGATCGGCCGCGGCCGCTCGGGGTCCATGGCGATGGTCACCAGATCCTCCTGAACGGCCACCACGCGGGCGGGATTGAAGCGGGCGTCGCCGGCGGCGGTGCCGTTGGTGGCGTTGGCGGTGGCGGGAGCGGGGGTGGCGGTCATCGGGCTGCGCAGACGGCGAGGGTGTCGGTGAAGCGGCCGAGGCCATCGCTCACCAGCTGGCGGAAGCGCCGGGCGGCGGCATCGGCGTCGTAGTTCGACCAGCGCTCCACCAGGCTCCAGCGGGCCAGGTAGATCACCACCGCCTCGAAGTCGAAGTGGTGGCCCTGGCCCAGCTGGTCGAGCTCACGCCAGATCAGGGAGAACAGCAGGCGCTCCACGCCCACCAGATCGTCGCTCTCCAGCAGCCGCACCGCCTCGGGGATCCAGGGGAACACCCCGGCCAGAGCGAAGGCGGGCTCCCGCCAGTGGCGCTCGATCGTGGGCACCAGCTCGCCGAAGCCCCACACCTGGCCGCGGGGCGGCTCGGCCTCGCCGCGGTGGCGGCGGCGCAGGGCGGCCACGATCGTGCGCCGGTCGAGGCGCTGACGCACCAGCTGGCGCAGCAGCGGCTGGCGCACCTCCCGGAAGAAGCGGCCCACCTCCTCCAGCAGCAGGGCATCGGCGCCGGCGGGCGGGCCTCCCGCCGCGCTGCGGCCGTCGCCCTCGCCCTCGCCCGCCTCCGGCAGCAGCGACTGGGAGAGGATGCCGGCGGCGCGGTCGAGGTCGGCGCGGTCGTCGGGGTGCAGCAGGCCGATGCGGTTGGTGAGCCGGAGGCGGGAGATAGCCGGCTCCCGCGCCTCGAACAGCCCCCCCAGCGGCGGCAGGCTGGCCATCAGGGTGGTGTACCGGGGGCTCACTTCACCACTCCCTCCAGCAGGGCCCGGAAGCGGGGCTGCAGGTGCTCCAGGATCACGTCGGCCACGGCCCGGTCGCTGAGGTCGAGCACCACCTCACGGTCCACCAGCCGCAGGCGCAGGCCGTCGGCCTGGTCAGTCGCCACGCCGAAGCTCACGCCCTCCCGCAGCATCCCGGCGGCCACCAGGCGCACGAACCGGGTGAGGTCGCCCCGGGCCAGCTCCTCGGGATCCTGGCTGAGCTCGGCCAGACCCACCGCCCGCCGCGGCAGCAGCACCTCCACCTGAGCGGCGCGGTCGGCCTCGTCGCGCACCCGGCCCACCACCTCCAGCACCATCTTCTCGAGCAGCTCCTGCTTCTGCTGCTCCTCCCCCAACAGCTGGCGCACCTCCCCGCGGAAGCGTTCCGTAAGCCGCGTCCTGAGGGCCAGCACGGCGTCGCGGAGGGCCAGCTCCAGCGCCTCGCGGCCCGACTGCTCCAGGCTCTCGGCCTGGTGGCGGGCATCGGCCACGATCCGCTCGGCCTGCCGGCGGGCCTGGTCGAGGGTGTGGCGGGCGTCGGCCTGGGCCTGGGCCACGATCTCCTCGGCCTGGCGGCGGCCGGCCTCCACGCCCTGATCGCGCAGGCGGGAGATCAGTTCCTCCACCCCGGCGGCCACCTGCACGGGGGTGTTCTTGCGGCTGGAGTGTTGCTGGGCCATGGGGGAAGCAGCGAGATCGCGTGGGCGGAGTGCGGGGAGCGAAGGCGTCAGCTCCTGGGAATGCCGCCGGCCGCCACCAGGGCGAACACGAAGGCGAACACGGCGAAGCCCTCCACGATCGCCGCCGGCGCCAGGGCCAGGCCGAAGATCTCCGGCTTGGCCTTGGAGCCGGCGATCGCCGAGGCGCAGCAGAGGCCCTGGTAGATCGCCGAGATCAGGAAGGCCGCGCCAGCCAGCACCCCGATGCCGAACAGGCCGCCGGCATTGGCGGGCGTGACGGGCCGGTTGAGGATGAACATCACGACGATGCCGTAGATCGACATCGACGAGGGCAGGGCCGAGAGCCCCACGAAGCGCCCGTAGCCGCTGCTCACCTCCATCATCGCCCCGATGGCGGCCTGGCCGGCGATGGTGCAGCCCACGGCGGCACCCATGGCCCCCAGGGCCACCGGGGCGTAGATGCCGATCCAGCCGAGCACCATGAGGGAGAGATGGTCGTTCACGAGACAGGCTCCTTTTTGAGAAATGGCTTGAAGGGAATGCCCTCGCCGGAGAGCCCCCAGTTGAAGAATTCGATGAAGTTCAGCCGCAGCCCGTGCACGAAGCCGCTGATCACGGCCAGCAGCAGATTGATGCCGTGGCCGAGGATCAGGATCAGCAGGGCGATCGGCAGGGCCAGCACGACCCCGGACTGCAGCACCTGGCCCGCCAGCTGGTTGAAGGTGACGGCCAGCGACGCACTGGCCAGCCCCAGGGCGAACAGCCGCAGGTAGCTCATCACATCACCGAACAGCTTGGAGATCTCGGTGAGTGAGCCCAGACCGTCGATCAGCCGCAGCAGCAGATCGGCCGGCCGGGTGACGCGACGCTCGCTGCTGAGCAGCAGGATCGTGATCAGCCCCCCCAGTGCCAGCCCCACCCCCAGGTGCCGGGCCCCGGGCGAAGCGGCGCCCAGGTAGAGCACGAAGCCCCCCAGGATCACCGCCATCCAGCCCAGGGGGCGGGCCCGCCCGGCCACGCCGGTGGCGCGCACCGCCACGATGCCGTTGGCCAGCAGCAGATGCAGCCCGCCCACCACCAGGGCCAATTTCATCATCGCGTCGAAGTCGTTGAGGTCGAGCACCTTCAGGGCCGCCAGCGGCGAGGCGGCCGCCAGTTCCACGCCGAAGTAGCTGCCCGCCAGCACGCCGTAGATCAGGGCGAAGGCGAGCCCCGTCACCGCCTGCACGCGGAAATGGCGCCCGCCCGGCGTGCGGCCCATGCCCTTCCACAGCAGCCCCACCACCACGGCCAGCACCAGGGCGTAGCCGGCGTCGGCCAGGATCATCGCGAAGAACACCGCGAACGAGAAGAACACCAGCGCCGAGGGGTCCCAGTCGCGGTAGGCGGGGGTCTCGTAGAAGGTCACCAGGTCCTGGCCGCCGCTCAGAGCCGGCGGGTTCTCCAGCAGGGTGGGCGGCGCGTCGCCGGGCTCGGGGATCTCCGCCAGCCAGGCCAGCCCCCGCACGGCGGCGAAGGCCTCCAGGCGCGGCAGGTCGCGGGCGGGGATCCAGCCCTGCAGCTGCACCAGGCCGTGGTCGTCGCGGGTCATGGTCTGGGCCTCGGCGCGGGCCTGGGCGTCCTCGGCGCGGGCCAGGTTGCGGGAGAGCAGGAAGATCCAGCGGCTGAGCGCCTCGTGCTCGGCCTCCACCTCCTCCAGGGTGGAACGGGCCAGGTCGAGCTCACGGCGCACCGTGGCCGGGGATTCGGAGCCCAGGCGGGAGCGGGCCACCGGCAGGGCGGCGGGGTCGGGCTCCTCCGGCGCGATCAGCACCACATAGAGGTGGCGGGGACTCTCGTCGAGCTGCTGCCAGGGGGTGTCGAGCCCGGCCAGGGCCTGCTGGAAGGCCCGGGCCCGGGCGTGGGGCACCTGGTAGAACCACAGGCGCTGGCCCCCCAGGGCATCCCGATCGGGCAGCACGAAATCGCCCCAGGGCTCCAGCAGCCGCAGCCGCGCCTCCAGGGCCAGCAGCCGGTCCTCCGCCTGGCGCTTGGCCCGCCGGTTGGCGAGGGCCTCGGCGATCAGGCGGTCGAAGTCGAAGTCGGCATCCACCCGGGTCTGGTGGCGCCGCCGGCGCACGTCGCCCAGGTAGCGCAGCGCCTTGCGGGCGTCCTCGATCGGCCGGCTGCTCACGAACGGCTGGTCGCCGCCGGAGGGCTCCTCGAGGGGGATCAGGTGCAGGCAGCCCAGCTGCTGCAGACCGTCGATGAGATCCTGCTTGTCGGCGCTCAGGCCGACCACGGTGAGCCTGCGCAGGGGAACGATCGTCATCGCGCCTCGGCCCGCTGCTTCTTGCGCTTGGCGATCTTGGAGTTCACCACCCCGGCCCGCTCGGCGTCGGCGAGGTAGATGGCGATGCTGCGGATCTGCTGGCGGGTGCGCGGGATCAGCACCTTCTCGAACAGGTTGAAGCGCTGGGTCACGGTGCGCTCCGCCCGCAGCAGCCGCTCGATCCGCTCGCGCGCCACCTGCAGGCGCACCTGGGTGTCCAGCGCCTCGCGCAGGCGGGCCACCACTTGATCCACCCAGAAGGGCAGGCTGAGCAGGCCGTAGTCGGCCACCTCCACCCGCACCTCCTCGACGCGGGGCAGACGGGTGCCGATCAGGTTCTCCTCCCCGAGCCGCACGTCCACCACCCGGGCCAGACCCTCGAGCCGGATGTGCTCGTGGGCCAGCATCGGGCACAGCCGCGCCACCTCCGCCTCCAGCTCGCCGGCCCGCCGCTCGAGCTCCTGCAGGTCGCGCCGCGCCCGGGCACGCTCGGCGCTGATCTGGCGGCGCTTGAGATCCAGCGAGGGCAGCACGGCGCCGTAGGTCTTGAGCAGCCCCTTCTGGCGGCTGAGGGAGGCCTTGGTGAGGGAGATCCGGCTCATACCTGCTGCGTCGGCCGGGGGAAGTACTTGTCGATCAGCTCCTGCTTCATCAGCAGCTCCTGGGGCTCGAAGCACTCCGCCATGGTCTGCCAGGCCAGATCGAGGGCTGCCTCCAGGGGCATGTCCACGTTGATGTCCATGAAGCGCTGACGGAAGAGCTCGCCGAAGCGGATCAGCTTCTGGTCGTAGTCGGAGAGCTCGAAGGCCATCGCCTGCTTCTGCTGGGCATCGCGGGCGCCGGAATAGAGCCGGATGGTGGTGTTCATCACCTGGTTGTGGTCCTCGCGGGTGCGCTTGCCGATCACGTTCTGCTTGAGACGCGACAGCGACCCGAAGGGATCGATCACGCCGTTGTGCAGATAGAACTGCCCCTCGGTGATGTAGCCGGTGTTGTCCGGCACCGGGTGGGTGATGTCGTCGCCGGGCATGGTGGTCACGGTGAGCACCGTCACCGAGCCGCCCTTGGCGTAGTCGGCGGCCTTCTCGTAGCGGCGGGCAAGCTGGGAGTAGAGATCGCCCGGATAGCCCCGGTTGGCCGGCACCTGATCCATGGCGATGCTCACCTCCTTGAGGGCGTCGGCGAAGGCGGTCATGTCGGTGAGCAGCACCAGCACCCGCTTGCCCTCCTCCACCGCGAAGCGCTCCGCCACCGCCAGCGCCATGTCGGGGATCAGCATCCGCTCCACGATCGGATCGGAGGCCAGGTTCACGAACATCACCGTGCGGTGAAACACGCCGGCGTCCTCGAAGGTCTTGCGGAAGGCGTAGTAGTCGTCGAAGATCAGCCCCAGGCCGCCGAAGATCACCACATCGGCGTCGGCCTGGATGCCGATGCGGCCCAGAAAGGCGTTGAACGGTTCACCGGACACCGAGAAGATCGGGATCTTCTGGCTTTCCACCAGCGTGTTGTAGACGTCGATCATCGGCACGTTGGTGCGGATCATCTTCGAAGCCAGCACCCGCCGCATCGGATTCACCGACGGGCCGCCGATGGTGACGCGGGGATCATGGGAGAGGTCGGGGCCGCCGTCGATCGGCTCACCGGTGCCGCGGAACACCCGGCCGAGGATGTTGCCGGAGTAGGTCACCGTCATCGGGTGGCCGAGAAAGCGCACCTGGGAATCGGTGGACACGCCCTTGGTGCCGCGGAACACTTGCAGCGCCACCGAGCGCTCCTTCAGGTCGATCACCTGGGCCAGCGACTGACCGCCGCCGGCCGTCTGCACCACCGCCAGATCGTTGAAGCGGGGGGCGGCCTCGCTGTCGTGGCCGCCACTGGGCACCTCAACACGGATGATGTCGCCGGCGATCTCGAGCACCTTGGAGTAGCTGATCAGGATGCTCATCGCGGCCGGG
>JALOOQ010000214.1 GCA_025454305.1 Cyanobium sp. Prado107
GACAAGGGCTATGTGCGCTTCTTCACCTACCTGGCCCTGTTCAGCAGCTCGATGCTGGGCCTGGTGATCAGCCCCAATCTGCTCGAGATCTACGTGTTCTGGGAGCTGGTGGGCATGTGCTCCTACCTGCTGGTGGGCTTCTGGTACGACCGCGACGGCGCCGCCAACGCCGCCCAGAAGGCCTTCGTGGTGAACCGGGTGGGCGACTTCGGCCTGCTGCTCGGCATCCTGGGTCTGTTCTGGGCCACCGGCAGCTTCGGCTTCGAGGAGATCGGCACCGGCCTGCAGGAGGCGGTGGCCGGCGGCAGCCTCAGCAACGGCGTGGCCGTGATCCTCTGCCTGCTGGTGTTCATGGGACCGATGGCCAAGTCGGCCCAGTTCCCGCTGCATGTGTGGCTGCCCGACGCGATGGAGGGCCCCACGCCGATCTCGGCCCTGATCCACGCCGCCACCATGGTGGCGGCCGGCGTGTTCCTCGTGGCCCGGCTGCAACCGGTGTACGAGCCCTT
The DNA here is from genome assembly GCA_025454305.1 of Cyanobium sp. Prado107. Taxonomy (GTDB): domain Bacteria; phylum Cyanobacteriota; class Cyanobacteriia; order PCC-6307; family Cyanobiaceae; genus NIES-981. The sequence goes on from JALOOQ010000214.1 coordinate 510, forward strand.
CCCGGCCGTGCAGCTCACGATCGCCGTGATCGGCACGATCACCCTGTTCCTGGGGGCGTCGATCGCGCTCACCCAGATGGATCTCAAGAAGGGCCTGGCCTACAGCACTGTGAGCCAGCTGGGCTACATGATGCTGGCGATGGGCTGCGGCGCCCCGGTGGCGGGCATGTTCCACCTGGTGACCCACGCCTTCTTCAAGGCGATGCTCTTCCTGGGCTCCGGTTCGGTGATCCACGCCATGGAGGAGGTGTTGGGCCACGAGCCTGTGCTGGCCCAGGACATGCGGCTGATGGGCGGTCTGCGCCGCTGGATGCCGGTGACCAGCAGCACCTTCCTGATCGGCTGCGTGGCGATCGCCGGCATCCCGCCCCTGGCGGGCTTCTGGAGCAAGGACGAGATCCTCGGCCAGGCCTTCAACTCCTATCCCCTGCTCTGGGCGATGGGCTTCGTGACGGCCGGCATGACCGCCTTCTACATGTTCCGGCTCTACTTCCTCACCTTTGAAGGCGAGTTCCGGGGCAACGACAAGGCCATGGCAGCGCAGCTGCTGGCCGCGGCCGGCAAGGGCGGCGACGACGACCACGGCGATGGCCATGGCCACCATGCCGATCATCCGCACGAATCGGGCTGGCAGATGGCTCTCCCCCTGGCGGTGCTGGCGGTGCCGTCGGTGCTGATCGGCCTGCTCGGCACCCCCTGGAACAGCCGCTTCGCCGCCCTGCTCGATCCCCATGAGGCCGCCGAGATGGCCGAGCACTTCAGCTGGCGCGAGTTCCTGCCCCTGGCGGGCGCGTCGGTGGCGATCTCAGTAGCGGGCATCACGGTGGCGGTGCTGGCCTATGCCCTGCACAAGCTCGATCTGGCCGCCCTGTTCGCAGGCCGCTACCCGGCGATCAACGCCTTCCTGGCCAACAAGTGGTACCTGGATGACCTCAACGACAGGCTGTTCGTGCAGGGCAGCCGGAAGCTGGCCCGCTCGGTGCTGGAGGTGGACTCCAAGGTGGTGGACGGCGTGGTCAACCTCACCGGCCTGATGACCCTGGGCAGCGGCGAGGGCCTCAAATACTTCGAGACCGGCCGGGCGCAGTTCTATGCCCTGATCGTGTTCGGGGGCGTCATCGCCCTGGTGGTGCTGTTCGGCTCGCTGGGCTGAGGGGCTCCGGCCGTGCGCGCGGGGCGCGCAACACGGCCTCAGCGCCTCAGTCCAGCGAGCCTCACGCCAGTGGGTGCGGTTTCCGGGGGGTGGCGTGTTGGAGTGGGTGCGGTTGCGGCCTCGTGGGGGTTGCGGCCTTCTCAAGGGTCAAGCGGGGTCTGGCCGGGAGGTGGCTGCCGAGCTGCCGCGCCGCCGGGCTTCTTGCACCGGAGGCTGCGGCCCTTGCGGCTGCGGCTGCCGCTGCTGGCACCCGGCACCTACTGCTCAGCCTGCCCGCCCCCCACTCCTGCTGGGGTGGCCGGGTCGCCGGCAGCGTTGGGCGCTGCGCGCCCGCGCCGGCCGGTGACCCAGCCACCCCAGCGCCACTACGGACTGTGTGACTCCCCCCACCGGCGCCGGGGGGTCCTGGCAGGTATTTCTACACTCCAGCCAACGGACTGCCTGTCTACGTGGCCTTTCCCTGGCTGAGCGCCTCGATCCTGTTCCCGATCGGGGCGGCGCTGCTGATTCCCTTCGTTCCCGACCAGGGTGACGGCAAGCAGGTGCGCTGGTTCGCCCTGGGGGTGGCCCTGGTGACCTTCCTGCTCACGGTGGGGGGCTACCTGAACGGCTACGACCCCGCCGTGGAAGGGCTGCAGCTGGTGGAACGGGTGGAGTGGCTGCCCCGGCTCGGGCTGGCCTGGTCGGTGGGGGCCGATGGCCTGTCGATGCCGCTGATCCTGCTCACCAGCTTCATCACCGCCCTGGCGGCCCTGGCGGCCTGGCCGGTGAGCTTCAAGCCGCGGCTCTTCTATTTCCTGCTCCTGGCCATGGACGGCGGCCAGATCGCCGTGTTCGCCGTGCAGGACATGCTGCTCTTCTTCCTGGCCTGGGAGCTGGAGCTGATCCCGGTGTATCTGCTGCTGGCGATCTGGGGGGGCAAGAAACGCCAGTACGCCGCCACCAAGTTCATCCTCTACACCGCCGGCAGCTCCCTGTTCATCCTGCTCGCCGGCCTGGCCATGGCCTTCTACGGCGACAGCATCAGCTTCGAGTACACGGCCCTGATGGCCAAGGACTTCTCGGCGAAGTTCCAGCTGCTCTGCTACGCGGGCCTGCTGATCGCCTTCGGCGTGAAGCTGCCGATCGTGCCCCTGCACACCTGGCTGCCCGATGCCCACGGCGAGGCCACGGCGCCGGTGCACATGCTGCTGGCGGGCATCCTGCTGAAGATGGGCGGCTACGCCCTGCTGCGCTTCAACGTGCAGCTGCTGCCGGCCGCTCACGCCCAGTTCGCGCCGCTGCTGGTGGTGCTGGGGGTGGTGAACATCATCTACGCCGCCCTCACCTCCTTCGCCCAGCGCAACCTCAAGCGCAAGATCGCCTACAGCTCGATCAGCCACATGGGCTTCGTGCTGATCGGCATCGGCAGCTTCAGCGCCCTCGGCACCAGCGGCGCCATGCTGCAGATGATCA
>JALOOQ010000215.1 GCA_025454305.1 Cyanobium sp. Prado107
CGGCCCGATTATCTGTCCTCACCCTGCGCCGGCCGTGCCGAGCGGGCTGGCGGTGCCCAGCAGGAAGCCGTCGCGGAAGGCGGCGCCGGGCTCGGCGCCGCGCTTGAGCTGGACCTCCACCTCCAGCAGCTGGCTCAGCAGCCCCAGGAAGCGCTCGGGCTGGCGGCCTCGGATCTGGCGGCGCAGCACGTAGATGCGCTTGGGGTTGCCGATGCCGGCGGCCTTGGCGATCGCGGCCACGTCCTGTTCGCCCTGGCGATCGAGGAGGGCCACCCACAGCCAGCCACGGATCTGGCCGCTGAGGGTGGCCACGATGCGCAGCGCCGGCTCCCCGGCCTCCAGCAACGCGTCCAGCAGGGCGATGGCTTCGGCCGGCCGGCCCGCCAGCAGGGCATCCCCCACCGCCAGGGCGGTGGTGCTGTGGCCTCCCACCAGGGCCCGCACCGCCGCCGCGGTGATCGCCGCTGCCGTGCCCGCCGGGCTGCCGGCCTCGGGGGAGGTGAAGAGGCTCAGCTTCTCCAGTTCGCTGGCCAGGCGGGCGCTGTCGCTGCCGACCGCCTCGGCCAGGGCCTCGGCGGCCGCCGGCTCCAGCGACAGCCCCAGCTCGGCGGCGGTGCGGGTGACCAGCTCCACCTGGCCGGCCGCGTCCCACACCGCCGGCAGCGGGAAGCTGCGCTCGCTGGCCCGGCCTGCCTTGACCAGCTTCTGCAGCACCTTGGTGGTGCGCAGTCGGCCGTCGGGCTTGGCGGGGTTGATCAGCAGCAGATGGCAGCTGGCGGGAATCAGCTCCAGGGCCGCTTCCAGCTGATCGGCCAGCTCGGCGGGGCACTGGTTGCAGAAGGGGCTGCGCTGGAGCACCACCACCCGGGCGCCGGCGCCGAAGGGCGGCGTGCGCGCCTCCTCCAGGGCCCGGGCCGCCTGCTCGGGGTCGTTGCCGTCGAGACGGCTGAGGTTGATCGCCGCCCAGGCCGGATCCACCAGCTCCGTGATCAGGGCCTCGACGGCCCGGCCGCGGGCTGTCTCGTCGTCGCCCCAGAGCAGGTGGATGGGCATCAGACGCTGGGCACCACGGGCAGGTCGAGGGCGGGCAGCAGGGCCCGGCCGTGCAGCAGCTCCGCATCGTCGCTCACCAGCACCGCCGCTCCGGCCTGGATGGCCGCGGCCAGTTCCAGGGCGGCCCCGGCGCTGAGGTGGCCCCCGGATGGCTGGGTTCCGGGTGGTTGGGTCGCCCATGGCTGCGGCCGGCGCAGGCGGGCGGCGGCCTCGGCGACGGCCCCATCCACCGCCACCACCTGCCAGGCCTGGCCGTCGGCGAACACCTGGCGGTAGCTCTGGGCCCGGCCCTCGTGGCCCCGGCTGAGGGGCCCCTCCAGCAGCCGCATCAGGCAGAGGCTGCTGATCTGCCCGCGCCAGAATCCCCGGCCGATGCCCTCCAGCAGCTGGGTGAGCAGCCCGCCCTTGTCGGCTGCACCGCTGAGGAAGGCGAGCAGCGCCGAGGCCTCGAAGCCGATCAGGGCCCCATGGGCCAGCTGGTGAGGATCAAACGGGCTCCCGGAGGCCGGAGGGGCTGCTGCCGAATCCGGCCAGTATCCGCGGCCACTGCCGCGCAGCTCCAGCAGCCGCCGGCGCTGGGGCACCTGCCGCTGGTAAAGCGGAACCAGGGCCGCCACAGGCTGGCCGTGACGGTTGATCACCAGCTGCTCGCCGGCCTCGGCCCGGCTGAGCAGCTCGGGCAGGCGCCGCCTGGCCTCCTGCACCCCCAGGGACTCGGACATCGGCGCAGCGGTGAGGGTGGTGCGGGCTGTTCCAATTCTGTACACGCTGTACAGAATCAGGATCCGGCTTCAACACGATTCGGCCGGAGCGCGATCCGGTCGTCACAGAGTCGGGCTGAAACCTGCGCTGCAACCGGAGCCGAAACAGGTGCTGAAGCAGGGCGTCGGTTGCCCGGATCCGCCAGGCGACGACACTGCCACTGCTACCCCCCGTGTCCCGCTTGGACCCACTGCCTGACCACCGGTTCGACCATCCGATCTTCAGCGAGAGCATCGCTCTGATCCGGCAGCTGCTGGCGGATCAGGCCCGCCGCGATGCCCAGCTGGCAGGGCTGCTGGCGGGGCTGGACGGCCTGGAGCGCGACGTGCTGGAGCGCTGCATCCACAGCAGCGGCGATGCTCAGCTCGCCGCCGGGCTGCGGTTCACGCCCGGGGCCTGCGCAGCCGGGGTGGCGGCGCTGCGGGCCGGGGCGCCGATCCTCACCGACACGGCCATGGCCGCGGCGGCGGTGGCGCCGATGGCGGGGCGCACCTTCGCCAGCCGGGTGGTGAGCGCGCTGGAGTGGGGCCCGGCCCAGGCGCCTGCGGGCTCCACGCGCGCGGCGGCCGGCATGGCGGCCGCCCTCGCGGAGCTGGGTGCCGGCGGCAGTGGTGCCGGGACGCCGGCCCTCGCGCCGGTGGTGCTGATCGGCAGCGCCCCCACCGCCCTGGAGGTGCTGCTGGAGCGGGTGGCGGCCGGCGCGGCGGCGGCCCCGGCCCTGGTGATCGGCATGCCGGTGGGGTTCGTGGGGGTGGAGCAGAGCAAGCGCCACCTGGCTGCGAGTGGCCTGGCCCACATCCGGCTCGAGGGCTCCAAGGGCGGAGCCGGGCTGGTGGCCGCGGCCTGCAATGCCCTGCTGCGGGCCGGCTGGCTTCAGGCGGCGAGCACCCCGTCCGATCCCTCTGTCGCCGCCCCGTCCGATCTCTCTGCAGCCGGGCCGGCCTCCCCTGTCTCCGGCTGACCGAGGCTGATCTGGCTGTTGGCCTCGATGCGGCCGAGCACCTGGCGGGCGCGCAGCACCACCGGCGCCGGCACGCCGGCCAGGCGGGCGGCCTCGATGCCGTAGCTGCGGCTGGCGCCGCCGGGCACCACGCGGTGCAGGAAGCGCAGGTCGTGGCCGGTCTCCTCCACCAGCACCCGGGCGTTGGCCACGTTGGGCAGCACGGCGGCCAGCTCGTTGAGCTCGTGGTAGTGGGTGGCGAACACGCAGCGGGCGCCGATGGCGGTGGCCAGGTGCTCGGCCACCGCCCAGGCGATCGAGAGGCCGTCGAAGGTGGCGGTGCCGCGGCCGATCTC
>JALOOQ010000080.1 GCA_025454305.1 Cyanobium sp. Prado107
AGCGGCAAGGGAGGGGTGGGCAAGAGCACGGTGGCGGTGAATCTGGCCTGCGCCCTGGCCCGAGAAGGCCTCAAGGTGGGGTTGCTGGATGCCGACATCTACGGCCCCAACGCACCCACCATGCTGGGCGTGGCCGACCGCACCCCCGAGGTGCGGGGTGAGGGCGCGGCCCAGGTGCTGGTGCCGATGCAGAGCTGCGGCATCGGCATGGTGTCGATGGGCCTGCTGGTGGCCGAGAACCAGCCGGTGATCTGGCGGGGACCGATGCTCAACGGCATCATCCGCCAGTTTCTGTACCAGGTGGACTGGGGCGAGCGGGATGTGGTCGTGGTCGACCTGCCGCCTGGCACCGGCGACGCCCAGCTCACCCTCGCCCAGGCGGTGCCGATGGCGGGCGTGCTGATCGTCACCACGCCGCAGGAGGTGTCTCTGGCCGACGCCCGTCGCGGCCTGGCCATGTTCCAGCAGATGGGTATCCCCGTGCTGGGGGTGGTGGAGAACATGAGCGCCTTCATTCCTCCCGACGCTCCCGAGAAGCGCTATGCGATCTTCGGCAGCGGAGGGGGTGCCCGCCTGGCCGAGGAGGGGAGCGTGCCGCTGCTGGCGGAACTGCCCCTGGAACTGCCCGTTCGGGAGGGAGGTGACAGGGGCCTGCCGGTGGTGCTCTCGGCCCCTGAATCGGCCACAGCGCAGGCCTTCACGGCTCTCGCCCGCACCATCACGGCCCTCACCCCTGTGCCCGCCTGAGCGCCATGCTGAGCCTGCCCGGGCGCAGCCGCTCCCTGTTCGCCCGACGGGTCCGCAGCCGGCGCCGGCTCCTGGCCGGTGTGGACCTGGTGCTGTGGGGCGTCCCTCTGGCGATGATCCTGCTGGCCGGCATCCTCATCGCCAGCACCCAGCGCCAGGCCGACTACGCCGACTGGTATCAGCACTGGATCACCGCCGTGGTGGGGATGGGGGTCGCCCTGCTGCTGGCCCGGCTGCCCCTGGAACGGCTTCAGCCCCTGCGCTGGCCGCTCTATGGCGCTGTCGTGGCGGGCCTGCTGGCGGTGCGGGTGGTGGGAACCAGCGCGCTGGGAGCGAAGAGTTGGATCAACATCGGCGGCTTCTACCTCCAGCCCTCGGAGTTCGCAAAACTAGCCGTGATCGTGCTGCTGGCCGGGGTGCTGGCACGCCATCCGGTGGAGCGCCCCGTCGATCTGGTGAGGCCCACAGCCCTGATCTCCCTGCCTTGGCTGCTGGTGTTCGTGGAGCCCGACCTCGGCAGCTCGCTGGTGTTCGGAGCGGTGCTGCTGGTGATGCTCTACTGGGCCGGCATGCCAGGTGCCTGGGTGGTGCTGCTGCTCTCGCCTCTGGTCGCGGCGATTGTGGCCGGAACCGTTCCCTGGCTGCTGATCGGCTGGATTCCGCTGGTGGCATGGCTTGCCTGGAAGAGCCTGCCCTGGAAACGTCTGGGCCTGAGCGTGGCGGTGGCCGTGCAGACCCTGTTCGCCGTGGGCACCCCCTGGCTGTGGGAACACGGGCTGCGGCCCCACCAGCGGGCTCGGCTCACCCTGTTTCTCGATCCCGGCCAGGACCCCCTCGGCGGCGGTTATCACCTGCTCCAGAGCACCGTGGGGATCGGCAGCGGCCAGCTCTGGGGCACAGGACTGATGCGAGGCGCCCTCACCAAGCTGCGCTTCATCCCCGAGCAGCACACCGACTTCATCTTCAGTGCCCTGGGAGAGGAAACCGGCTTCATCGGCTCGGTGCTGGTGGTGGCGGGCTTCGTGGCTCTTGTCTGGCGCCTCCTGCACATCGCCGGACGAGCCCGCACCGACTTCGAATCCCTGGTGGTGGTGGGCATCGGCGCGATGCTGATGTTCCAGGTGGTGGTGAACATCAACATGACCATCGGTCTCGGACCCATCACCGGCATCCCGCTGCCCTTTCTCAGCTACGGCCGCTCGGCCATGCTGATGAACTTCATGGCCCTCGGTCTGTGCGCCTCCGTGGGACGCCGTGCCGGCAGCGCGACGAGGCCTGGGAAGACCCCCTGGTAAGACCCCAACGACGAGCGCACCATGGCCCGAGCGCCCTCCCAGCACAGCGGGCCCGACCCCCCCGGAGTCGAGCGACCGGTGAGCCTGGCCAGAGTGCGTGCCTGCCTGGGGGCGGGGGTGCCGGCCGGCAGGAACGACGAGGACTCGGTGCGGCGTCAGTGGTGGGCTGCACTGGCCACCCTGCAGAGCGAGTTTCTGCTGCCCCGCCGTGATGAGTCGGGGATCTGGCTGGCAGCGCCGTTGCCGGCGCTCTATGAACCCCAGCTCCTGGAACGCCTGCAGGGATGGGTGTGGGCGCCCCAGCAGCTGGAGACCCTGCTGAACGCACCGGCCCCCCTGCTCCCCGGGGCCGGCGGGGGTGCAGCACGGGGTGCCGGGACGGGCTTCGAACGCCTGCCGCTGCAGGCCGACGACGGCACCGACCCCCTGCTGGTCGTGATCACTCCGGCCCTGCAGGTGGCCCTGTGCCTTGATGGCCCGCACCAGGGCCGCAGGCTGCTGGTGCGTTTCGAGCCCCATGTGCTCAGCCAGGTGCTGGCGCTGGTGCATTCCCGCCTGGCGGCGGAGCACAGGGACAGCGCCGAGAGGCTGCATGCGGTGCTGCGGGGAATGGGGGAGCTGCGCAGCGACCCGGGGCTGGGGCTGGCGTTCTGGCCGCGCCTCGCCGACCGGCTGGCGGCCATGGCGCCGAGCGTGACCCTGCAACCCCTCGTGCAGCACTCCCCTGGTGACGGCGCCGACGACGTGAACAGCGAGCTGGCGCTGCTGGAGGCCCTCACCCATGAGGTGCGCACGCCGCTGGCCACGATCCGCACCCTGATCCGATCGCTGTTGCGCCGCAGTGATCTCTCGGCGCTCGTGCGCCAGCGACTGGAGCAGATCGATGGCGAGTGCAGCGAACAGATCGACCGCTTCGGGCTGATCTTCCTGGCGGCGGAACTGCAGAAACGACCGGGCCGCGGCAACCACGCGGAACGCACGGACCACGGCCTGGCCAGCACGGACCTCAGCCAGTTGCTGAGCCAGCTCCAGCCCCTGTGGCAACGCCAGCTGGCCCGCCGGGGTCTGCAGCTGGAGATCAGCATCGGGGCGGACCTGCCGCCGGTGCTGAGCGATCCGGCGCGGCTGGAAACGATGCTCGGTGGACTGATCGATCGTTTCAGCCGCACGCTGCCCAGCGGCGGCACCGTGTGTCTGAGGCTGCGGGCCGCCGGTCCGCGACTGAAGCTGCAGCTGGACAGTGCCGAAGCCCGCAGGCGCAGCAGCGAGGGTGGCGATGCCGATAGCTCCCGGGTTCGCTCGGTGGGTCCGGTGCTGAGCTGGAATCCCGCCACCGGCAGCCTGCAGCTCAGCCGTCAGGCCACCCAGCGCCTGTTTCAGCGTCTCGGGGGGCGGCTCACCGAACGGGGCGACAGCGGTCTCACGGTGTTCTTCCCCACCTGCTGAGCGCTGGCAGCGATGGGGGCGGGGATGCCGGAGCGGTGCGGTTTGTTGACGGGTGTGAAGACTGCCGGGCGGAGGGGAAACGGCCGAAAATCACGGTGCTAGCTTCCCGCTGAACCAGTCTGCCGACACCTGAACAAGCCATGACAGCAACGGCGCTGAGCGGTCAACTCCCGAAGTACATCGGCAGCACGGGTGGTCTGCTGAATGCCGCCGAAACCGAGGAGAAATACGCCATCACCTGGACCAGCCCGAAGGCCCAGGTCTTCGAGCTGCCCACCGGTGGCGCGGCCGAGATGAATGAAGGCGAAAATCTCATGTATTTCGCCCGCAAGGAGCAGTGCCTGGCCCTCGGCACCCAGCTGCGCACCAAGTTCAAGCCCCGGATCGAGGACTACAAGATCTACCGCATCTACCCGGGTGGCGATACTGAATACCTGCATCCCAAGGACGGTGTGTTCCCCGAGAAGGTGAATGAAGGCCGTCCGATGGTGGGGCACAACCCCCGCAGCATCGGCGCCAATCCAAACCCCTCGAATCTCAAGTTCAGCGGTAGGAACACCTACGACGCCTGATCCTCAGGGGTTGCATCCGTCGCTCACCGGGGCCTTCGAGCCCCGGTTTTTTTGATGGCATCCCGCCACCCCGGCCCCTGCCCCGGCCATGCTGAACGCCATCCTGCAACGCATCAAGGTGGCCAGGCTGGGCCTGGATCCACCGCCCCCCGGGCCCAAGCGCCGCGGAACCGCCCTGGTGCTGGTTGTGCGCAACGAAGCGCGCCACATCGGTGAATGGGCCCGCTTCCATCGCCTGGCCGGCGCCCGTCAGGTGATCGTCTACGACGACGGCAGTCAGGACGCCACGGTGGCGACCCTTGCCGCCGCCCTGGAGCCGGATCAGCTGCGCGTGATTCCCTGGCGGCAGCGCCTGGTGGACCTGCCCCTGCGCCGGCAGATCCACAATCAGGTCCTGGCCTATGCCCACGCGGCGGCCAATTTCGGCGCCGACTTCCGTTGGATGGCGTTCATCGACGCCGACGAATTCCTGGTGCCCAAGCAGGCCGGGAGCATCGACGCGGCACTCAGCCACCTCGGGCCTGAGGTGCGCAATCTCTCACTCCCCTGGCACATGTTCGGCCGTTGCGGCCACCGGCTGCCCCCTGCCGGCGGAGTGGTGGCCAACTACCGCCTGCGGGCGGCCGAGCCGATGGCGGGCGTGAATTTCAAGTGCGTCGTCGACCCCTGCCATCTCACCGGCGTGCGGGTGCACCGCATGGAGGTGGACCGCGGAGACCTCACCTGGAACGATCGCGGCGACGCCTGCCGTCTGGGCCAGCGCCGCCGGCCGGCCTTCTACTCCGCCGACCACCTGCAGCTCAACCATTACTACACGCGCTCCGCGGCGGAGCTGGAGGAGAAGATCCGGCGCGGACCGAACCTGCCGGCCAAGGCCGCCGCCTACCGCCGCAAGGTGATGCGCACCGTGAACCGGATCGAGCGGGAGGTGGTGGAGGACGATGCCGCCCTGCGCTTTCTGGAACGGGCCGACGGGTCCCCGCTGAAGGGATGACACACACCGCGGTCCGCCTTCAGAAGCGGTAGTTGAACTGCTCGATCTCGGCCCGGTACAGCCGTCCTACCTGACGTTCCAGGTCAGGGGTGTAGTAGCTGCGGTAGCCGGGAGAGGCATCACGAGCGCCTGTTCCGGGTCGGTGTCCCGACTTGGAGCGAGGCAGCCAGCCGTCCCAGTCCACCTCCAGGTGCCGCAAGCTGTCGCCCAGGTCCGCCTGGAGCGTCTCGAAGCGCACGATCTGATCGGCCACCACCCGGTCGTCGATCGTGAACATCGGCCAGTTGTCGTGAAAGGCCAGCGGCACCACGCCACCGAGGTCGTTGCCGTCCGAGAGCGCCTGCACATAGGCGGCGAAGCTGGGCGGGCGGCGCAGGCGCTGAATGCGCCAGAAGTAGTCGGACACCGTCTTGTCCCAGGGATTGCGCACCACGGCCAGCTTCCGGTAGTCCCGCCACTCGCGGGGGAAGGCCAGCGCCAGACGCCGGGCCGGAGCGTGGGGCGGTTTGCGCCCCAGCAGGGGCCTGTAGGCGTGGTCGATGGCCCGCCCCAGCGCCCGGCCCCGCATGCGCAGGCCCAGCCCCCGCGCCAGGGAGAGCGTGGCGGGGCTCTGGCGCCAGGCCTCCCTGAGCACGCGGCCGGTCAGCGGGATGCCATGGGTGAGGGTTTCGGCAATGGCGCTGATCTGCAGATCGGCCGGGCCCAGAAGACGGGCCAGGGACACGCAGATGGAACTGCCGGCAGCCTTGCGGCAGTGCAGAACGATCAGCCGGTGGCGGTGGCTGAGGATCATCGTGCGCTTCTGGGTCGGTGACGCGACCACCAGCGCTTGAAGCGGCCCACCACAGCCGGCAGGTGACGATCACGGCTGCGGCCGATATCCCTGAAGTGCTCGCCCCTGAGTCCGTAGTCGGGCAGGCGGCGGACCAGATCCTCGATCTGATCCCGGTCGAGATGAAATTCGACCAGCTGCTCCGGTCTCGAGATCATGAACCGGCGCACCGCTGCCAGGTGCTGGTCCCACTCCCGGCGCCATGCCTCGGCGAGCTGGTCGAGGTTGGCAAGCCCCCGCAGCCCGAGCTCGCGAGCCGCGAACTCACCATGGCCGTGCTGCAACCTGGAGCGGATCCAGTCCTCCCGATCCCGCCAGTTCAACAGCAGAATCGTGTCGGGATAATCAGCAAGGATGCGAGGGAACAGGCAGTTGGCATCAAAACTTCCCTCGGCACTGCTGTCGATGAGATCGCCGTAGAAGACATAGTCTTCAATGCCGTGAAAGACAGCACGGTCCGCCTCCACGTTCAAGCGCATGATGCGACCGATCTTGCGTGTCCTCCAGAACCGCGAGAACAGACCGGCAGGCAGTTTCTGGTGGACCGCCCTGTGTCCGGACCGCGCGAACAGGTGCGCGAAGCTGCGGGTGCCGCACTTGTTGAACCCTACCGCCACCACACGCGGCAGCCTTGCGGCGCCAGGCAGAGGGGCGGTTCCACTCACCTGCGGCACGGGTTCCGAGTTTTCGGAATCATCCTGCATGGGCATCCGCGTCGCACCCACGGCGAAGGTGAGCGGTGAGGAGTTCACCCTGGGCGATCCCGAACCTGGCATCGGCCTGCCGTGCCTGACGCAACCTCTTCCCTGCCATGCCTTCCAGCCAGACGCTCTGCCTGACAGTCCCGGAACCCGGGTTCAGCACCGGTCCTGACGTTCCCCAGCCCAGCCGATCGACCCGTTCCACCCTCGGGGCCTGGCCCGGGTGACGCAGGGCGTGGTCGGCGAAGATCCAGAGCTGCCAGGGCTGTGGTGGGCCGAGGTGGGCCCCGGGCCCGGCCGCCCATGAACGGCCGGCCGGCTGTGGGCAAGGGCCCTCGCCGGGCGCCGCCTATAAAGGCAGGGCCTGCTGCGCTCCCCGTGGATACCGGTGTCCTGGACCAGGCCTTCCGCGATCAGGTGGCAGCCGGTCGCAACTTCATCCCGCTCTGGAAGCGCTGGCCGGCGGATCTGGAGACGCCCCTCACCACCTGGCTGAAGGTGGGGGCCCGCCATGACCACGGTGTTCTGCTGGAGTCGGTGGAGGGTGGCGAGCGCATCGGCCGCTGGAGCTTCGTGGTGAGCGATCCGCTCTGGACACTCACCAGCCGGGGCGACAGCAGCGAGAGGGTGTGGCGCGATGGCCGGCGTGAGTGCCTCAGCGGCAATCCCTTCGAGCTGCTGCAGGAGTGCCTGGCCCCCCTGCGCAGCGCACCGGTGGCGGGGCTGCCCCCGGTGGGCCAGCTGTTCGGATGCTGGGGCTATGAGCTGATCCGCTGGATCGAACCCAGCGTGCCCGTGCACCCCGCGCCTGCCGACGCCCCCCCCGATGGCTGCTGGATGCTGGCCGACAGCCTGCTGGTGTTCGATCAGGTGAAGCGGCAGATCACGGCCGTGGCCTACGCCGATCTCAGCGCCGGCGCCGATCCGCTGGCCGCCCACGCCGACGCCGCGGCCCGCATCGCCGATCTGGAGGCGCGCATGCATGAGCCCCTGACCCCGGCGGTCACGCCGCTGCAGTGGCACGACGCGCCCGTCGAGCAGATCGTGGCGTTGCTGCAGCCGGTGAGCAACCGCGACCAGAGCGACTTCGAGGCGGCCGTGAGCAGCGCCCGCGAGCACATCGCCGCGGGCGACGTGTTCCAGCTGGTGCTCAGCCAGCGCCTGGAAACCCACATCGCCCGCGATCCCTTCGACCTCTACCGCAGCCTGCGGATGGTCAACCCGTCCCCCTACATGGCCTTCTTCAACTTCGGCGGCTGGTATCTGATCGGCTCCAGCCCCGAGGTGATGGTGAAGGCCGATCCGATCCCAGCCAGTGAAGGCGGCGGCGTGCGCGCCTCACTGCGGCCGATCGCCGGCACCCGCCCCCGTGGCGCCGACGAGGCCGAGGACCGCAGGCTGGAGACGGAGCTGCTGGCGGATCCCAAGGAGCGGGCCGAGCACGTGATGCTGGTGGATCTGGGCCGCAACGACCTGGGCCGGGTCTGCAGGCCCGGCAGCGTCCAGGTCACCGACCTGATGGTGATCGAGCGCTATTCCCACGTGATGCACATCGTCAGCCAGGTGGAGGGCGTTCTCGCCGACGCCAACAGCGTGTGGGATCTGCTGATGGCGGCGTTCCCCGCCGGCACCGTGAGCGGCGCCCCCAAGATCCGGGCCATGCAGCTGATCCACGACCTCGAACCCGATGCCCGGGGGCCCTACTCCGGGGTGTATGGGTCCGTGGATCTGGCCGGTGCCCTGAACACCGCCATCACCATCCGCACGATGGTGGTGCTGCCGGGCGAGGGGCCCGGCGACTGGCGCGTGCAGGTGCAGGCCGGAGCCGGCGTGGTGGCGGATTCCCGGCCGGAAGCCGAGTATCAGGAAACCCTCAACAAGGCCCGCGGCATGCTCAAGGCCCTGGCCTGTCTGCAATGACAGCGCCGACAGCTGATCTGATGGCCAGCCACCGGCTGCTGAAGGGCTTCGAGGTGGAACTGTTCACCGGCCGCGGCGACGGCACGGTGGTGGGGTGCAGCGCCGAGGCCGCGAAGGCCCTCTCGGGCTTCGTGATCGAGCCCGACCATCGCAACCTGGAATACGTCACCCCGCCGGAGGCCGACTATGGCCGCCAGCTGGCGCTGCTGCTGGAACCGCGCCAGCGCCTGCGCCCCTGGCTGGCCAAGCGGGGCCTGACCCTGCTGCCCGGCAGCACCCTCAGCCTGGGCGACAGCTCCCGCTTCGAACGCTCCGATCCCGATCATCCGTACCACGCCTACATCGAGGCCACCTACGGCACCCGGGTGGTCACCGCCAGCGTGCACATCAACCTGGGCCTCACGCCGGGCACCCCCTTCCAGGGGCAGGACGCCCTGTTCGCAGGGCTGCGGCTGCTGCGCTGTGAAGCGGCCCTGCTGCTGGCCCTGAGCGCGAGTTCCCCGTTCCTCGACGGCCGGGTCACCGGCGCCCATTCCCAGCGCTGGCTGCAGTTTCCGCTCACCCCGGCGGATGTGCCGCTGTTCGCCGATCACCAGCATTACGTGAACTGGATGCAGGCGGAACTGGCCGCCGGGCGCATGCAGAACGTGCGTCACCTGTGGACATCGGTGCGTCCCAACGGCGACGACCGCCCCCACGACCTCAACCGCCTGGAGATCCGAATCTGCGACCTGGTCAGCGATCCACTGCTGCTCCTGGCGATCACCGCCTTCGCCGAACTGCGGCTGCTGCAGCTGATGCAGGCGCAGGAGCGCTGGGATCCGCTGCAGGCCAGTGCCCTGAGCGCGAAGGAACTGGCACGGCTGGCCGATGCCAACGATCGCAACAGCGCCCGCGGCAGCCTCGATGCCAGCCTCTGCCACTGGCGGGACGGCCGACCGATCAGCTGCCGCCGCTGGATCGAGGAGAGCCTGGAAACACTCGT
>JALOOQ010000216.1 GCA_025454305.1 Cyanobium sp. Prado107
CAGGCCGGTGGCGTCGCTGCCCAGCTCCTTTGCCTGCTCCTCGGACGTGAGGGCGTCGGAGCCGATGCGCTCCACGCGCGCGGGAATGCGGCCGAAATCGCTGGGGTCGAAGGCGTCGATCGAGAGATCCGCCTGCTGGTCCACATGCACGAAGCCGATGGCGGTGTTGGGCAGGAACACCCGGGCCTGGAGCGCGTCCTGGGGCACCACCTTCAGCACCGGCTTGCCCCCCTGCTGCTGGGCCTGCACCACGCTGCCGGGGCCCACCTCGATGTCGAACACCACACCGTCACTGGGGGCGGTGAGCAGGCCGTACTGGATTTCCAGGCGTGCCTGGCGGATCTCCCCGTCCAGCCGGCTGATCTCCTTGAGATTGATCTCGATGCGGCTGCGCAGGTCGACGCTGGAGCTCGACTCGGTGTTCTCCAGCACCGAGCGGAGCCGGTCGATGTCGCGCCGGGTTTCGCCGACCTGGGTGGCGAAGTCCTGGGTGCGGTTGCGGATCTCCAGCAGCTGCACCTCGCTCACGGCACCGGTGGTGGCCAGGGCGGCATAGCGGGATTCGATGTTGCGGGCGTTCTCCAGGCTGGCGCTGAGGCCCTCGAGGCGTGTCTCCGCCTTGCGCAGGTCCTCCAGGGCGGCCTGCCGCTCGCTCTGCTTCTGCACGGCCTGGCTCTCCAGCTGCTGGCGCTGGTTGGGGGTGAGGGAACCGAGAGCCACGGGCTCACCCAGGGTGGCGGCGAAGATGCGGTTCTCGTTCAGGAGCCGGTCGCGCACGGCCTCGGCGGCCGCCAGCCTGCTGCGGGCATCGCGCAGATCGAAGCGGACCAGTGGTGCTCCCTTGCGCACCGTGTCGCCTTCCTCCACCAGCACCGCCTCCACCACCCCGGGCACGGGGGCGTCCACCCGCTGCACGCTGCTGCCCGGTTCCAGCTTGCCCTGCACGGCGATCGTCTCCGAGAGGGGGGCGATGAAGGCCCAGGCCGTCACCGCTCCGGTGGCGCCGATCGCGGTCCACAGCAGCAGTGCCGAGGTGCGGCGGGTCTTGCGCAGCAGCACCGTCTCGCGGAACTGCCAGGGGGCGGGTGGTTCGGCCGCTGCCGCGTTGGCCAGGCCGCCGGCGCCGGCTCCGAAGGCCGGGGCGCTGCGGGGAGCGGCGTCAGCCGGATCGCGGCCGGCGGCCTCGCCCACCAGATCCACCTGCACCGGGATCACGCGCTGATCCACCGGGGCGCGGCGGCTGGCTGGGGAGCGCAACCAGCCGAGGCAGCGCTCGTAGAAGCCCACCAGACCGGCGCCTGGATCGGAGGAGTGAGGTGCGCTTCCCATCAGCTGATTTCCTCCTGGCTCTGGCTCATGAACAGGGCGTAGTACCAGCCCTGCTGGCGCATGAGGTCGTGATGGCTGCCCATCTCCATGATGGCCCCCTTGTCCATCAGCACGATCGTGTCGGCGGGGCGCACCGTGCTGAGGCGGTGGGTGATGAAGAACACGGTGCGGCCGCGGAAGGCTTCGAAGAGGTTGATGCACAGCTGGCGCTCGGTGTTGGCATCGAGGGCGCTGGTGGCTTCGTCGAGGATGAGCATGCGGGGGTTCTGCAGCACGGCCCTGGCCAGGGCGAGGCGCTGGCGCTGGCCGCCGGAGAGGCCGGCGCCGCGTTCGCCCACGTCGGAGTTGTAGCCCTTGGGCATGGCCATGATGAAGTCGTGGGCGCAGGCGATGCGGGCGGCGCGGATCATCTCGGCGGCGGTGGCATCGGGCTTCACGAGCAGGAGGTTCTCGCGCACCGTGCCGTCGAAGAGCAGGGAATCCTGAGGCACCACACCGATCTGGCGGCGCAGGGAATAGAGCTCCACCTTGTTGATGTCGAGCCCGTCGATCAGCACCTTGCCCTCCAGGGGCCTGTAGAAGCGCGGCAGCAGCTTCAGAAGGGTGGATTTGCCGCTGCCGGAACTGCCCACCACGCCCACGAAGGCCCCGGAGGGGATCTCGAGGTTGATCGCATCGAGGGTGAGGGGGCCCTGCTCGCCGAAGCGGAAGGAGAGATCCACGAACTGCACGCGGCCATGGATGGGCGGCATCGGGATGTTCTGGGCTTCCTCGAGCGTCTGTTCGGTGCTGCGGTCCACCACGTCGGCCACCATCTCGAGCTGCTGGGAGCTCTGCTTGAACTGCTGCCAGGTGTCCACCAGCTGCACGATCGGCCGGGTGATCTGCGAGCCGAGGATGCGGAAGGCGATCAGCACACCGATCGAGACCTCGCCCTGGATCACCAGCCAGATGCCGAAGCCGATCACCAGCACCTCATTGAGGTTGCCGATGAACCCCGCCAGGTTGGTGAGGGTTTCCTTGGTGATCCTGAGCTTGAAGTCTTCGCCGATGAAGCGGGCGTAGCGGTTCTGGAATTCCCAGCGGGTCTTGAGTTCGGCGTTCTGGGATTTGATCGTCTGGATGCCGGTGATCGATTCGGTGAGATAGCTGGAGGTGTTCACCGCTTCGGCCATGGTGCGCTTGATCTGGCTGTCCACCATGGGATTGGCAAGCATGGCGAGGCCGATCACCAGGGGCAGGGTGCTGAGGCTGATCAGGGTGAGCAGGGGGCTGAAGGCGAGCAGCACCGCCACGAAGATGGGGGTGAACAGGAAGTCGATGAAGGTGGGAATGCTGCGGCCCACCAGGAATTCGCGCAGCCGGTCGAGCTGGGAGAAGTAGAAGGTGACCCGGCCCACCGGCCGGCTGTCGAAGAAGCCCTGGGGGAGGCGCACCAGATGGTCGAGGATCGTGCCCTTGGCCTCCTGATCGATGCGGTTGGCGGCCTCGGTGAAGATGAAGCTGCGCAGGGTCTTGAGCAGGGCTGCCACCAGCGAGCCCAGCACCATCACGGCGCCGATGCTGAGCACGGCACCGATGCTGCGGCTGCGCACGCCCTGATCGATCAGCACCATGATGCCGAGCGGGGTGACCAGCTCCAGCAGGTTGATCACCAGCGAGGCGACGCCCACCTCCACGAACTCGCGGCGGTGCTCGCGAATGAAGGGGGCGTACCAGCCCCAGTTGAAGCGGGCCTGCTTGGCGTCGGGCTTGCGCTCGAACAGCAG
>JALOOQ010000081.1 GCA_025454305.1 Cyanobium sp. Prado107
GGCTTGGCGCGCCTGTCAGGCTCCTTCGGAGGCAACGGGGTCAACGATGCGTTGGAACAGATAGCCGGTGCCCCGCGCCGTGAGGATCAGCTCGGGATTTGCCGGATCATCCTCCAGTTTGGAGCGCAGCCGGGAGATGTGGACATCCACCACCCGCGTGTCCACGTGACGTTCCGGGGTGTAGCCCCACACCTCCTTGAGGATCTCACCGCGGCTGAAGGGCTCGCCGCTGCGGCTCACCAGCAGCTCCAGCAGGCTGAACTCCATGCCCGTGAGACGGATGCGTTCGTCGCCGCGGTACACCTGGCGCTTGTTCGTGTCGATGCGCAGGTCGGCGATGCTGATCACCCCCGAGTTGGGGATGCCGACTCCGCTCTCCTTCTCCACCCGCCGCAGCACGCACCGGATGCGCGCCTCCAGCTCCTTGGGGCTGAAGGGCTTCACCACGTAGTCGTCGGCGCCGAGCTCCAGGCCTGTGATGCGGTCGGCCACGTCACCCAGGGCGGTGAGCATCACGATCGGCACGTCCGATTCCTTGCGCAGCTCCTGGCACACCCCGTAGCCATCGAGCTTGGGCATCATCACGTCGAGCACCACCAGATCCGGGTGGCTGCTGCGGAACACCTCCAGGGCTTCCTGACCGTCGCTGGCCGTCACCACCTGGTAACCGATCATCGAAAGCCGGGTCTCGAGGATCCGGCGGATGCTGGCCTCGTCGTCGACGACCAGGATGGTCTCCTTCTCTTTGCTGGGGCTCGGGGTCGAGGCCGTCATGCCGCCGCAGGCGCTACATCAGACGGCCACTACTGAAAAGGTCGGAGGGCGCAGGATTCATGCAACGCCACCTTTCTTCATAGTCGGCCGCCGCCGGTGGCTGCACCCGTCCCTCGATCCCGTCGCCCGCCCTTGGCCAAGCCCGTCACCGTCTACGTGTGCAGCGCCTGCGGCGCCCAGACCCGCCAGTTCTTCGGCCGCTGCAGCGGCTGCGGCAGCTGGAACACGCTGGTGGAGCAGCTGCAGGCGGCTGGTGCCGCCACCGACGCACGCCGGCGCCGGCCGGTGAGCGTCGAACCCCGCGCCCAGCCCCGGGCCCGCCGCTCCGAACCGATCCAGACCGTGGGCGAGCGCCCCCTGCAGCGCCTGGCCAGTGGCTACGGCGAGCTCGACCGGGTGCTGGGGGGCGGTCTGGTGCCGGGCTCGCTGGTATTGCTGGGCGGCGACCCCGGCATCGGCAAGAGCACCCTGCTGCTGCAGAGCGCCCGGGCGATGGCCGGCCGGGCTTCGGTGCTCTATGTGAGCGCCGAGGAGTCGGCCCAGCAGGTGAAGCTGCGCTGGCGGCGCCTGGCCCGCATGGAAGAGGCTGACGGCGACGCCGAGCCCGCCGCGGCAGGGGCTGGGGCGGCCGGCGACTTCCAGCTGCTGGCTGAAACCGACCTGGAGCTGGTGCTGCAGGAGCTGGAGGCCCTGCGGCCGGCGGTGGCGATCATCGACAGCATCCAGGCCCTGCACGACGCCGAGCTGGCCAGCGCCCCGGGCTCGGTGGCCCAGGTGCGGGAGTGCGCCGCCGCCCTGGCCCGCATCGCCAAGCGCCAGGACACGGCCCTGCTGCTGGTGGGCCACGTGACCAAGGAGGGCATGCTCGCCGGCCCCAAGGTGCTCGAGCACCTGGTGGACGCGGTGCTCACCTTCGAGGGCGACCGCTTCGCCAGCCACAGGCTGCTGCGGGCGGTGAAGAACCGCTTCGGCGCCACCCACGAGCTGGGGGTGTTCGAGATGCGCGACCGGGGCCTGGCGGAGGTGAGCAACCCCAGCGAGCTGTTCCTGGGCGGCAGCGAACCCAGCAGCGGCACCGCCACGATCGTGGCCTGCGAAGGCACCCGGCCCCTGGTGGTGGAGCTGCAGGCCCTGGTGAGCACCACCAGCTATGCCAGCCCGCGCCGCAGCGCCACCGGGATCGCCGTGAACCGCCTGCACCAGATCCTGGCGGTGCTGGAGAAGCACCTGGGCCTGCCGCTCTCCCGCTTCGACTGCTACCTGGCGGTGGCGGGCGGCCTGGAGGTGGAGGAGCCGGCGGCGGACCTGGGGGTTGCCGCGGCGGTGGTGGCCAGCTACCGGGATCTCACCCTGCCGCCCGGCACGGTGCTGGTGGGGGAACTGGGGCTGGGCGGCCAGCTGCGGCCGGTGGGCCAGCTGGAGCTGCGCCTGCAGGAGGCGGCCCGGCTGGGCTTCACGCGGGCGGTGGTGCCCAGGGGCACGGGGCTGGCGAAGGCTGCGGCGGGTCTGGGGCTGCAGCTGCACGAAGCCGGCACGGTGGCCGAGGCCATGGTGGCGGCCCTGGGGGTGAACCCCGCGGACGATCGGGCCTGAGCCGTCCTCAGAAGTAGACGTCCACGCTGCCGCGACCGCTGGTCTTCAGCCAGTTCTGGGCCTCGATGTAGTTGTTGGGGGCCAGGCGGATGGCCTTGCTCCAGAGGTCGGCGGCCTGGTCGTACTGCCGGTCGGCCTCGTCGGCGTCGCCCTGCTCTTCGGCGATCGAGCCCAGGTGGTGGTGGATCACCGCCATGTTGTTGAGCGCCTGGGGCATCTTGCTGTTGAGGTCCAGGGCCTGGCCGTAGTAGTCGAGGGCCTTGGCGTGCTCGCCGTTGGAGGCGAACACCAGGGCCATGTTGTAGAGGATGAAGGCCCTGTCGTTGGGGTCGTCCTCGAGCTTGAGGGCCTCCTGGTAGTTCTCCAGCGCCTCGGCGTACTCGCCGTCGGCCTGGGCGCTCATGCCGTCGCGGTAGTAGGCGAAGGCCTCCTTGGCCCGCCGGTTGGTGGGCAGCACCTTGAGGATCAGGTCGGCCATCACCGTGAAGCTCTTGTCGATGAAGTTGTCGTTGCGTTGGGAGCGGGGCACCGGCGGTGGGGGAGCTTCGAGCTCGTCAGTCTGGACGATCTGCCTAGCGTGAGGCCCCTGCCCGGCTGATCGGCCCGATGTCTGTCTCGCCTGGCGCCCCGTCGGCTGAGGTGCCCGATGCTCCAGCTGGGGGATCACTCCTGCAGGTGTCCCCGGCACAGGAACCCCTGCCGCTGGAACCCCTGCTGCTTGAAATCGACGGCATGAAGTGCGCCGGCTGTGTGCGGGCGGTGGAGCGGCGGTTGCTGGAGCAGCCCGGCGTGCGTCAGGTCAGTGTGAATCTGCTCACCCGCACCGCCTGGGTGGATCTGGACCCAGCCCTGGCGGCGGTGGCGCCCGAACAGCGCAGCCGGCCCCTGGAACAGGCCCTGGCGGGCATCGGCTACACCGCCCGTCCCAGGCAGAGCGAGAGCCAACTGCCCAGCCGGCGCGAGCGCCAGCAGCGGCGCGGCTGGTGGCAGCTCTGGCGCCGCCTGGTCGTGGCCATGCTGCTGCTGACGGTGTCGGCCCTCGGCCATTTCGGCCTGGTAGCGCCCACTCTCTGGCGCGGGCCCTGGGGTCTGGTGCTCACGGCGGAGTGGTTTCACGCCCTGGTGGCCACCGCCGCCCTGCTGGGGCCAGGTCGCGCGATCCTGCTGAACGGTGCCCGCTCGGCCCTGGCCGGCCTGCCCAGCATGGACACCCTGGTGGGCCTGGGGGTGGGCAGCGCCTACCTGGCCAGCCTGGTGGGGCTGCTCTGGCCGCAGACGGGTTGGCCCTGCTTCTTCAACGAGCCGGTGATGCTGCTCGGTTTCGTGCTGCTGGGGCGTTTCCTGGAGGAGCGGGCGCGCCAGCGCACCGGCTGGGCCCTGGAGCAACTGGCCGAGCTCCAGCCGGATACCGCCCTGCTGCTGGTGGGTGATGGCCCGCCGCGCCAGGTGCGGGTGGGTGGCCTGCGCCCTGGCGACCGGGTTCGCCTGCTGCCGGGCGATCGGGTGCCGGTGGACGGGCTGGTGCTGGAGGGGGAATCGGCCGTTGATGTGTCGGCTCTCACCGGTGAGCCCCTGCCCCTGCAGGCTGCCGCGGGCAGCGAGCTGGCCGCCGGCAGCCTCAACCTTGAGGCGCCGCTGGTGCTCGAGGTGCAGCGCGGCGGCGCTGACAGCGCCGTGGCCCGGATCATCCACCTGGTGGAGCAGGCCCAGAGCCGCAAGGCGCCGATCCAGGGCCTCACCGATCGGGTGGCGGGGCGCTTCACCGTTGGGGTGCTCGGCCTGGCCGTGGCCACGTTCCTGTTCTGGTGGCTGTGGGGCACCTCCCTCTGGCCCCAAGTGCTGGAGCTGCATCACCAGGGCAGCACCCACGCCGGCCATGGGGTGTTGGGGCTGTCGGCCGACACGCCCTTCAGCCTGGCGCTGCAGCTGGCGATCGCCGTGCTGGTGGTGGCCTGCCCCTGCGCCCTGGGCCTGGCTACTCCCACGGTGATCACGGTGAGTTCGGGACTGGCAGCCCGTTCCGGCCTGCTGTTCCGCGGTGGTGACGCGATCGAGATGGCCTCTCGGCTGCAGGCGGTGCTGTTCGACAAGACCGGCACCCTCACCGTCGGGCGGCCGATGGTCACAGCGGCCGAACCCGCCCCGGGAGTGTCGCTGGAGCAGCTGCTGCAGGTGGCCGCCAGCCTGGAGGCCAGCACCCGCCACCCTCTGGCCCATGCCCTGCTGCAGGAGGCAGCGGCCCACCGGTTCACGTTGCTCGACACCAGCGACTGCAGCACCGTGGCCGGTGCCGGCGTGACCGGCACCGTGGCCGGACAGTCCTGTCGGGTGGGCCGGCTCAGCTGGGTGGCGCCCGCCGCAGCCCCCTACTGGCAGGACCGTCAGGCAGCCCTGGAAGCAGGCGGCGCCTCGGTGCTGGCGGCCTCCAGGGCCGGCCTTCTGCTCGGTCTGGTGGCGGTGCAGGACGCACCCCGCCCGGACGCCGCCGGGGTGATCGCCAGCCTGCGAGAGCTGGGCTTCCAGCTCGGCCTGCTCAGCGGTGATCGGCGCGAGCCCGTGCAGCAGCTGGGGGCCGTGGTCGGGCTCAGGCCGGAGGAGCTGTTCTGGGAGTTGCGGCCCGAGCAGAAACTGGAGTCGATCGTGGCCCTCCGGCAGGCCGGGCCGGTGGCGATGGTGGGCGACGGCATCAACGACGCCCCGGCCCTGGCGGCTGCGGATCTGGGCATCGCCGTGGGCACCGGCACCCAGATCGCCCAGGACAGTGCCGATCTGGTGGTGATGGGCGATCGCCTCGACGGCATCGTGCAGTCCCTGCGCCTGGCCCGCCGCACCATGGCCAAGGTGCGTCAGAACCTGGTGTGGGCCTTCGGCTACAACCTGATCGTGCTGCCGCTCGCCGCCGGGGTGCTGCTGCCGGGCTTCGGGGTGCTGCTCGATCCGCCGCTGGCGGCGCTGCTGATGGCGCTCAGCTCGATCACCGTGGTGCTCAACGCCCTGCTGCTGCAGGATGGCCGCTCGCGGGCAAGCGAACGGCGTGGCGCCTGAAACCTCACCGGAAACCTCACCGGGCCGGTTCGTGGTGCTCGAGGGCATCGACGGCTGCGGCAAGAGCACCCAGCTCGATGTCCTCAGCCGCTGGCTGGCTGCCAGCGGTCTGCTGGCTCCCGGAGCCCGCGTCGTGTGCACCCGCGAGCCCGGCGGCACGCCCCTGGGTCTGGCCCTGCGGCAGCTGCTGCTGCATCCCCCCGCCCAGGCGGCGCCGCTGAGCACCGCCGAACTGCTGCTCTATGCCGCAGACCGGGCCCAGCACGTGGAGCAGGTGATCCGGCCGGCTCTGGCGGCCGGGCACTGGGTGCTGAGCGATCGCTTCAGCGGCTCCACGGCCGCCTACCAGGGCCATGGCCGCGGCCTCGACCAAGGCCTCATCGCCCAGCTCGAAACGATCGCCACCGCCGGCCTGCAGCCCGATCTCACCCTCTGGCTGGATCTGCCCCTGGCCGAGAGCCGCCGCCGCCGCGGCGACCGGCCCGGCGACCGGATCGAAGCCGGCGGCGATGCGTTTCTGGAGGCGGTGGCGCACGGTTTCGCCGAGCTGGCCCGCCGTCGCGGCTGGTGCCGGGTGGACGCCGCCGCGGACCCGGAGCAGGTCACGGCGGCCTGCCAGACCCTGCTCAGCCGGCTCCGGCAGGGCCCGTGAACGGGCTGTTCGCCGATCTGGTGGGTCAGCCGCAGGCCTGCTCCCTGCTCCTGGCCGCCCTGGACCGCCGCCGGATTGCTCCCGCCTACCTGTTCGCCGGGCCGGAGGGGGTGGGCCGGCGTCTGGCGGCTCTGCGCTTCGTGGAGGGGGTGATGGCAGGTCCGCAGGGTTCCCCGGGCCTGCGCAGGCGTCTCGCGGAAGGCAACCACCCCGACCTGCTCTGGGTCGAACCCACCTATCTGCACCGGGGTGAGCTGGTGCCCCTCTCCCGCGCCGAGGAGGCGGGGGTGAACCGGCGCAGCCCGCCCCAGCTGCGCCTGGAGCAGATCCGCGAAGTGTCGCGCTTCCTGGCCCGGCGGCCGGTGGAGGCTCCCGGCTGCATGGTGGTGCTGGAGCAGGCCGAAGCCATGGCGGAAGCGGCCGCCAATGCCCTGCTCAAGACCCTCGAGGAGCCGGGCGCGGGGCTGCTGCTGCTGATCACGGCGGCACCCGAGCGCCTGCTGAGCACGATCCGCTCCCGCTGCCAGCTGATTCCCTTGCGGCGGCTCAGGCCTGAGGACGTGGCCGGCGTGCTGGCGGCCCTGCCCGCCGCCGATGCCGATGGCGCCTGGGAGGCGGCGACCACCGACCCGCCGGAACTGCTGGAGCTGGCGGCCGGCTCACCGGGAGCCCTGCTGCACCATCGGCGCCAGTGGCAGGCGCTGCCGGTGGAGCTCCCGGGCCGTCTGCAGGAGATGTCCGGCGGTCTCGACCCGCTCACGGCGCTGGCTCTGGCCCGCGATCTCAGCGAGGCGCTGGATGGCGAGCAGCAGCTCTGGTTGCTGGACTGGTGGCAGCTCTGGCTCTGGCGCCGCGGGTCCGGGCCGCAGGTGCTCCAGAGGCTGGAGCGCCTGCGGGCCCAGTTGCGCGCCTACGTTCAGCCGCGACTGGCCTGGGAGGTGGCGCTGCTGGAGTTGGGCACGGCGCTGGGCAGTTCTAGGCAGTAGCCGGCGCCGTACACGGTCTTGATGAAGCGCGGCTTGCGTGGGTCGGGTTCCAGCTTGGTGCGCAGATGGCGCACGTGCACCCGGATCGTCTCGATGTCGTCGTCGGGGTCGTAACCCCACACCTCCTTGAGGATCAGGGCCGGCGACACGGTCTGGCCGTGGCGCTGCAGGAGGCAGTGCAGCAGCTCGAACTCCAGGTGGGTGAGGCGCACCGGAGCGTCGAACCAGATCGCCTCGAAGCGCTCCGGCACCAAGGTGAGGGGCCCGTAGCTGAGGATCTCGGAGTGCTTGGCGGAGAGCGGCGCATGGTCGCTGCGGCGCAGCAGGGCCTTGACGCGCACGGTGAGCTCCTCCAGGTCGAAGGGCTTGGTGAGGTAGTCATCGGCTCCGGAGTTGAAGCCGCTCACCTTGTCCTTGGTGTCGCCCAGGGCGGTGAGCATCAGGATCGGGATCCGGGCCGTGCGCTGATCGCGCCGCAGGCGCTGGCAGAGGGTGAGGCCATCCACCTTGGGCAGCATCAGATCCAGCAGGATCAGGTCGGGGACGTACTGCAGCGCCAGCGCCTGGCCACGGATGCCGTCATCGGCCCTCTGAACGTCGAAACCGCTGTGCTCGAGGTGACCGGCCACGAGATCGCGCATGTCGCCGTCGTCCTCGATGAGCAGGATGCAGGGCTTCATGGGGGCTGGACGACGGGTTGTCAATGACGACGGTGTGGCGGACCGAGTCGTCACGCTGGCGACGCCATTGTTGGTGGTGACGGCGATCTCAGCACCGCCGGGCCCCTGAGAGGCGGAGGTTCTTCAGATTTTCTTCGGATTGCGGGATTGCCTGCCTCGGGTCCCTGCCGACTTCGGCGATCCCCGGCTCCCCGCGTCCGCCGGAGGCATCGGACCGTCGAGCCGCGCCCGGCACCGGGGTGACCGGGTCTGCGGATGAACTGAAAACTCCCCGGGCGGGATTCGAACCTGCGACCAATCGGTTAACAGCCGACCGCTCTACCGCTGAGCTACCGAGGAATGCCATCCCTGGCGAGAACCGCCGGGGATGAACGAGCCAGTGCCTCCGGCACCGACGGTTTCAGACCATACCGGTCCGCCGTCCCCCTCAGCAAGCGCCCACTGCCCAGCCGCCCGCCGCTCAGCCGGCCAGGCGCCGGGCCAGGGCCGTTCCGGACTGCCAGGGCCCCAGGTGTCCGTCCCGCATCAATGCCGCCCCGTCGCAACTGGCCAGTTCCTCGAGGCGGTGGGTGATCCAGAGGGCTGTGAGCGGCTGCTCGGCCCGGCTGGTGAGCCGGCGGATCAGGGCCAGCACCTCCTGCTGGCTGGCGGGGTCCAGCAGGGCTGTGGGCTCGTCGAGCAGCAGCAGTTCGGCCTCGCTGGCCAGGGCCGCGGCGATGGCCAGACGCTGCTTCTGGCCGCCGCTGAGGGCATGGATGGGCCGGTCCGCCAGGCCCGCCAGGCCCACCTGGTCCAGCGCCCGTTCCAGGCGCCGTTCCCGGTCGTCGCGCTCGAGCGAGGCGTCGATGGCCAGCAGAAGCTCACTGCCGCAGCTGGGCAGCAGCAGCTGGTGGTCGGGGTTCTGGAACACCAGCGCGGAGCGCACCCGCGAGCGGAGCTGGCCCCGCTGCAGCGGCAGCAGGCCGGCGATCAGGCGCAGCAGCGTGCTCTTGCCGCTGCCGTTGCTGCCCACCAGCATCCACAGGCCGCTGGCCGGCACCTGCAGGCCGCAGTCGCGCAGCGCGGGCTGATCGCGACCCGGCCAGGTGTAGCCGAGACCCTCGGCCTCCAGGGCTGGAGCCGGCGTCGTGCTGGGGGTGGATGGGAACAAGGCACCGCGGCGGGAGTGGGCAAGTTCAGCTGTCGAAGCTGAAGCCCGGCCGCTTGCCGCCGGTGCCGGTGGCCGACTTCTCGTACACCTGCACGGCCACCACCTCGCTGCTCAGGAGGCTCACCTTCTTCTCGGGTTCCTTTTCGCAGCTGAGCTCCAGCACCCGCGGACTGCCGCTCTCGATGGCTGACCGCACGCTGGCGTAGAGGGCCTCGGCATCGGCGAGCTCCTTGCGCTGCACCGCGATCGGCAGGGGGCTGAGCTTGATCGACAGCTCGACGACGTACATCCGCAGGTGGGGGAGACCGCAGCCACTCTGGCGAACGGGATCCCCGTCGCGGCGGTCGTTAGGTGGATCTACTCAACGCTTGGGCCTGGGGGCGCGGTTCGGCTCTCCGCCCCATAGGATTTCCGGTGTAACGCTTCATGAAGCCCCACTCATGACGATCGCAGTAGGGCGCGCGCCGGCGGGCCGGGGATGGTTCGACGTCCTCGACGACTGGCTCAAGCGCGACCGTTTCGTTTTCGTGGGGTGG
>JALOOQ010000217.1 GCA_025454305.1 Cyanobium sp. Prado107
CCCACCTGGAAAGAGCCGGACCTGGTGGAGGGCAAGGGCCGGATGCTGCTGTTCCGCGGCTGCGCCGAGAGCGCCGGGGCAGGCCAGCCGGAGATCGTCTCCCTGCAGGGCCTGGCGGCCGAGCAGAAGCGTGAGGCGCTGGCGGGATTGGCGGCCCTGGCCGCGATGCCCCAGGCCGTGGATGCCTCGGGAACCACGGGGCGGTGGCCCGACACCACCCAGCCCCCACCGGTTCCGCCCAAGGGCTCACTCGTGGGGGCCCACACCGTGGTGAGCACCTACGCGCCGGAGATCCGCTTCCAGGTGGCCAGCAGCCACGACTTCCTGGCCCCCGTGGAGCTCACCAGCGCGGCAACGCCAGGCGGAGCCCAGAGCCTCCGCTGGCAGGTGGTGCCCACCGCCCTCGGCTACCAGGCCTCCGCCGTGGGGCCGGGACAGCAGGAGGGCGACATCGTGATCTGGACCTCCAGCGCAGCACCCCGCAACGAGAGCTGGGTGCCCGGCGATCTGCGGGCGCCGGAGGCGACGCGCCTGATTCAACGCCAGGTGCTGCTGCCACCGGAGCGCACCACCTGCAGCATCAGCGCCCAGGCGATGGCGGCCCTGCAGGGCATGGCGATGGTGACGGTGACGGCCTACGGCGACACGCTGATGCTGAGCGCCCCCCAGGGCACGGCCCCGTGGCAGCTCAGCCTCGAGCGCCGCTCCAGCGCCACGCGGCCGGTGGGCGAAGGCATGGACATGCTCGAGGGCGGCGGATCCTCCGAAGGCGAGCAGAACCCGCCGAAGCCGCGCGGCTTCAATCCCTTTCAGTTGTTCTGAGGAGTTGTTCTCAGGAGTCAGGAACGTCCGGAGCCCCGTTCACACTGACGCAGCTGCCGGATTGATCCCATCGGCACGAGGCCGACCATTCAAACCCTCAGTTGGATCAAGTTGGATCACCGGCGGACTTGGCGCCGTGGGCCTGCTCGCCATGAGGGTGCCAGGATTCAGCCCATGCAGGATCACCCAAGACAGCCTCGTGGAGATCAACCGACTGGACTGAACCCACGTGGTCTGAATCCGGGTCTGGTGGCGGTTGTCATGGGAACCTCGCTGCTGATCACCATCGCAGCGGCACTCCCCGGTCATACCCAGCAGGTGGAGCGGGCTCCATCCCTGCCGGACCTCAGCGGACTGGCCTGGGTGGAGGACGATCTGTTCATCGGCGTCCACGATGCCAAACCCAGCGCCGGTGAACCCGAGTTGCCCAGGATCAGCCTCGTGCGCCTTCCCCGATCGAAGCGCGAGGGCGTCACCTGGGAACCACTCGCTCTGTCCGTTCCCGGAGCGGGTGGCCCCATCAGTGATCTGGAGAGCGCCAGCCGTCTGCCCGGTGGGCAGGGCTTCCTCCTCGCCGAGAGCGGCCAGGGCGGAACGAAGGCTCGACGGATCTTCCTCGCCGTCTACCGCAACGGCAGGTTGACCCTCGACGCCCAGGCCCCCTGGCCTGTGCCCGTGGAGAACGTGGAGGCGACCGAAGTCGTGCAGGTGGGCCAGCAGCTGCTGTTTCTGTATGCGGAACGGGCGGATGGTCGTGGAGAAACCCTGTTGCGGTGGGCGCCGATGTCCCTGAACCCGCTGCAGTTCGGGGCCTTCCGGGAGGTGGTCTACAGGGGTGTCGATCCCGTCGGCGATGGTGCCCGCGCCATCGTCGCTCTGGCGGCGGATGCGGATGGCGTTCTCTACAGCGCCTCGTCCTTCGATTCGGGCGACGATGGTGGTCCGTTCCGGAGCGTGGTGTGGCGGATCGGCCGGATCGGCACGGATGCGGATGGCCAGCCGCAGGTTGACCTCAGCATGCCCAGGAGACTGGCAACCCTGGACGGCCTGAAGGTGGAAAGCATTGCCGTGCGCGAATCAAGCGAAGACGGCAGGCAGTTGTATATCGGAACAGACGATGAGCACTACGGCGGGATCCTGCGCCTGCTTCCCGATCGTCTTCCGCATCGCCTGCCTCCGGAACGCCAGCCTCAGGATCGGCCTCCGGCGCGATAGCCGTCCTCCAGCAGCCGCGGCAGCAGCGCCACCAGATTGCAGGGGCGGGTGGTGGCGTCGAGCTGGGCGCGGATGAGGCGGTCCCAGGCGGTCTCCACCGCGTCCAGCGAACCGGGCAGCACGAAGATCACCGTGCCGTTGGCCACCCCCGCCAGGCAGCGGCTCTGCAGGCTGCTGGTACCGATCGTCTCGAACGACAGCACCCGGAACAGTTCGCCGAATCCCTCGATCGTCTTGTCCAGCAGAGGGGCCACCGCCTCCGGGGTGCCGTCGCGGCCGGTGAGGCCGGTGCCGCCGCTGCTGATCACCACCTGCACCGCCGGATCGGCGATCCAGCGGCTCACCTCCGCCCGGATGCGGTAGCGGTCGTCGGGCACGATCCGCCGCTCCACCAGCGCGTGACCCGCCGCCTCCAGCCGCGCCTGCAGGGCATCGCCGGAGGGGTCGTCGGCGAGGCTGCGCGTGTCGGACACCGTGAGCAACGCAATCGCCAGCCCCACCGGCCCGCCTCGGCTGACGCCATTGTGGGGGCCAGCACCGCCCCGTGCTGGCATGGCCGATCCCTCCACCCCCCCTGAGCTGCCCCCTCCTGGCGAGCTGCGCGTGCTGCTGTTCGCCGGCCTGCGCGAGCGGGCCGGCTGGCGGGAACGCCGCCTCACCGCAACGAGCGGCACCACCCCCGCCGCGGTGTGGGAGCAACTGGGGCTGGAACCCACCGATGCCACCGCCACCATCCGCGTGGCGATCAACCAGCAGTTCGCACCCTGGGATTCGCCCCTGGCCGGCGGCGACGAGCTGGCCTTCCTGCCGCCGATCAGCGGCGGCTGACCTACGAGCGTTCATGGCCACCCCGCTGCTCTCGATCGAGCTGGAACCAGAACCCTTCCAGCCGCTGCAGGCTCTGGAGCGCTGGCACGGCCAGCTGCGCCACCGCCTGGGCCACCTGCCGGCCGCCGAGAGCAGCTTCGTGGGCCGGGTGCGGCCCCACAGCGGCGCCGGTGTGCCCCTGGCCGCCCTGGAGCTGGAGCACTACCCC
>JALOOQ010000218.1 GCA_025454305.1 Cyanobium sp. Prado107
CTGAAGGTGGCCGAGGGCTGCGACTACCGCTGTGCCTTCTGCATCATTCCCCACCTGCGCGGCGATCAGCGCTCGCGGCCGATCGAATCAATCGTGGCCGAGGCCCGGCACCTGGCGGCGCAGGGGGTGCAGGAACTGGTGCTGATCAGCCAGATCACCACCAACTACGGCCTCGACCTCTACGGCAAACCCCAGCTCGCCGAGCTGCTGCGGGCGCTGGGGGAGGTGGAGATCCCCTGGATCCGGGTGCACTACGCCTACCCCACCGGGCTCACCGCCGAGGTGCTGGCGGCCTACCGGGAGGTGGCCAACGTGCTGCCCTATCTGGATCTGCCGCTGCAGCACAGCCATCCGGACGTGCTGCGGGCCATGAACCGCCCCTGGCA
The DNA here is from genome assembly GCA_025454305.1 of Cyanobium sp. Prado107. Taxonomy (GTDB): domain Bacteria; phylum Cyanobacteriota; class Cyanobacteriia; order PCC-6307; family Cyanobiaceae; genus NIES-981. The sequence continues at coordinate 387 of JALOOQ010000218.1, forward strand.
GGCCGACGTGACCGGCGGTGTGCTGCGCCGCATCCGCGAGCAACTGCCCGAGGCGGTGCTGCGCACCACCTTCATCGTGGGCTTCCCCGGCGAAACCGAGGAGCACTTCCAGCACCTGCTGGAGTTCGTGGCCGAGCAGCGGTTCGACCACGTGGGCGTGTTCACCTTCTCGCCTGAGGAGGGCACCCCCGCCGCCGCGCTGCCCAACCAGGTGCCGGCCGAGGTGGCCCAGGAGCGGAAGGACCGCCTGATGGCCCTGCAGCAGCCGATCGCCGCCTCCCGCAACGCCAGCTGGGTGGGGCGGATCGTGGACGTGCTGATCGAGCAGGAGAACCCCAGCACCGGCGAGATGCTGGGCCGCTGCGCCCGCTTCGCCCCGGAGGTGGATGGTGAGGTGCGGGTTCTGCCCGGCGAGGGTGGCCTCTGCGCCGCCCCGGGCACCATGGTGCCGGTACGGATCACGGCCGCGGACACCTACGACCTGGTCGGGGAGGTGGTGGGTGCCGGGGCCATGGTGCGGGAGGCCCTCAGGGCCCGCACTGGGGCCTGAGGGTTCAGATCAGCCTGATCCCACGAAGCACGAAGGATGCCGTGAGCGCGAGCACGAGCCCACCACCCACCAGAGCCAGATAGATCGCTGCGCCCATCGCTGCCGCCGAGAAAGGTGCAGCCATTACAGCAGAGCCCCCCGGCGCCGTTGAACAGCGCCGATCGAATCCGCCTAGCCTTGCGGCGGAAAATCCAGAAGCAGCGCCAGCGATCTGGCCATCACCCCTGCAGGCACAGCTCTCGGCATGCGCACCCTGTTCATCTATCCGGAATTCCCCAGGACTTTCTGGAGCTACGAGAAAATCCTGGAGCTGGTGAACCGCAAGGTTCTCCTGCCGCCCCTGGGCCTGGTGACCGTGGCGGCCCTGCTTCCCCAGAGCTGGGAGATGAAGCTGGTGGACCGCAACGTGCGGGAGGTGCGGGAGGAGGAATGGGCCTGGGCCGAACTTGTGGTGATCTCCGGGATGATCGTGCAGAAGGCCGACATGGCCGAGCAGATCGCCCGGGCCAAGGCGCGCGGACTGCCGGTGGCGGTGGGCGGCCCCTTCGCCAGCTCCACCCCGGACGCCCCGGAACTGGACCAGGCCGATTTCAAGGTGCTGGACGAAGGGGAGATCACCCTGCCGCTGTTCGTGGAGGCACTGGAACGGGGCGAGACCAGCGGCCGCTTCACCGCCAACGGCGAGAAGCCCGACGTGACCTCCACGCCGGTGCCCCGCTACGACCTGCTGGAGCTCGACGCCTATTCGGAGATGTCGGTGCAGTTCTCGCGGGGCTGCCCGTTCAACTGCGAGTTCTGCGACATCATCGTGCTCTACGGGCGCAAGCCCCGCACCAAGACCCCCGAGCAGCTGGTCGCCGAGCTGCAGCGCCTCTACGACCTGGGCTGGCGGCGCTCGGTGTTTCTGGTGGATGACAACTTCATCGGCAACAAGCGCAACGTGAAGCTGCTGCTGCCGGCCCTGCGCCGGTGGCAGATCGAGCATGGCTACCCCTTCAGCTTCGCCACCGAGGCCTCGGTGGATCTGGCGGCCGATCAGGAGCTGATGGACCTGATGGTGGAATGCCGCTTCGAGAGCGTGTTTCTGGGCATCGAAACTCCCGATGCCGCCAGCCTGGCAACCGCCCGCAAGCTGCAGAACACCCGCAGCTCCCTGGAGGAATCGGTGGAGAAGATCACCGCCAGCGGCCTGCGGGTGATGGCCGGCTTCATCATCGGCTTCGACGGCGAGCAGCGCGGCGCCGGCAACCGGATCGTGGAGTTCGTGACCCGCACCGGCATCCCCCACGCGATGATGGGCATGCTGCAGGCCCTGCCCAACACCGCCATGTGGACGCGGCTGGAGCAGGAGGGACGGCTGATTCAGGACTCTGCGGCCACCAAGGGGGTCAACCAGACCAACCTGCTCAATTTCATTCCCACCCGGCCGATCGAGGACATCGCCACCGAATACATGGAGGCGTTCTCGGCGCTCTACGACTACGAACCCAACGCCTACATCGACCGCGTCTACAGCTATTTCCTCAAGCTGCCTCCCCAGCGTTACAGGCAGATCCTCAAGCAGCTGGAGCTGGCCGGCGAGAACACGGCGACCGGCCATCCAGACGGCAGGAAGGGCGTGTCGTGGGTGGATCTGCGGGCCCTGGCCATCGTGGTGTGGCGGCAGGGGATCAAGCGCAACACCCGCTGGCGCTTCTGGCGCGCCCTGGCCGGCATGGCCCGGCACAACCCTGCGCGCTTCACCGGCTTCATCTCGATCCTGGCCCACAGCGAGCACTTCCTCGAATACCGGCAGATCGTGCGCCATGAGATCGAGGACCAGCTGGCACACCTGCCGGCTGACCCGTCCCATTCCCTGATGGTCGCCCCGCCGCAGATGGTGCCCGGCTAGTCCTGCACGCCGGGCTAGTCCTGCACGTAGTCGGCGCCGGATTCCAGTGCCGCCTCCGCCTTCTGCAGCTCCCGGCCCAGGTAGAGAGCGTGGTCGAGGGTGCTCAAGGGGTGGGGACCTTCCCCCTCGGTGAGGACGATCCCCAGTTCCTTGGCGCTGCGGCCCCGGTAGGTCGCCAGAGGGGTCCGGGGGCCGGCGCCGCGGCAACTGATCACCTCGCCGGTGTCGGGGTCGGTGGCCAGGCCGCGCTCGTCGACGCCGTTGGCGTAGTGCTCCGCGATCAGCTCTCCCGCCTGGCGATCCAGCCTGATCAGGAAATAGCCGGCCGGATCGAGGGCAATGAAGCGATGGGAGAGCCGCTCATCGAGCTCACGCCGCTGACTCGGGTCGAAAGGCTGGGGCATGGGGAGGATCGTAGGCAGCGGTGAACGGCAGCTCAGCGTTGATGGCCTCGATCTCCCGCGCCATCTCCGCGTTGGCCCCGGGCAGCCAGTCCCGCAGGATGGCGCCGAAACGGGGATCGCTCCAGCGGTGCAGGCTCACCCGGGGCTGGGCCACGAAGCCCCGCCGGCGCTTGTGGCTGCCGCCGGCACCCGGATCGAAGTGGCGGATGCCGTTGGCGATCGCCCATTCGATCGGGGCGTAGTAGCAGACCTCGAAATGCAGGCAGTCGATCTCCACGTCGCTGCCCCAGTAGCGCCCCCAGAGGTGGTCGCCGCCGCGCACGCACAGCGACATCGCCACCGGCTCCGCGGGGTCGCCGCGGTGGGCACTGAACAGCACCAGGTGGCGCCGCAGGGTCGGATCCTCGGCCAGCGCCGAGAAGAACTCCTCGCTGAGGTACTTGCTGCCCCAGGGGCCCCAGCGGGCGCAGTGCTGTTCGTAGAAGTCGTGCATGCGCCCCACCAGCTCCGGGGCGATCGCCTCGCCCACCAGCGGCTCCACCGCCAGGCCGGCTGCGGCCACTGCCTTGCGCTCACGCTTGATGTTGCGTCGCTGGTTGGCATTGAAGCTGGCCAGGTATCCGGCGAAATCGCCATGGCCCGGGTTGCTCCACTGGCTCTGCTGGTTCACCCACGCCATGCAGCCGGCCGCCTCGGCCAGCGGCTGCCAGCTCGGATCCACATAGAGAAAGTTGCAGCTGAGGATGCCCTGCTCAGCGCAGAACCGATCGATCAGCTGCAGCAGCAGGGCCGTGACGGCGGCGGCGTCCTCGCCGGGAGCGATCAGGAAGCGGTAGCCCTGCACCGGGCTCACCGGACTCATGCCCACCAGCTTGGGGTAGTAGCGCAGGCCCAGCTGGCCGGCGAGCTGGGCGAAGCTCTGGTCGAAGACGAACTCGCCGTAGCTGTGGCCCTTGAGATACAGGGGGGCCGCCGCCACCAGCTCGCCGCCGCGCCAGAGGCCCAGGTGCAGGGGCTGCCAGCCCTGGTGGGGCACGATGCTGCCGCTGGCCTCCAGCTGCTGCAGCCAGCGCCAGCGGTAGAAGGGCAGCTCCTGGGCACAGGCGGCTTCCAGAAGCCCGTCCCAGGCGGCCTCGGGGATTCCGGCGATGCCCTGGTGCCAGCGGGCTTGGAGCTCAGCCATGGCCGCGGCATTGGAGGCGCAAAACTAGCGACACCTCCTGTGGGCCTGCTGCCTTTGCCTCCGTCCCGAGCGGTTGCGCTGCTCGCCGTGGCGCTGAGCGGCCCCCTGCTGGCCGCTCCGGCCCAGGCCGGCCTGATGCGGCCGGTGCTGGAGCTGATGCGTCCCCAGCTGGAGACCCGCATCATCCGGGCCTGCGTGGATGCCCTGGCGGGTGATGATCCCCAGCTGGCATCCCAGCTGCAGCGGCCCTGCCGCCAGCTCGCCGCCCCCGCCAGCCGCTGCCTGGTGCGGGAGACCGATGCCAGCGGCAAGGGTCTGGCGGTGGTCGGCGAACTGATGCAACGGGAGCTGGGGCCGGAGGGCGAGCGGATCGTCAAGCGCTGCATCGCCCAGCTGGTGGGCCTGCCGGCGAACAGCCTGGAGGGGGTGTCGCTGCGGCAGCTGGGTCAGCGCTTCGGCGGCTCCCGGCGGGAGCGCTCGGCTGCTGAGGATCGGCGGTAGCGCAGCAGCAGCTCATCGCTCCCCAGGGAGCGGTGCTCGATCAGCTGCCAGCGGTCCGGCCGCAGGCCCGGCAGGGGGGGCAGCCAGCTGTGGGGACCGCCGAGCAGCAGGGGACAGAGGGTGAGCTGGAGTTCGTCCACCTGATCGGCAGCCAGGAGCTGACCGGCCAGGTCGGCACCACCCAGCAGCACCAGGCGTAGCAGTCCGGCCGCGGCCAGCTCGCCCCGCAGCCCGGGCCAGGAGGAGAAGGCCAGCACCCGGTCGAAGCCTGGAATCCGCTCCGGCGCCGCGGCCTGGGCCGGTCGCAGCCACCAGCGCTGCAGCGGTTGGCGCCAGAAGGGCAGATCGGCCGCGAGGCGGCCCGTGCGGCTGAGCACCAGGGCCCCCGGCTGGGGAGTGCGGCTCCGGCTGAGGCGTTCCCGCAGGAGCTCGGGGTC
>JALOOQ010000082.1 GCA_025454305.1 Cyanobium sp. Prado107
ACCGCCTCGCGGATGAAGCGCTTGGCCTCGCGCAGGAACTCCTCGTCACAGTTCTGCATCCGCTGCTTGGTGAGCGGGCCGGTGTTCTCGATGCGCTGGCTGCCGTCGGGATTGGCCCAGGAGTGGAGCACGCCGCGAGGACCGAAGTTCTGGCGGAAGTTGGGAAAGTCTTCGGGGCTGGGGTAATCCGGCAGCTCCGGCTCCTCCTCGGCGTTGAGGTGATAGAGGTTGCCGAAGAACTCGTCGAAGCCCTGATTGGTGGGCAGGTGTTCGTCGCGGTCGCCGAAGTGGTTCTTGCCGAACTGGCCGGTGCGGTAGCCGAGCGGCTTCAGCAGCGAAGCGATGGTGGGATCCTCGGTGCGGTAGCCCAGCTCGGCGCCGGGCAGGCCCACCTTGCTGAGGCCGGTGCGGAACACGCTCTGGCCGGAGATGAAGGCGGCCCGCCCGGCGGTGCAGCTCTGCTCGGCGTAGTAGTGGATGAAGCGGCCGCCCTCCCTGGCGACCCGGTCGATGTTCGGGGTCTGGTACCCCATCAGACCGTCGCTGTAGCAGCTGAGGTTGCTCTGGCCGATGTCATCACCCCAGAGGATGAGGATGTTGGGCTTGCCGTTGGGCATGGCTCTGGCGGCGGGAAAAGAACAGGGGGCAAGGTCGTGCCCCCGTGCCTCAGGATGAACACGACGGCGGGAGGCGTCAGCTCAGAAAGTGCACTCCTTGGCCCCGCCGGTGATCCGGCACACCATTCACTGTGTCGAGGAGGCGGAGGCCCTGCTGCGTGCCACCGGCCTCGCGATCGAGCTGCTGCAGCTGAGCGGGGGCGCTCTCGAGGGAGACCTGCTTGTGCTGCGCTTGGAGGCCCTGGTGCTTCTGCGCCTCCGGTTGTCGAAGCCGGTGCATGCCGCGGGCAGCAAGCCGCGCGGGCATCAGATCGTGACCCTTCCCCTCGATCCGAACGACCGGGGTCCGTTCCTGCGGGCCCATGGCCACGTTCTGCCCCGCACCTGCCTGTTCGGCCTGGATCCCCGCAGCGAGATCCACGTCACCTCCGGAACCAGCAGCAACCTGGCCCTGGTGCTCCTCTCGTGCCATCACTTTCGGACCTGGGTCGAGCGGCTGGGGGGTCCGGTGCTGGACGATCGGGATCTGGCGGTGAACTGGATGCCGCTGGATCAGGGCCGGCACGAGGGCCTGCGGCGCCATCTGCAGGGGCTGTTCCACCTCGCCGAGGCGCGACCATCGGTCCTGACCCTGCCTGGGGGGACTCGTCTGGCAAGCGAAGACCTGGTCCCCCTGCTGGCGGAGGCCCTCACCCATGGAGCCGGACGGCAGCATCACCTGCGGCGTCCCCCAGCGCGGATTGAGCTGGTGAAGCTCACCCAGCACTGGATGGTGGAGAACCCGCACCAGCCCATCACCCTCGACGGCCTCTGTCGCCAGGTGCACGCCGGCCGGCGCAGCCTGATTCACGGATTCCGGGAGCACCTCGGCATGGGACCGATGGCTTTCCTGAAGCTCCGGCGGCTGCATGGGGTGCGTCGGCAGCTGCTGGCCGCCGATCCCGGGGAGATCAGGATTCAGGATCTGGCGATGGAATGGGGCTTCTTCAACCCCGGCCACTTCGCCGGTGATTACCGCCAGCTGTTCGGGGAGCTGCCGAGCGTCACCGTGAAACGGACAGCACCGCTGCGGTGACGGGGCTTCTGCCGGGGTCCATGCAGCACCAGTGGCATCTCATTCAGCCCGGGGACTCGAGCTCCAGGGCTTCATCGGCGGCGCAACGCGGGCAGAGGGCGCGCACGTTGAGCACGCACTCCAGCAGCCGGAAGCCGCGGCCCTCGGCGGCCGCCTGGCCGGCCTCGAGCACGGCCGGATTCTCGAACTCCTCGGTGCACCCGCAGCGGATGCACACCAGATGGTGGTGGTCGCGGTGGGCGTCGCTGGCCAGCTCGAAGCGGCGGCCGCCCTCCGGCAGCTCCAGCTCCTGGAGCAGTCCCATCGAACTCAGCAGCCGCAGGGTGCGGTACACCGTGGCCAGCGACACCCGCGACTGATCGCGCAGCAGGCGCTGATGCACCTGCTCGGCACTGAGATGGGTGCCCTCGCCGATGCGCTCGAACAGATCCAGCACCCGCTGGCGCTGGGGGGTGAGGCGCTGACCGCGGTGGTGGAGGCTGCTGCGCAGGCCGTCGCCCACAGGGCCGGAGGGGCTCAGCGGAGCCGGCAGCGGTGCCCGAGGAGAGGAGCGAACCGGCACCGTTCCATCCCTGACGCTCTCAACAATAGGCGCAATTGCAAACAGCCTTAGCCCGCCTGGGCCACCCGCCGGTCGATCCAGCCGTCCAGGCGGGCGCAACCGGCTCCCGCCAGGTCGGCCAGGGTCACCACCACCCGGTAGCTGAGGGCGATCGCCAGCAGCGGCGCCTCCGGCACGGCACCCCCGAGGCGCAGCAGCAGGGTGGCCTCGAACACCCCCAGGCCACCGGGCGCTCCCGGCACCAGCAGGCCCACGGCCCAGGCCAGGGCGAAGCCCGCCAGCCAGCTGCTCCAAGCCAGGGACGTGTGCAGATCGAAGGCCAGCACGCAGCAGGCGAAACCGCCGAAGCGCAGCAGCACGAACAGCAGCTGCACCAGCAGAGGCGGCCAGGGATAGCCGGCGAGGGCCTCGCCCAGCGACTGGTTCAGCGACTCCAGGGCCGCCGGCTCCAGCCGCAGGCGCCGGGCCTGGCGCCGCTCCAGCCGCTCCAGCAGCGGCGCCAGCCAGCGGGGCCAGAGCAGCAGCAGCGGCAGGGGGCAGAGCAGAGCCAGGCCGGCCTGCCAGCCCCCCAGCGGCACCAGAGCCAGAGCGGCCACGGCCGCCACCAGGGGGTCGAGCAGCACAGCCACCAGGGCCAGCGTCAGCGGTGCCGGCTCCAGGAGCAGACCGTCCGGGGCGCGAAGGGGACCGAGGCGGGCCGCCAGATGCCAGATGCCACCGGGCAGGAACTTGCGCAGGTTGGTGTCGAGGTAGAGGCTCACCAGGGCGGGCCAGCGGGGCCTGAGCCGCAGCCAGCGCAGCACCACCCCCAGGCCCAGGGCATTCACCACCAGGCTGAGCAGGCTCACCCCCACCCCCAGCAGCAGCCACCACCAGCCCTGGGGATCGAGGCTGAGCTGCAGCATGCGCCGGCCGTTGCCCACCAGGGCGGCGAGCACGAAGCCGAAGCTGAGCAGGCTCACCCACAGCGAGAGGCCGCCGGGCAGGGGCGGCAGGGAGGAGGCGCGGCGGCGCAGGGCAGCGGCCAGGCCGCGCAGGCGCGGACTCCACTGCCGCAGGGTCTGCTGCTGGAACCGCCGCAGCGCGGGAGGGGGCGTCAGGGAGGGGAACTTCACGGCGGGGGAGGGGGAAGCCGGTCCAGCGCGTGCTGCACAGTGGCACGCACCTGATCGATGGCCAGATCGTGGCGCCGGGCCAGGGCGATCAGGTCGTCATGTTCGGGCTTGCAGCTCCAGCGGCCATCGGGGCGGCGGGCCTGCTTCACCCGCACCATGCCGAGCGGCGTGTCGAGCTCCAGCTGGCGGCGGGGCAGCACCCAGCGCCGCTGCTGCTGCTCCCGCAGGCCCAGGGAGGTGCCATGGCGCCACCACACCTGCCGCAGGCGGTCCGCGGCGGCGGGATCGGGCCGGCCCAGGGCCGTCACCAGCCAGCCCGGCCGGCCCTTCTTCATCGTCAGCGGCTGGCTGAACGCCTCCAGGGCTCCGGCCTGGCGCAGGGCCTCGATCAGAAAGGCCAGGTCCTCGGGCGTGGCGTCATCGATCTGGGCCTGCTGCACCAGCACCGTCTCCAGGTGGGGCTCCGGCTCCCCGGCACCGCCAGCGCCCATGGGCTCACTGCCACCAGCACCCGCGGAATCGAGGGCATCGGCCAGCACCAGCCGCAGCAGGTTGGGGCGATCCAGCTCGCGGCTGCCCAGCCCCACCCCCACCTGCCGCGGCACGTGGGCGGGCGGCAGCCCGAAGCGGTGCGCCCAGCAGGCAGCCAGGGCCAGCCCGGTGGGGGTGGTGAGCTCCGCGGGCGGCAGGCCGCCGGCATCGGCCAGCGGCACGCCGCGGCGGCGGGCGATCTCCAGCACCGCCGGCGCCGGCAGGGGCAGCAGCCCATGGGCCGTGCGTACCGTGCCGTGGCCCGCCGGCGGCGGGGCGCACACCAGCTGTTCCACGCCGAGGTGCAGCAGACCGGCGCACACCCCCACCACATCCACCAGGGCATCCACGGCGCCCACCTCATGGAAGTGCACCTGCTCGGGGGAGTGGCCATGCACCGCTGCCTCGGCCTCCGCCAGCAGGCCGAACACCGCCAGCACCCGCCGCCGGAGGGACTCCTCCAGGGGGGCCTGGCGCAGCTGGTGGCGCAGCCGGCTCCAGTGGCGCGCCGGCGGCTCCGGCTCCAGGCCGCACACGTTCAGGTGCAGACCGCGCAGGCCTCCGCTGCGGCGCTCCTCCAGCTCCAGCCGGTAGGCACCGGCCAGCCCGAGGGCGGCCAGCGGGGCCTCCACCACCGCCTGGGGCACGCCCAGGTCGAGCAGGGCCGCCAGCAGCATGTTGCCCGCCAGGCCGGTGGGGCAGTCGAGCAGGGCCAGCTGCCCCACCTCAGGCCTCCTGGAGACGCATCCGGCCCAGGCGGGGCGCCGCCGCCAGCAGGCGCTCGGCCTCGGCCTCCAGGTCGCCGCGGCGGCGGCGCAGCAGCTGGTCGATCTCGCGGCGGGCACGGCGCTGCTCGCGCTGGGCGGTGGCCACGTCGTGGCCGGAGAGCCCCCAGAGGCGACCCAGCAGCGCCCGGTCGTCGGCCCCGCCGATGCTGTCGTCGTAGATCAGCGCCTCGGCGGCCATGCCGGCCTGCAGCACGCGGCTCCAGCGGCGCAGATCCTCGAGGGGGAGCTTGGCGTGCTCCGGGGGGGCGAACTCGGTGCTGCCCCCGGCCGGCAGCCCCGCCTGCAGGCAGGCCAGGCTGCCCACCAGCACCCGGCGCACCGGCAGGGCCTCCTCGGCGGCCACCAGCACATGGCCGGCCTCATGCACGGCGATGCGCCGCAGGCGGGCCTGCCCGCCGGGGAGGGCCTCGGCCAGCAGGTGGCCGCCGCGGCCGGCGAAGCCGGCGGCGTCGACGGTGAGGCCGCCCAGGGCCAGCGCGGCCAGCAGGGCGATCCAGGCGGGCGAGAGGCCGAGCAGCGGACCGATCACCGCCACCAGGGTGATCAGGGCCACCGCCACGCCGGCGGAAAGGGCGGAGGTCATGGCTGGATCCCCCAGCCCAGCAGGGGCGCCAGCAGCAGGGCCGGCAATGCGTTGACGCTGGAGGGATGGGGCAGCTCCAGCAGCTCGAGGGCGAGGCTGAGCACCAGCAGACCCCCCAGTGCGGCGCTGAACACGAGCGCGGGGCTGGCCATGGGATCGGGCAGGCCGGCCGCCATCAGCGCGCCGGCGGCGGAGAGGGCGAACTGGAACACGGCCATGGGCAGCAGCACCCAGGCCAGCGTCAGCCCCACGCCGGCCGCCAGCAGGGCGGAGCTGACGCCGTCGAGGCCGGCCTTCACCAGCAGCAGGTCGGCATCGCCGAGGGCGCCGTTGCGCAGACAGCCCACCAGGGTCATCGGCCCCACGCAGAACAGCACGAAGGTGCCGGCGAGGACGCCCGGTCCTGATCCGGAGTGGGGACTGCCGGAGAAGGAGCTGCCGGGGGCCGAGCTGCCGGCGGCCCGCAGCCAGGCCCCCAGGCGGCGCTCCAGCGCCAGGGCCTCACCCACGCTCACCCCGAGCACGAGGGCGAGCAGGGCCGGCATCACCGCCGGGAAGACTCCCAGGCGCAGCTGCCACAGCGGCTGCACCATCTGCACCGCCAGCAGCAGGGTCACCACCCCCAGCCAGCGGCGCCACTGCTGGGCGAGCTGCAGGCTGACGCGGGAGCCGAGGGCGGCGCCGCACAGGGTGCCGAAGGCCACGGCCAGCAGATTGATCCAGGTGCCGCTGGTGGCCTCCCAGAGGGCCATGGTTCAGCGGCTGGGCCGCACCACGGCCGTGCGCCGGGGGGACTCCGGCTGACGGGGCTGACCGCCCTGGTGGCCGCCCTGATGCCCGCCCCGGGGGCGCTTGTCGGGCTGCTTGCGGCGGTCCTTGCCACCGCGGTTGCCCCGCTGCGCCACGGGGCCGATCACCTCCAGCCCCTCGAGCGTGAGCGCCTGGCCCTGGCGGCGCAGGTTGAGCGACACGAAGTGGCGCAGGTGTTCCAGGGGCACATCCCCCCGCAGCTGCAGCTTGAAGGGAGCCGGCCGCTGGCCGTCCCCCCTGGGCCGCTGGCGCACCTTCACCACCAGGTCGCCGGTTTCCGGTTTGGTGAACACCAGCTCACCGCGCACGGAGAAGTAGTCGTCGCCCTCGGGCAGCACGTCCATGGCCTGCCTCTCCGTGGAGGGTTGCGCCTCCGTGGGGGCTGGAGCGTCGGCCTCGGGCTCGGTGGCACCGGACTCGGTGGCACCGGACTCGCTGCCGGCATCGGCGGCCGCCAGGGTGCTGGGCTCCCAGATGCCCACCACCTGCAGATGCAGCCCGCCCTCCTCGCGGCTGCGGGGGTACACCACCCACAGGTGGGGTTCGGCCAGGTCGATGTGGCGGCGCAGCAGGGTCAGCAGCCGCCCCAGAACCACCGCCTCCAGCTGCTCCCCGTCGGCCGTGTGGATGGCGCCCCGGTTGATCTGGTCGGGTGCGGACGGCACGTAGGTGCCGCGCACCAGGCCGATGGCCCGGTACTGCAGCGGTTCGGTGACCGGTGGGATGGGATGGTCGCGCATGGCGCCAATGTAAGGGCAGCGGACCGGCAGACTCAGCCCAGCCAGGTTCACCGGCGCCCCGATGCCCCGCCTCCCGAACCGATCCCCCGGTGCCCAGGGCCTGCTGCTGGGGCTGGCCGCGGCCGGGCTGGCGGTGCTCTGCCTGGGAACCGGCTGGTGGCTGGGCCAGCGCCAGCTGGCCGGCGGCGAGAGCGGTCCGCGGACGGCCCTGGTGAAGCAGGCGGAGGAGCTGCGCCGCCGCGTGGAGGATGGCGCGGCCAGCGCCGAGGAGCAGCAGCGTCTGCTGGAACTGCTCGTGGCCCTCGATCGGCAGGACGAGGCCACGGCCCTGCTGGAGCGGCTGGCCGACGAGGACCCTCAGCGCTGGTCGCTGCGGCTGCTGCTGGCGGAACTGCGCCGCGACCAGGACGACCGCAGCGGCGCTGAGCGGGAGCTGCGCCAGATCCTGCGCCAGCGCCCCGACCAGGTGGAGGCCCTGCAGCTGATGGCGCTGCTGCAGCTGGAGGGGGGCCGCGGCGCCGAGGCCCGCAGCCAGCTGGAGGCGGCCCTGCAGCGGGCCACCGCGCCGAAGCTCCGGGAGGAGGCCATGCCGATCGGCCTGCTGCTGGCGAACGTGCTGGAGCGGCTCGGCCAGCCCGGGCAGGCGGAGGCGCAGCTGATCCGGCTGACGACCCTGTTTCCGGCCGATGCCCGCCCCCTGCTGGCCCGGGCCCTGCTCCAGCACGGCCAGGGCAACCTCACGGCGGCCCAGGCCACGCTGAGCGAAGCGCGCCGGCGTCAGAGCGACCCGGCGCAGCAGGAACAGCTCGACCGCCTGGCCGCCGCCTGGGGGCTGGAGGCGCTCAGGGCGCCTTCATCAGCGAAGACCCCGGCGTCGTCCCAGCCGCCGGCTGGGAGCCCGCCTCGAAGTCCCTGAGGGCGGCATCGATGGCATCGCCTGGCTGGGTGGCGTTGTCCAGGGCCGTGGCGCGCCGGATGCGGTTCATCAGCTCGATCGGATTGGTGGCATCGAGGATGCTGCCGGACCGGCTGGGGCCGACCCCGTCGTCGAGCTCCCGCTGCTGCTGGGGGGTGGTGACGCTCTGGCCGAGCCCCCCCTGCTGGGCCCGGGCCTCGCCGAAGCCCAGGGGCGCGAGCAGCAGGCCGGCGGCCACGAGGGTGCGTGCGAACGCCCGGCGGAAGGTGGTGGAAGGTGAGCGGGTCGAGCGGGAACGGGTGGTCATGGGGTTCCTTCCTTCGACTGGGAGCCATGCTAATGGCGCTCAGGGGGCGGCATGCGCATCGGCAGCTGGAACGTCAATTCGGTGCGCACGCGCCTGACGCAGGTGCTGGCCTGGCTGGAGCAGGAGCGGCCCGAGGTGCTCTGCCTGCAGGAAACCAAGGTGGACGACGAGCGCTTCCCCGCCGAGGCCTTCGAGGCCCTGGGCTACGCCTGCGCCATCAGCGGCCAGAAGGCCTACAACGGCGTGGCGATCCTCAGCCGCCTGCCGCTCGAGGACGTGCAGATCGGCTTCAGCGCCCTGCTGCCCGGCGACGCCGAGGCCGAGCGGCTGGAGGAGCAGAAGCGGGTGATCAGCGCCTGGATCGACGGCATCCGCGTGCTCAACCTCTACGTGCCCAACGGCAGCGCCGTGGGCAGCGACAAGTACGGCTACAAGCTGGAGTGGCTGGCGTGCCTGCGGTGCTATCTGGAGGCGCAGGAGCGGCAGGGCGAGCCCCTGTGCATGCTGGGCGACTTCAACATCGGCCCGGAGGACCGGGATCTGCCGGACCCGCAGCGGCTCACGGGCGGGATCATGGCCAGCGAACCGGAACGGCAGGCGCTGCGGGAGCTGCTGGGGGAGCGGCTGCACGACGTGTTCCGCGTGTTCGAGCCCGGCAGCGGCCACTGGAGCTGGTGGGACTACCGCAGCGGCGCCTGGGAGCGCGATCAGGGCTGGCGCATCGATCACATCTATCTGTGCGAGGAGCTGCTGGCCTGCGCCACCGGCTGCGTGATCCACCGGGCCACCCGGGGCCAGACCCAGCCCAGCGACCACGCGCCGGTGGTGGTGCACCTGGCCTGGCCGCCCGACGACGAGGAGGATGAGCAGGCTTGATCAGTCCGGACCTCACGAATCCCTTTGATCCCCCAGGCGAGATGGCACGTGATCAGTAGGGTTCGGTGTGATCGGATCGGCCCATCCATGCGCCTGCAGTTCTCCAAGACGTCGACGATGGGCAGACGGCTGGCCGGCAAGGCGCTGGGGCTCTGTCTCGTGCTGGGAGGTGCGGCCGTGCTGGCCGGTCCGCCCGCCCGCGCCTCCGAATCGCTGTCCTTCTCCTATGGACCGCTGATCCGTTCGCTGAAGGTCAGCTCCCTGGAGACATTCGCCGAAGACGGCACGGTTGCAGAGGATCTGG